>CAZVPE010000083.1:0-20730 GCA_964628155.1 uncultured Polyangiaceae bacterium | reverse complement strand
ATGAAGTTGGCGCGGCCCGCGGTGCAGCTCGCTTCAGCGTAGTAGTCCGTGAACCGCATGCCCTCCGCCGCCAACCTGTCGAGGTGCGGCGTCGTCTGCAGCATGGTGCCTTGATTGTAAGAGCCCATATTGAACCAACCGATGTCGTCGCCCATGATCACGAGGATGTTCGGCTTCTTGCCTGGCGCCTGTGCAAGCGCTGGCGAGGCGGCGACGAGGGCAATGGCCGTCGTGGCCAAGGAGGGCATCGCCTTTTTCAGTAATCGTCGAACTACCGTGGTCATCTGTCACCTCCCGTGTTTTCTGATGCAATCAAATCGTGACGAGACGGCGCCGCTTGGGCGTCCATCGGGGGATGCGCCGGGCTGAGTCGGACTGATGGGAGCCTCGGCGTGGCCATCGGCGCCAAACTCACTCCATTGTGGTTCGTGGAGGTTGCGGTCGATGGCCGCTGCCCGGTCTGCGCGGAGTTTGGGGAGTCCGCAGAGCCGTTCGACGCGTCACAAACGCGCGAGAACGCCAAACGCTTGTAGTCGGGAAAGGGCTGGCCGCAGCCTCGAAGGTCCTCGTGGCTGCGGCCCCGTCCCCATTGCGGCGCCGCGTTCGCGGCGGCCTTACGCCTCCTCCTATCGGCAGTTGAGCGGGACGCTCGCGCTCGTCCCGTTGCTCGCCGTGCATTGGGCACTGCTGGTCCCGTTGAAGGTGAGCGTGGCAGTGCCTCCGTTGAACGAGCTGGTCGCCGTACCCGACTGCGGGCACTTGCTGTTGCACGTGACGTAGTTGGTAATCTGCGTGCTCGTGCCGGAGTAGGCGCCCGAGCCGATGCCGGATAGAGTGCCATTGATCGTTGCGCACCCGGTTCCGGTCGGCCAGACGAGCGTGTATGTGCCGGTATGGGCAACGCTGTTGCCATCCGGGCCCGTGCCCGTGGTCTGCGACGTGGCCTGGAGCGTCTTCTGCCCATTGACCTGGGTGAGCGTGCCAGACGTCGCCAGATTGATCGTTGCGCCGTTGGCGGCGATCTTGTTGCCCGCGAGCTGAATTTGAACGGCGTTGTTTGCGACGGTGAGGGTCGCGGCGACGGTGCCAGTGGCCGCCACCAGGCCGAACGGCCCCGTGCAGTTGTTTAGCGCGAACGTCACCACGTTTCCGCTGGCGGACGCGGTCGCGCACCCGTTGGGAAAGTAATTAGCCACCGACGATGCGACGGCACTCGCGGCGCTCTCCCCGGTCGCCACCACGACGGCGTCCGCGCCCGATGCGTCGGGCGCCGTGGTCGAATCGGAGCCGGCCGCCACCGTCACGGAAGCGGCGTAGTAACCGAGCGGGATCGGATCGAGCGAGGCGTAGTACCAAGCGGCCTCGTACTCCGTGGTGACGACGACGTCCCAGTTCGTGGTGGCAACGTTGTCAGGCCCGCACGCCACGACGGGCGAGCTCGTGGTGCTCGTACACGCCGCGATGGCAAGGCTCCCAAGCACCGGCGCCAGAACAATGATCGAAGTCTTTTTCATGAATTCCTCCTTCAGGGCCGAGCCGTTGTGCAATGGCAGTGCCCCGACGAGAGTTCCATAGGAGCGCGGGTGAGCCCGCCCGAGCGAGCCCGCCTTATTCAGAGCAGGCCGGTGCGCGCTCACCGCGCACATCGAACCATTGGAGGTCGTCTGTGCACGTCGGGGCGGACGCATCGTCGGTGACCATCGGCGCCATCAAGTTACCGGGCGCGTTGTGTTCGAGCTGCATCGCGTGCCCGATCTCGTGAGCTGCAATCCGTTGGAAGTCCGTGACATAGTTCGCCTCGATCGTGGGCATGTCGAAGAAGACCTCCCCGCCATCGACCGCGTAACCCCATGTCTGCTCACGGAGCGTCAATCCGACGCCGACGCCGTCCACGGCCGATTGCTTGATCGCGATCTCAGCGTGGTTGGAGGCGTGGACGCAGATCTGCCCTCCGTGGATGCCCGAGCATGGGCCGATCTCTACTGTGAAGTGAACAGGGACGGTCGCGTCCCACGAGCCGAGTGCGGCCACGACGGAGGCCTGTTCATCGGTGGTGAAAGCCGGGTCGAGGTGCACCACGTAGGAATCCCCGATCCGGCCGCACGCGGGTAGGAAGAAGGCGGCCACGAATGCCGCCTGGCGTCTGGAAAGCACCGGCGGACTCTTCCAAGACTCGTCGTCCACAATCAAGCGCGACCGGACCAGCTCGGCGAGCAGCGGCCAGCCCGCCGTAGCACGCGGTTCTGGAGCCGCGCGCCAGAGCTCGAAGGGCGGGGACTCGGTCTCCACAACACGGGTCGCTCCGCGTCGCCGGCGAGCTGCATCGCGGCTCCAGCAGCCCGTCACACACTGCCGACGATTGGCGATGTCCAGCCATGGGCCGACCAAAGGAATCTATAGATTGCAGCGTGGAGCACCGGCGCGGGCCCAAAGGCGCACCGGGCGCATTGGGAAGCCGAACATCCGCCGGGGCAAGGCCTTCGCAGCGGTCAAGGCGGTGTGTCCGCGCCGGTAGCACGCCTCAGCCTTGCGGCTGCGTCGCGCACGAGCGCCAGCCGCGCGTGTGCGGCCGGCTTCAGCCTTTGCGCATTGAAAGGGTGATGCGCCTGGATTCGGATTGGCACGTTTACGAAGCGGACTCCTCTTCGGTCTCGGCACGTGTCTGGCAAGCCTTGGCGAGGCACGCACACCCGCCGACAATTGCTCGAATCGACGCCTGTGTTGCTGCTCATGATGATTCCGATGACCGCCTGCGGCTCGTCGTCGACAACTCCTTCTCCACCGGCCGGCCCGTGCGCGGTCCAACCCACCTCGACGATCACGGAAGCACACACCCACGCGGTATGCGTGCTCGCGGCCGATCTGTCGAACCCGCCCAAGGGGGGCGCTTCCTACACGACCACGGTCACCCGCGGTCATACCCACGGCATCTCCATTTCCGCGGATCAACTTCGACACATTCAAGCGGGGCAACTGGTGACGGTCACGACGACGGCGACCGACAGCCTTACCCACGAATTTTTCATTGCGATTCCCGCGGGGAATACTCCCGATCCCAATGAAAACCTGAAGTGATTACGCATGATCTTGCGGGCGCCCTCGAGTCTTCGGAGCCAACGCCAAATGCGTCGACTACGCGACGCCGCAGGACTACCGTTGCAGACCATGAAATTCGTGGACATCGAGGAGGCGCGCGCCGCGCCGGGCGTACGCCTCGTCGTCATGGGCGCGACTCCCAGCCCCTGGTCGGAGGCCGCGAAGGGCATCTTCGTCGCAAAGGGAATCGACGTCATGCTCGTGCGCTTCCTGCCGAGCGACGCGGCGGTCAAGCAATGGACTGGCTTCCACAATGCACCGGCGCTCTTCATTGATGCCGAACCGCCGCGGGCGCACTGGAGCGAGATCATCGAGGCTGCGGAGCGGCTTGGCGGCCACGCGCGCCTCGTTCCTGTCGATGCCGACGAGCGGATACGGACTTTCGGTCTGGCGCACGAGCTGCTGGGCGAGGGCGGGCTCGTTTGGAGTGGCCGGCTGCTTGCGATTCACCGCGGCTTGACCACGGAGGGCCGCGAGGGCTTCCCGTTGCGCTTGGCAAGCTATCTCGCGCCGAAGTACGGCTACGCACCGGAGCGTGCTGCGGTCGCGAAGGAGCGCGTGACGTCGGTGTTGGAGCGATTTGGACGACTCGTAGAAGCGAACGACGCGCGCGGACAGAAGCACCTTTTTGGTGATCGACTGAGCGTCTTGGATATCTATGTGGCAACCGCTCTTGCCCCCTTCGCACCGCTCCCGCCCGAGCAGTGTCCCGGCATGCATCCAGCGATGCGGCACGCCTTCGACACAGCCTATCCCGAGTTGACCGCAGCGGTGCCAGTCGCGCTGCGTGAGCATAGAGATCTCGTGTATCGACGGCACCTCGGCCTGCCGATCGAGCTTTGACGGAAGCCCGCGCGACGGAGGGCGCTCGCGTACGGCTCGGCTCTTGCTCAGGAATTCGTGGAATGTCCCCCCGCGCCCGCGGGGGGACCTGAGGGGGGCTCTCAGAACGCGGCCGGCGCACATCCTGCGGGGCCTTCCAACGACAACGCGACTCTTCCTCTGGGGAGCTGGCTGATCACCTTCGTGCGGGCCGCTGTACTAAGGAGCGATCGTTCCCAGCGTGACGCACGTGGTAGTCGGTGACGGCGATATGATGGCGCTGGACCCGATCGTGACGGCACCGCTCATCGTGTTCAAACGGATGCGACCGGCCGCCCCGCCCCCGCCGCCCAGCGTGCCGCTCGCCGGCGCGGTCCCGTTGATTGCCGGTCCCGCTGATCCAGCTCCCCCGGGATTCGCGGGGCAGGTGTCGCCGGCCGCGGGCGTCGCGCTCGGCTGGCCGTCCTGCCCGGGGTTGCAGATCCCGTTGCCCCCTCCGCCGCCGCCTCCGTTTGCAGCCAAGGTGCCGGCGATGCTGATGGTCGGCGCCTCGAGCAGGATGGCGCCGCCCGACCCTGCTCCGCTCCCTCCCCAGGATCCGCCCGCGCCACCGACCTGGATGGCGCCCAAGCCGGTCACCTGCAAAGCGGTCGCCGAGACGATCTGCACCGCTCCGCCACCGGGACCGGACGCCTGACCCGCGCTTCCGCCGCCGGAGCCGCCGAGGAGGGGAACGTTGCTCGCGTTGCCATACGAAGTGCCGCCGATGCCCCCGTTGCCCGCCGCGGCGCCGCCTAGCCCGCAAAAACCACCGCCGGCGCCGCCCCCCGATCCATCCATCCCCGGGCCTCCGCCTCCTGGACCATTGCCCTTCATGAACCCGCGGTTGTCGATCGCGCCGCCGGCGACGCCCCGGGAAGCATCCAGCAAACCTCCGATATTGACGTCGTCGAGGGCGACTACGATGAGAGGAAGATTGCCCACGACGGTAACGGTAATTCCAGGCTGTATCGTGAACTTGTTGGTGACAAATAGGGCGGCTGGTAGCGATCCCAGGGACATGTCGCTTTGCGTGATGGCCGTGTACGTGAAAGACTGCGACCCCAAGTCGACCCCCAAGTCGCACCCGTAGACGACCCCCTTGGTCGTATCGATCTTTGCGGTGGAACTGCCGCACGTCTGCGTGCTGAAGACCCAATCACCGCTCGTGACGAGGGGCGTCGCGGACGCCACGTTCGACGCCGTGAAGCCGAGCATGCCGGGCGTGCCGGGCTGCATGCCGGCCGGTTGCGAGGCGCCCTGGGCCGGGACGTTTGCGCCGGAGCTCGAACCCGCATTGTCCGTCGGAATGGTGCCGTCCGAGGGCGTGGCCTCGACCGTGCAATCGGTGAGGGCTGCAGCCACGGAAAGCGCCATCCACTGCCGAATGAGATTCGTCGACATGTCATTTTCCCCTGAGCGCCGGCCAAGCCGGCAAGAAGGCGCGTACCGCGCGATGCCGCTTCATGTATTCACGAGGAGGTACCCCGGTCAATCACCCGTTTGGATGACACGGTGTGGATGACATGGGGCCCGCTTAGCCGCGCAAGTCCTCGTCGGTCGCGTGCCATCGCGACACAAATCGCGGCAAAGCCGCCGGGGGTCAAACCGTTCGGTGCTCTAGCCCTTTCGAGATCCTTCGACGAACGCGCGCGCTTCACGGGCGAGCGAAATCCACGTCGCGTCGGGCGCCCGGACGACGACCCACTCCTTCATCGGTTTTCCCTTCCCGGCATCGAACGCAGTCCCGATACCGGCGGCGATCATCGCTTCGACCCGGCTCCGCGGCAGTTTGAGCACGAGACTCCCCCGCACCAGCATCGCGAAGATCTTCCCGTTTACTTTGATGCCATTCGAGCCAAACGCGCGCCGCGATTCGGTTGGAGGCTCGATGCGCGCTCCGCCTTTCATCAGGGCCTCGACGACCCGCGCGAACGCTCGCGCGGGGGTCTCTTCGAGCTTCGCCGGGACGCCGGACCCCGCGGGCGTCTTTCCTGGATTGCTGGCTTTGCGAGCGCGCATCTTCGATGCCCTTGCGGGCAGCGACACGGCGGCTTTGAAGGCACGGGCGATCCACCGGCGGAGCTTCGCGGGGTCGTGCATGACGCTCTCGGGCAACATCACCTTTTCGCTGCGGACGCGTCGGTTCCCCATGGGGTCGAACGGGGCGGCGCCCGCGAGCTTCAACGCAGCGGCGCGATCGGACTCGGTCAAAAGGACCATTACGGATCGGCCGAATAGACCCGCGAACATGTGACCGTTCACTTTCGCCCCGACCCCACCGAACATCGGCACGGTCTCGACTCCCGCATCCTTTGGCAGGGCTGCGTGGAAGAGGGAATGGTTCTCGGGCGGAACTCTGACCCATGCCATCGGGTGAGCAGTCTATCCGGGGACATTGCGAACGGCTGCATTCTTCTCTCAGACTCGCGACCCAGTCTCGTCGACCGGCGAACCCCTCGCACAACGCGCGAACCGCTCGCGTTGACGCACGACCCCCTCGCGCTGACTCGCGAACCCAACGGGTAGACTCGTTTCCCCAACGAGAGACAGTGCGGACATCTTGCCGCCTGAGCGCCGCGCCCGACGTGCCCGGCCGGCAAACGCGCCGATAGCCCCCACGCTGTCTTGAGCCTATGGGTCAATTGACGAATACACTTCTGGAAAGGGTTACGTCGTCGCCGTCGAAGGCCGGCACCATGGCTGTCTCGAGCACATCGCCCACGCAGGCAAGCGCTTCGCCCGGCTGCGGAAGGAGGCTCTGCAATGCGGCGCGAACGACGTGCCCGGACCGGCGGAAGGTGACGCGCATGCGCATGTACCCGGGCTGCAAGCCCTGCGCGCGACACGGCGAAAGGTCGACCTGGCCCAGTGCGCCGTAGCCTGCGCCAAGTCGAAAGAGGACCGGATCGGGTGGCGGCAGAAGGGGGGGCAACGCGCGGCGGCTGGGCACTGGCTCGGCGGCCTCTCCGATCGGCGTGTCCTCGGCAACTTGGATTTCACGAACGGGGCCTTGGTCTGGCACGGACTCGTCCGCTGTCGGCTCAGAGGCATAAACGAGTCGGGTGGCCGGACGAATACAGCCGGGGACGACGAGCAGAAGCATGACCAAGGACAGGGACGACGTTCGCATGGGTTCATCCATCGGGGTGCGGCTGCGGCAAGGACGACGGTCCGGGTGTCTCGATGGATGATGGCCGCACGTTCGAAAGGCCATCTTCGAATCGAAAAGGGCTAGAGGCAGGAGGTGCCCCACGGGCTCGCCCGTGCAGCTCAGATCGGGACCGCTTGGCCGAGTTCCCTCGCCGAGAACCCCACGCACTCGGGCTCGTGGGAGGCGAGCCGAGAAGCAGCGATGGCGACGGCCTCCGGATTGTCGTCGATGAGGACGAATCCTCGCTGATGGGACGCGGCCGCCTCGCCGGTAGTGCCGCTCCCGGCGAAGAAGTCGAGCACGACGTCGCCCGGGTGGGAGTGGACTTTGATCACGCGATTGATCACGCCGAGCGGCTTCTGGGTCGGATAGCCGGTTTTCTCACGACCGTTGGTCGCGACGATCGTGTGCCACCAAACGTCCGTCGGAGTCTTCCCGCGCTCGGCCTTGTCCTTCGAGACGAGCCCCGGGGCCATGTATGGGATCCGATCCATCTCGTCGAAGTTGAAGACGTAGTCGTCCGGGTTCAATGCGTACCAAAGAATGGTGTCGTGCTTGTTTGGCCACCGGTTCTTCGGACGCCCACCGTAGTCGTACGCCCAAATGATCTCGTTTTTGAATCGATCGCGGCCGATGAGTCGATCGAGCGCCACCTTGATGTAGTGAACCTCGCGTGAATCGAGGTGGACGAAGAGCGACCCGTCTGCCGTAAGACAGCGGAGCGCGGCTCCGATTCGGGGCATGAGGAAGGACTCGAAGTCTTCGAATGCGTCCTCGTACGAGCCGCTGTCTATCTTCTCGACTTCGTACCTGCGGCCTCCGAACCCGCCGCGTGCGCCGTCTCCGTCCGTGGCCCTCACGTGGATACGCTCGCGCTTCTGCGCTCTGCCGGTGTTGAAGGGCGGATCGATGTACGCGAGCCGTGCGAACTTCTCAGGCAGCGTCGGCAGCACGTCCGCGTTTTCGCCCAGAATGATCTTCTTCATCGCGACCCACCCGCGAGCATCCCGGGTACGACAGTCGTACGCAAGACGCTTGCGGTATATGAATCCCAGAGTGGGCCTACGCGGGCATGATCTTTGACCGGGCAAAGGAATGGCTGCGCCCGTTGCGGTGGTTATGCTTAGAGGGGGATCGAGGCGACCATGAAGACACGACTCGCGATCACGACCTGCTGCGCGGCCGCGCTGATTTCGTCTCCGAACGCTTTGGCGCAAAGCGATCCATGGTGGAGCGGGGCTCCGGACGCCCCGGCTCAGCAGTCGCCTCCTCCAGCCGCGACCGCCGAAGCGCAGCCGCAGCCTCCGCCGCCCCCCCAGCCTGAGACGCCGCCGCAGGCCACGGCGCAGCCGCCTCCGGACCCAGCACAAACTCAGCCTCCACCGGTCCCGGCGGCCCAAGCCCCGCAATACCCGCCGGCGCCGCAGGTCACCGAGCAGATGGCCGTGCAGGGAGAGTGGGTCTACACCGATCAGTACGGGTGGACTTGGGTGCCGTACGGATCGTCCGCGCTGACGGTGGGCGTTCAACCGTACGTCTATCTCTTCGCCCCGTCGTTTGGCTGGAGGTGGTTCGTGTCGCCTTGGGGCGTCGGCCCCTTCCACTACGGGGGGTGGGGTTGGGGTCCGCGCTGGGGACCGCGCTACGCCCCGCCCAGGGGTCTTGCCGGGTTTCACTATGCGCCCGGTCCCGGAGCCCGAGGCGTTTACGCGCCGCACTCGTATGCCGGCGCGGTTCACGGGGGGCCGCCGATTCACGCCGGCGGGGCCGCCCACGGGTTCGGCGGCGGCCACGTCGGCGGTGCCATGCATGGCGGCGGTGGCGGCGGCGGGCATCACCGCTAGCCAATACGCCGCCACCTGCAGGGCTCGGAACGGTTCATGGGAGCATGATGCGGCCGGGCGCTCCATTCGCGCCCGTTTCGGTGTGGCAGCTGTTGCAGTCGCCGGACGTCTGTGGCGTGACCATGATCCGCTCTTTGCCGCCCTGAACGACTTTGGCCTGGAACGGGGTCGAGATGTTCCCGTTGGAAGAGAAGTTGCCGACGGCGTTTGGGGTCAGCGTGATTGTCGCGCCGGTGCTGTCGATGATGACGACCGTCGCGCCATCGGTCGAACCGTTCACTCCGTGGCAATCGTCCGGTTCGTGGGCGGTCGGGTAGAGCGTGCCGGCGATCTGGAAGCGGGGTCCTTCGCCGCGGCTGTGGCAGGCGACGCAGGCCTCGCCCGGCCGCATCGTGGCACCTTCGCTTCCCGTCGAAGACGCCATGCTCGTGCATACGACCGGCGTTGCGTAAGGGGAGGCAGACGCCGCGCCGGCGTCCGGGCCGCCGGAGCCTGCCGATCCGCCGTCGGCGGATCCACCGGCGGAGGGGACTCCGCAGGAGCCCATCGGATAGCCCGCCGCGATCCAGTTTTGGAGCGTGGCGATCTGCGCGGCGGTCGCGTGAGCGGCCGGGGCGGGGGGCATGGGTGCCGCCGTGTTCTGCATTCGCGAGAGCGACATTTGCGCGTAGTTCTTGGTCATGTCGGCGATGGACGGCGCCATGAGATTCGAATACGTCACGAGCGCCATCGGCGCCGGAGGCAGCGGGGGCGACGAGTGGCAGGATTGGCACTGGTTGGCGAGCAAGGTCTGCACGTCGCAAGGCAAACCACCCGTGGCCCCCGCTCCGCCGTCGGGGGTCGAGGAGCCCCCGCCGCCCCCGCCGGTCGCAATCGCGCCCGACCCTCCGCTGCTCGATCCGGTTCCGACGGGCGACCCGCCGCTTGAGCTCGAGCCGCTCGCGGCGGAGCCGTTCGACGTGGCGCTCACCGATCCGGCGCCTCCATTGCCGAGTGCGCCGGGAGCTCCGTTCGAGCCGCCGCTTTGGCTCGCTGACCCGTTCGGGTTCGTCAGGGCCGGGCTTCCGATCTCGCTGCTGCAACCGCCGAGGGCCGCTGCTACCAAGGTGACGATGAAGGTCCGCTGCATGTCCTACCTCTCCCGACTCGAGCGAGTCTGATAGGACCAAAGTGGGAAGAGCCGGCGGGAAGGTTGCGACGATTTTTCACGTTCGGACCGATTTGTGGACCCCCAAAAGTTTTCGCAACCTTTTGGCCCGAGCGGTGCACCATTACGTTTGGTTTGAGCACACGAAGCGGTTTTGGTCCCCTGCGGGCTTCCGACGATCTGGCACTGGCGCAGCGCTGCGTCAGCGGCGACCGGGGCGCGCAGCGCGAGCTCTTCGATCGCGAATCGCGCCGCGTTCACTCGGCTTTGTTTCGGATTCTCGGTTCGAATGCCCAGATGGACGACTTGATGCAAGAGGCGTTTTTGGAGGTCTTTCGCTCGCTCAAGTCGTTTCGCGGCGAATCGTCACTGGGTACGTGGATCGACCGGTGTTCGGTACGGGTCGCGTACTCCTACCTGTCGAGCAAGCGGCGCAGGATTCCGCAGCTCGAGCTCGTTCCGGACGTTCCCGACGGCGACCCGAACGTCGAAGAACGTGTCCTGGCTCGCGAGGCGGCGCGACGACTCTATGCCGCGCTCGACCGCATCGAGCCGGTGCAGCGCCTCGCATTTACGCTTCACGCAATCGACGGCCGTCCGCTCGATGAAGTGGCTCAATTGATGGACGCAACGCTCGTCGCCACGAAAGCGCGCGTGTGGCGCGCGCGCCAGGCGCTCGAGAAAAGGGCGCGCCGCGATCCGGTCCTTGGTCGATTTTTGGAGAAAGACGGATCGAGTGAGGAGGAGAGGCCATGAGCCTCCGCGATAGAATCGAAGTAGAGCCCCTCAGCGAGGGGCGGATGTCGAAGATCAAGAAGTCGGTCTTCGAGAAGCTCGACGAGCAAGACTTGTCCGAGCTGATGGCCATGCCCATCGGCCCATCGCGGAGCACGCGCAAGATGGCTTTCGTCTCCGCGGCCATCGTGGCCGCGGCGTGCCTCGTCGTCGGGCTGGGGCTGTCGTGGCGCGCGCTGCATCCCCAGCGCGCTGGGTTTGCCGACAATCCGTCGCGCATCGTGACCGGATCCAGCGATTCGCATTTGTCGTTGGGCGAGAGCTCGCTCGACGTGAGCCGCGGCTCGATTCTCCTGGTCAACGGCGACGACGAGCGGGGTATCCTCTTGGTCCTCGAGCGCGGGGCCGTCGCGTGCGACGTGGCGCCGCGAGGACACCGTCCGCCGTTCGTCGTGCAGGCGGGGGCGGTCCGCGTTCGGGTCGTCGGTACCCACTTCACCGTGACTCGGGTGGACGATAGCGCCCGGGTGGAGGTCGCTCACGGGACGGTGGAAGTAAGCGAGGCGGGGCGGACGACGCTCCTTTCGGGAGGCGAGAGTTGGGGCCCGACGTCGGTCGCGCAGGCAGCCGCGTCCGTCGCGCCTCCGCCTTCGCCGGTCCCCGCGCGAGCCTCCGCCGACGAGTCGCGCCTTCCGAGGCGGGCCGCCGCCGCACGGGGAGTCCCGGGGTCGTCCGTGACGTCGTCGCATCTCGCGACAGAGTCTTCGCCGGAGGGCACGCCGGCAGCGGCGTCGCGCCCAGCGGAATCGCCTGCGGATCCTCCGGCTCCCACTGTTGCGCCGGTCGCGGCCGATCCTCCTGCCGCCGAGGAGGCGCCGGCACGTTCCGCACGGTCGCTCGAAGGAATCGCGCATGCCGACGACAGCGAGCAGCGACTCTTCGAGCAAGCCACGGAGATGGAGAAGCAGGAGCCGCTGCGCGCCATCGCCATTTACGCGCGCCTCGCCGCAGGCTCGGGGCCCTGGGCCGCGAATGCCCTGTTCGCCCAAGGCCGTCTGGAGGGCGATCGAGGCCACCTGCCGGAGGCCCGGCGCGTCTTGAGCGCCTACCTCGCCCGCTTTCCGCGGGGCCGCAACGCGGCCGACGCGAAGATCCTCCTCGCCCGGCTCAAGTGACGTCGCCGTTCCCGTCCGGTAGCGTCTCGACATGATGCGCCGCCTGCCGCTCGTGGCGTTGGTCGCGACGCTGGGCATGTTTCCGGCAAGGAGTGCGCGAGGCGATGGCAAGCGGCGCGTGGCGCTCGTCCACCCCGATACACACCTGATGCGCTCGGTGGTGCTCGCGCTCTCCGCGTGGGAGATCGAAGTCGTCCGCATCGAGGCGCCGCCGCCCGGAGCCTCGCTACCGCAAGCGGAGCGCAACGCGGCGAACCTCGCGCGAGAAGCCCGCGCGAATGCCGTCGCCTGGCTCTCCAGCTCCAACCCGGGCAGCGTGCTCTGGATCTTCGACGCGGAGACCAACCACGTCGGCTCGCGCGTGCTCGATGACGCGCCGCCGTTCGACGAACCCACGGCCGCCGCCGTGGCATTGAGCATCAAAGCCCTCCTGCGCTCGAGCTCCGTCGCGCCGGCACCCGAGCGCTTCGGCGCCACGCCTGCCCCGCCCGCGCGCACGAACCTTCTCTGGCTCGAAGCGGAGACGGGTGGGCGCCTGTCACCGAGCTTCCTTGCGGAGCCTCGCGGTTCGCTGGGGGTGGCGCTCTGGCCTCGCAGGCTGGACGAGCACGCCGGGGTCGCCCTCGGCGCCTCGGCCGGACTCGGTGCGCCTGTGACGACGCCCGCTCCGACCCAACTCGGGGCCCGCTTCCACGACGTCGCCGTCACGTCGTCGCTGCGAACGCGCATTCGCTTGGGCGAGTACGTCGTCATCGAGCCGGCGCTAGGCGGCTCGGTCCATTTTACCTGGCTCGAAGGTACGGCGGGGGCCGACGCCGTGGGAGTCCTCGCGAACCGGCTGTGCGGTTCCATCGACGCCGCCCTGTCGCTCTACGTCCGGGTCGGCTCGATCGCCGTCGGCGCGCGTACTTCGCTCGAATACCTCCCTCGGTATCCGAGATACCTGGTCTACGAGGAAGAGGCACTCTCTCTCAGCCCGTGGATGCTCGAGGTGGGCTTGCGCGTCAGTGCGGGGATTCTCTGATGCGCGGGATCTGGCTGCTCTTCGCGACGCTCCTATGGGCCTGCGGCCGTTACGACGTCGACCTGCTGACGGCTCCGCCCGACGCATCGCGAGGCACGAACGATGACGCGTCCTCCGACGGCGCGGCCCGCGCCGAAGCCAATTCGGCCGGCGACGGCCCATCGGGCGGCGGGGCGGACGCGAACGCGAGTCGCGACGACGGCAGCCTCGCGGAGGGCAGTCTCGCCGATGGCAGCGGCGGGGCGGGGAGCGGCAGCCTCGCCGACGGCAGCGGCGGGGCGGAGAGCGGCAGCCTCGCCGACGGCAGCGGCAGGGCGGAGAGCGGCGCGGCGAACGAAGGGGGCGAAGCCGGGCTCGCGTGCGTACCACCCGCCGACCGGGTCTGTCTCTCGAACGGCGCGGCGTGCGTCGTGAACCCCGAATGCTGTTCGTCCGTCTGCGCGGGAGGCTTCTGCATGCCCAACGCCACGTGCACTCCGCCGGGTATTCCGTGCGCGTCGCGCGACACGTGCTGCAGCGGTCGTTGTGAACCGACCGCGGTGCGCGGCGTGGACGCAGGCGAAGGAGAGGGAGACGGTATCACTCGGCTCGAATGTCTCAACATCTGCGAGCCCGACGGCGCGACGTGCAGGCGCGCGCTCGATTGCTGCTCGATGAGCTGCCACGGTGGGGTGTGCGGCGGGGCCCTGTGCGTCCTTCCTGACGGCGGATCGAGCGACGACGGCACGTGTCAGTCCGACGACTCGCAGAGCCTCTGCCTCGAGACGGGCGACTTTTGCGGCGCGAACGGTGCCCGCACGTGCTGCAGTGGGGTGTGCAGCACGACCGCCGGCCGGTGCGAGTTCGGGCCAGGGCCGTGCCTGCCCGCCGGCGCAATTTGCACGCAAAACGCCGACTGCTGCCGAGGCACGTGTGCGGTGAATGCCTTCGGCGTGAGCGTCTGCACGGCCCCCTGCCTCGCCGACGGCCAGAGCTGCGCGCTGGCCGCCGACTGTTGCAACGGTCATTGCAACGGCTCGCCGGGTACATGCAGTTCGACGGCGACCGTGTGCAATCTGATCGCGACCTCGTGTGCGGCGGACGTGGAGTGCTGCTCCGGGCAATGCCTCGGGGGCGCGTGCGGGAGCAACTGCCAAGTTCCCTGAAGAGGTTGAAACTTCGATGCGCTCGTCCAATCGCAAGTTGGCCGCGAGACGCGATTGTCGTGGCCGAACGAGGTCGTGATGGCCGCTCGGACTATTGCGTACCTCGTGAAGCGCGGTGCGAGGCAAATGCGGTCGCGCGATGCAGAATGTGGATGTTGTCGGTGACGCTCTGACCCGTCAAGGTCACGAGAAAATTGCCGTCCGCCTCGCGCACGTCGATGTCGACCCAAGAATCGGGCAGCCAATAGGGGTCGCTCGGATCCCGGGAAAGATCGATCTCCCCGAGTGTGGCGCGGGCGCCATGACATCGGAGGAGCCGTTCCAACTCGGCTGCCGAAGTCGGCTCCGCAGGCCGCACGAGGAGCTTCACTCCAAAGACTTGCGCGACGCCGTTGCAGTAGTCCACGTGACACTTCGATTCGGCCTTCAGCACGGTCATGCGCTGAATCGAGCGCGGGTCTTCTTCGCGGGCGGGGGCGCCTTCGCATTGGCGCTGCTCGACTTGCGCCGCTCGTGCAGGCAGGGGAATGCCTGCTTCACACGAGCAGAGCACGGCACCCGCCACGGCCGTCACCGCGCAGCGGAACGCTTTCATCGGACACCTCGGTTCGGTAGGAGTGGGCAAAGGACAACTACGCGCCCGCCGCGAACCGGTTTCGCGGCTCAGCTACCGATGGCGAGCCACGAAACGTCGACCGACCAGATTTTCGTATGGAGCCAGGTTTCCGCCTCGAGCGTGAATCCGGCGCTCGTGATGTCGATCGGGCGCACGCGGACGCGGAGGTTGTCTTCTTTGCTCACGTCGAGGCCGACGATACCGACCTGGACGACCGGCGGCGTGGAGAACGGCCGGCTGAACGAGACGTGATAGCGAAAGACCCGATTCCCGTCGGTCGACGGATCGAGCAGGGACCAGCCTTCCAGCGACGCGTCCATGACGACGGTGGCGGAAAGCAAACTGAGGGGGGCTACGTAGGACATGGGCCGAGCTTACAGGGAACGAAGATGGAGCTCCCGTCAACCGGACGGCGAACGCGCGCGAGTCACTCGGCGTGAGCGGGCTTTGGCTTTCGGCGAAGTGGGCCGGTTATCAGGCGCGCCCCTCGATCGTAGGACAGAAACGACCAGGCCCACTGAAAGAGAACGATCGCGCGATTCCGAAAGCCGACGAGAAAGACGAGGTGAAGGGCCAGCCACGCCATCCAAGCGACCGGGCCCGACAAGCGAATTCTCCCCAGGCTGGCGACTGCAGCGGAGCGGCCGATTGTGGCCAAGGATCCGCGGTCCTGGTACCGAAACGGGAGCGTGCGTTCGCCGCGCACCGCTCGTAAGACATTGCGCGCAGCGTGCCGGCCCTGCTGCATCGCCGCCGGCGCGACGGCTGGGATGGGTGAACCGTCTTGAACGAGCGCCGCAAGATCGCCGACGACGAACACTTCGGGATGGTGCGGAATCGCGAGGTCCTCGCCTACGATCACGCGACCGGCACGGTCGAGCGGCACGCCGAGCGCCCTGCCGAATCCCGACCCAGCCACGCCCGCTGCCCAAAGGACCGTTCGAGTCGCGATGCAATCCGCTCCAACTCTCACGCGGTCCCCATCGATCGACGTGACCTTCTGTCCAGTACGGACCTCGACGCCCAGCCGCTCGAGTTGTCGCCGCGCCTCTGCCGACAGGGCGGGCGGATACGGCGGCAAGACTCGCTCGGATCCTTCGAGCAAGAGAACCCGGGCTTGAACGGGGTTGATTCTGCGGAAATCGCGCGCAAGGGCGTAGCGCGCCACTTCGCAAAGCGCGCCCGACAATTCAACTCCCGTGGGGCCGGCACCGACGACGACGAACGTCAGCCAGGCTGCTCGGCGCTCGGGGTCTCGCTCCCGCTCGGCGAATTCGAACGCCGACAAGACGCGGCGGCGAATCTCGAGTGCATCGCCGATACTCTTCAGCCCCGGGGCGAACGGAGCCCAGTCGTCCCGGCCGTAGTAGGAGTGCCTGGCCCCGGTGGCCACGATGAGGTGGTCGTAAAGAATTTCGCCGGCATCATGGACGAGCACTCTCTCACGAAGGTCGATGCCGGTCGCTTCCGCGAGCAACACCTCTGCGTTCTTTTGATTGCGCAGAATGCGACGGATCGGGATCGCGATGTCGCTCGGGTTGAGGGCCGCCGTAGCCACCTGGTAGAGGAGCGGCTGAAATAGGTGGTGGTTTCGTCGATCGACGAGGGTGACTGCAACCGGCGCCCCGGCAAGCGCTTGGGCAGCGTTCAGTCCGGCGAAGCCCCCGCCCACGATCACCACCCGGGACAACCCATCGCTCTCGCTCACGGTAGGCCTGCCTTCCCCGTCGTGCGCTCTCCGTCCGAGTCCAAGTTTGCCGGGCATGTGATTGCCAAGCCCGCGCCGGCACGTTGCGCAGACATCTCGCCGCCGTTTCGATTTGACGGCGCCCGAACCCTTAGGGGCGATGACCGGGACGCCCTGGAGGGTGGCGGTGCGCCGCCCCGTTAGCCGCTTCTTCGACGACGATCTCGATCGAACCCTGCAATACGCCGCGGGTCGCGAACAGGGCCTCGGCAACCTTTTGGAGGCGGTCGGCGCGGCCGCGCATGACGATGACTTCGAGGCACCTCTCGTGGTCGAGGTGAACGTGCATCGTCGAGCGGACCTGATCGCCCAGCTCGTGCTGAAGTTCCGTCAGGTGCTCGCTGAGCTCCCGGACGTGATGGTTGTAAACGATGGTCACGCTGGCAAACGCTTCAACGCGTCGGGTAGCCTGCGAGCGGACGATTTCCGCACGGGCCAGGTCTCGAAAGAGCTCCGACCGGGTGCACTTGCGCTCCTGAACGAGCTCGTCGAACTTCGCCAGGAGCGAGGTTTCCATCGCGACACCGAATCGGGCCAGAGACATGCGGCGCGGCGGTGAGCGTACGCCGGGCGGATCACGCTGGCAAAGTCGGGTAGCGGGCCCCTTGAAGGCGCGGTCGGCGTCGGGGATGATGTGTCTCTGATCTCTACCGTTGGAATCGGCCATAGGCGCGGTCTGCCGCGTGCCACCGGCGCGCCCGGGTGGACCGTGCGATGAAGCGCCGGCTAGCCCGGCTGACTCTCCTCGCGCTCCCCTTCGCCGGGCCGGCCGAGCTCGCGAGGGCGCGGCCGGCAGCGCCGATACTTCACGAAGCCCTTTCTCCCGATCCCGCCGAGGACCTCGCGCTGCACGTCGAACTCGAAGGCAACCTGTCCGCCGCCCTCCAGACCGCGGGCGGCATCGTGTCGGCGCCAGACCCGCGCAAGCTCCCATCGCCTTCCGAGGCCGTCTACGGTCCCGGAACAGAGCGCGACGTCTTTGTGCCCGATCGCGAGACCGTACGCCCGGACGTCGGCAGCTACGACGAGCCCTTCGCCCCGTCGACCGCGCCGTTCAAGCGCCTCGAGGCGTTTGACGGGGTGGGCAGCGACTACAAGCTCTATGTGCACGACGCGCGCCTCACCCAAGTACCGACGGGCGCGTTCTCCGGCCCGGGCGATGACGCGTTCTACGCGAACCTGATCGTCGATGCCCAAGCCGGCCGAAGTGTGCGCATCCCCAGCGTCGGACCGGGCGCGCGAATCGTTCACGCTCGTCTCGGGATCGGGGCGGACGAGATACCGATGCGGGTGATGCGCGACGGCGCCGACAACTGGTTTCTCCAAGTCTACGGCCCGCCGAGGGCGGTCCGCGGCCGGCTCGTGATGGAAGTCTTCGTCCCGCGCGCGACCCTCGGAGGGCAACTGAGCGACCCCGATTGGGGGAACCTGCCTGCGGTCGCTCCGCTGCCGGACAACGTCGCGCGCGAAGCGAGCGCGGTGCGCGCCGCGCTCCACGTGAGCCGGCGCATGCGGCCGCGGCAGGCGATCGCCAGGCTCGTCCAGTACTTCCGCGAGTTCAGCGACTCCGATGAACGACCGCGCGGGCGAGGAAGCGTTTACCTGGACCTCGCGCTGTCGAAGAAGGGGGTTTGCAGGCATCGGTCCTTTGCCTTCCTGGTCACTTCCCTGAGCCTCGGAGTCCCCACGCGGCTCGTGGTCAACGAAGCCCACGCTTGGGTGGAGGTACATGACGGAACGCTGTGGCATCGCATCGACCTCGGTGGCGCCGGTCGGATGACAGCCGAAGCGTCCGAGGCGATGTCCAGTGGCACGCCCTACGAACCTCCGCCCGACGCGTTCACCTGGCCAGAGAGCGCCCATCGAGGCGGCGACATGGCGGCGAGCGCGCGCGCCCGCGGACCGTATTCGACGTCGGCGCGTTCGAGTTCGAGTTCGATCGCGTCGGGAGCGTCGGCGGAGGACGACGCCTCCGCGGGAGGCGTTGAGGATCCCCTGGGGGGTGCGCCCGTCGGCTCGGGCCCGCTGCCGTCGTCCTCAGCCCTCCCGCGTGCGGCGTACGGCCACGACGGCCGGTCCGCCTCTTCGATATCGATCGTCTCCATGGCCGCGGAAGCCCATCGAGGGGAACCCCTCAAGATACGAGGAACCATCCGGACCGAAGGGAAACCTTGTCCTCACGTGCCCGTGGAGCTGTGGTTGCGGGCAGCCGGAGCGCAAAAATCTTTTCGTGTCGGCACGCTCGCCACCGGAGACGACGGCGCGTTTTCGGGGGACATCGTCGTACCGGTCGAGGCCACGCTCGGCGACTATGACATCATCGCGCGCACGCAGGGGAGCGCGCGCTGTGGCCCCGGCGGTAGCGAATAGCGAACGAGGTAGGCAAAGGCATGGGGTCGAAAAGGTATATCGCGATGGCTCTCGCGTCGGTCTTCACGACGGGCTGCGGCTCGGGGCCGCCGGTCCAGGCGAGTCGGCCCTCGAGTCTCGCTGCGGCCAAGGACGACGTGGACGGACCGATCTTGGCCGTGCCCGGCGGGCTGCTCAAGATTCAAGTGTGTACGAGCGACGTCATTCGCGTCGCATTCGCACGCGAGCGCGATTTCTTCGCGCATCCCTCGCTCGCCACGGGGCCAAAGCGCTGCGAACCGGTGCCCTTTCGAACCGCGGCGATGTCGGGGCAGACGACGATCACGACGTCGAAGCTGGCGGTGCAGGTCGATACGACGACGGGTGCCGTTGCGTTCCGAGACGCGAAGGGTCAGACCATTCTTGCCGAAAAGCCCGGGGGACGGGCTTTGACCCAGGCGGTTGTCCACGGAGAGCAAGTCACGAGCGTGCGCCAAGAATGGCTTCCGAACTTCGACGAGTCGCTCTACGGACTCGGGCAGCACCAGCAGGGGCTGATGGATATTCGCGGGTACGACCTCGATCTCCACCAATACAACACGGAGGTCGTCATTCCGTTCCTGGTTTCGAGCAAGGGTTACGGAATCCTCTGGGACAATACTTCCTTTACCCGTTTCGGAGACCTCGGCGTGGCCTTTCCGCTGCCCGAGACGACCGGCCTCTATGCGCCGGGCGGGGTCGCGGGCGACGTCGCGCCCGGCGACGGAACCGTGAATTGGACCGGGAGCGTCACACCGGCGGTCACTGGCGACTACACGTTTCGCACGTATTCTACGGGAGCGATCCGGTTGACGGTGGGGTACCGAACGGTCATCGACCACTACCGGCAAGATTGGCTTCCGAACGAGGACATCGCGCACGTGCATTTGACCAAGGGCGTCCCGGTCCCCGTCAAGCTGACCTGGACCGGAGAGGGGAACAAGAAATTCATCCGATTGCTTTGGAAGCCACCCGTCGAAGATTCGGAGACCTCGCTTTGGTCCGAAGTGGGCGACGGCATCGACTACTGGTTCGTCTTCGGGCCCGACCTCGACCACGTGGTCGGAGGCTACCGGCGCTTGACCGGCGAGGCCCCGATGATGCCAAAATGGGCGTTCGGCTTGTGGCAATGCAAGGAGCGCTACAAGACGGCGCAAGAAGTTTTGGATGTTCTAAAGGGGTATAGGGCTCGAGGCATTCCGATCGACAACATTGTCCAGGACTGGCAGTACTGGCCAGCGGGGCAGTGGGGATCGCACGCATTCGACCCCGATCGCTATCCAGATCCGACTGGGTGGATTCGCACAATCCACGATTCCTACCACGCAAAGCTCATGATTTCGGTGTGGCCCAGGTTCTACCCAGAGACCCCCACCTACGCCGCGCTTCGCGCGAAGGGATTTCTTTATCCGCCCAACATCGCCGAAGGGAGCAAGGACTTTCTCGACCACGCGTTTGCCGTGTACGACGCGTTCAACCCCGCGGCCAGGCAGCTCTACTGGTCCCAGATCAACGAATCGCTCTTTTCACGGAAAGTGGACGCGTGGTGGCTCGACGCCAGCGAAGTGGAGATCGTACAAGGCCCATTCGATAGCGCCGCGACTCAAATCGAAGCCAGCGAGACGCACATGAACCCGACCGCTCTCGGTTCGGGTGCCCGCATGCTCAACGCATTTCCCCTCGTCAACAGCGAGGCCGTTTACGAGGGTCAGCGATCGGTCGAACCGAATCAGCGCGTGTTCATCCTCACGCGGAGCGGTTTCGCAGGTCAGCAGCGCTACGCCACGGCGACCTGGTC
>CAZVPE010000082.1:0-20807 GCA_964628155.1 uncultured Polyangiaceae bacterium | reverse complement strand
GGCGGCGGCGGTGGCGGTGGCGGTGGCGGTGGCGGTGGGAAGCGCGAACGCTGGTAGGAGGAGCGGCTATAGATGGCATCGAACACCACCTTTGCCAAACGCCAAAAAGAGCGTGCTCGCCAGGAAAAGCAGCGCGCGAAGGACGCGAAGCGAAAGCAGCGCCGCGCGGAGGGCCCTGCCGATCAGGGCCCCGTCGAGCCGGGCGTCGATCCCGATATTGCGGGGATCGTACCGGGGCCGCAGCCGGTAACCGAAGACCCCTAGAAGCCTGGCGCTTTTCGCCGATAGCGGCGCGATCCCGGCGTCGAGCGTGCTCGCGTACTGGAGTACGCTCCGCGCGCTCGCCGCCGGCCTCGCTTGCTCTCGGCGAAAAGCGCCGGGCTTCTAGGCCCGCCGCAGCTGATGAGGGTCCGCCGCAGCTGATGAGGGTCTAGTCCCGCCGCAGCTGATGAGGGTGGGCGGCTCGGCTCCGCGTCGTTTTGGGGTTACGGCTTACTTCGCGCGCATCCGATTGTTCTTGGGATTGTGCTCGACCTCAGCCAGGCCTAGCTTTTCGAGCACGGGCGGCACGTACATGCCGAAGCGCCCACGCAATCCCTTCTTCAGTCCGTACCAGCCCTTGACCGGATTCTTCGGGGAGCGACCCCACGACTCCACCGTTCCCTCGGCCGCGGGCTTCTGCTCGTCCGCGCTGCCGAGCGGCATCCAGTCTCCGTGCTTCTTCAGCATGTCGTGCAGGTCCTCGATGCACCGCAGGTGATACCGGAGCTGCGTCTTGCCGACCTGGACGACGAGAGCGGGCGGGTCCACCGACTCGTCGCGCCATGCCTGGAAGTCCGACGTCCCCGGCGGCGTCTTCAGCGTCCAAGGCGAGTCCTCCGTGCCTCCACCGCTCACCTTGCTCATGTCTCCCTCTTTTCGGCTTCGCGCTTGAGATCCGCGGCGTACCGTTCGAACACCGGCGCGAAGTTGGGCAGTGAACCCCGGATGAGCGGGAGCATGACGCCGCTGAAGACTTCGACCATCGAAAACCCCGTCGTGCCCTCGCTCCTCGGCTCCAGGGTGAATGTGCGAACGCCCTTGAACATCGGCGCCGCACCGTCGGTCCACACCATGCGCTTCTCTGGCTCGAACTCGGCCACCTTCGGCTTGAACACCCGGCCGGGCGCCGCCGGCACGCGCAGCGCGAGCTTCTGTCCGAGCGCGATGTCTCCCTCGACGGCCGTCACCGTCGAGTTCCACGTCGGGAAGTCTTTCGAGTTGGTGAGCAGGGCCCATACCGTGCGCGGCTTCGCATGGACTTGAATGGCGACTGCACACTCCATCCGAAATGCACTGCTCGTCTTCTTCGCCTTACCCGACGTATCCATCGCTCCTCCACGCGTTCACGTCTCGTCGCTTTCGAAGGTGAGCTCGCCCATCAAGTACGGCACGTAGCGCCAGTCGCGGATGAGGCCCACGCGCCCGGCTTCCTGCTCGAGGGCGATGACGTACTCCGGCCGGTCGCTGCTCGAAGGACGAAAGACACCGATGACGTCGCGTCCCTCGGCCCGCCCGACGGCGAGGCGCAAGTCTTCGCGCGCATAATTGCCGAAGTACGGCGTCACTTGTCTCTTCCCGCGCCGAAGCGACTTGGAGACCAGATCCAAGCGGCACTCTTCGGTCAGAAGTGACTGTACGCCTTCCCAGTCGCGCGCGTTGAAGAGGGCGACGTACTGATCCAGGAGCGTCCTCTCGTCCGGTGACGTCTCGGGGCGATCGCGCCAGGGCACGAGGTCCCGCCGCGGCTGATCGCGGAGCGTCGTCCGTCCACGATTCAACGCGGACTTCACCGCGGGTACCGTCGTACCGGTCGCGTCGGCGATCTCTTCGAGCGAGAGCCCGAGGACGTCTTTCAGGATGACCGAGCTTCGCTGGAGTACGGGCAGCGCCACGAAGCTCGACAGTGCAGCCCGCACGACATCGGGTCGGGCCTCGCTGGCTGCCGCGTTCTCGGCGATATCTTCCACGGATTCGACGAAGCGCCGTTCGTACCGACGGAGAAAATCGATGGCCGTGTTGTGCGCGATGCGCAGGAGCCATGGTCGGAGCGGCGGCATCTCCGGAGAGAGGCTCATCGCGTAATACGCTTTCGCCAGCGCTTCCTGCACGACGTCTTCGCCGTCGATCGCGGAGCCGACGAGACGCGAGCAGTACCGATGAAGGTCCGGGCGCAGGTCCGCCACGAGGTCGAGGAAGCGCTCGCGCGCTGCGGAAAGCTCCAGCGGAATCGCAGTCATCGGGCCCTCACACTCCCAACACGATCGGAGAAGGCGAAAGGATGCAGAATACTTTCGGGATGGCGTCTACGCTGCGCTCGGCATCTTCTTCGCCGTCCACGCCAAGAGTCGCTCGGGTGTTCGCGCGTTGATGATGCGGTCTGGTTCGACCCACGCCCGCTCGGCCTGGAGCGCCGCAAACCCGACCCGCCCGAGCTCGCGCGTCTCGTGGGCGTCGCTGGTCAGCACGAAGGTCAGGTCGCGGCCGCGCGCGCGACGGAGCGCCTCGAGCGACATGTCGAGCCGGGGGAGGGCGCCGTTCACTTCGAGGGCGGTTCCGGTTTCTTCCGCCGCGGCGAAGATCGCGTCGAGATCCAAATCGATCGGCGGGCGCGCGCCGATCATGCGCGCCGAAAGATGACCAATCATACGTACGGTCGGATCGTGCATCGCGGTGACGATGCGGCGAGTCTGCGCGGCGCGATCGAGGTCGAACTGGTCGTGCACCGAAGCGAGGCAGAAGTCGAAACCGCGGCGAAAATCGAGGTCGTAATCGAGCTCGCCCTCGGCTCCGATATTGAGCTCGACCCCATGCAAGAGTTTGAGCGAGTCACCGAGCTCCGCTTGGATGGCCCGAAGCCTGGCCCGCTGCTCGAGCATGGCATCTCGGCCCACGCCCGGCAGGGCGCCCTCGGCGTGATCGGTGATTGCCAGCGCGCGGTAGCCCCGCGCTTTCGCGAACTCCACCACGTCTTCCACGGGCGACGAGGCGTCGCGCGACACGGACGTGTGGACGTGGAAATCTCCGAGGATCTTTCCGATTGCTCGAGGCAGCGTGCCCTTCTCGGCCGCGTCGATTTCGCCCGAGTCCTCGCGCAAAACGGGAGATATCCACGGGAGCCCGAGCGCTTCGTAGATTTGCGCCTCGGTTTCACTCGCGATGCGCTTGCCGCCGTCCGTCTCGAAGAGGCCGTACTCATTGAGGGTGAGGCCACGGGCGAGCGCTCGCTGCCGGAGCTTGATGTTGTGGCCCTTCGATCCGGTGAAATAGAGGAGCGCGGCCCCGAGCTGGTCTGCGGCGACGACGCGGAGGTCGATTTGGGTTCCGCGATGGGTGACGACGCTCGTCTTGGCGTCGCCGCGCGCAAGCACCCGGTCGACCGACTTCATCGAGACGAAGGCCTCCATGACTGGCTCCGACGAAGCGGCGGCGACGACGATGTCGACGTCGCCGACGGTCTCGGCGAATCGCCGCAGCGAGCCGCAGTACGACGCGTGGATTACCCCGGGGACTTCGAGCATCCGCGCCACGACGCGCGTCGCGAGCGGCAGCGCGACCGAGATGGGCGTCCGGTCGATCGCGCCTTGCGCCGCGAGGCGCGCGAGCGCGTGAGAGAGCTTCTCTTCGGACTTCTGGCCGAAGCCCTTGAGCTCGCGCAGCTTGTGGTCGGCCAGGGCTCGGCGAAGATCGTCGATCGATTGGACTCCGAGCTCGGCCCGGAGGCGCTGGACCGCTTTGGGGCCGAGTCCTTGAATTCGAAGGAGCGCGACGACGCCGGCAGGATGCTTCTGCCGGAGCGCTTGCAGCTTTTGCACCGTCCCGGTGTCGACGAGTTCTCGGATCTTCTCCGCCGTGCTCTTGCCGATTCCCTCGATCTTCTGCAGCTGTGCGGCCGTCAGCGTACCGGGGTCGACGCCCTGTCCTGCGACAGCTTGGGCGGCGCTCTCGTAAGCGCGCACCCGAAACGACTGGGGGTCGCCCTCGTCGAGCATCGTCAGCTCCGCGAGCTCTCGAAGCATGTCCACGATGTCTTGCTTCGTATCCGCCATGAGCCTTGATGTAGCCTCGTTCTTCGTGGCCGACAAAGAGGCAGAGACGTTGTCGATCGGCGGGCGGGAGGTTCGCATCACCCACCCGCGCAAGCCCTACTTCACGAAAGAAGCGAAGCTCACGAAGCTGGACCTCGTGCGCTATTACCTATCGGTAGCCGGCGGGGCGCTCGCCGGGATTCGTGACCGGCCGCTCGTGCTCAAGCGGTTCGTGGACGGGGCCGAGGCGCCGGCCTTCTACCAGAAGCGCGCCCCCGACAATCGGCCGGAGTGGCTGCGAGCGGTGACGCTTTCTTTTCCGTCGGGGCGGACTGCCGAAGAAGTCGTCGTCGACGACGCCGCCGGCCTGGCCTGGGTGGTCAACCTCGGCTGCATCGAGCTGCATCCTCATCCCGTGCGCGCCGGGGATCTGGAGCACCCGGACGAACTGAGGGTCGACCTCGACCCGGGCCCGGGCGTCGCCTGGGACGACGTTCGCCGGGTAGCCCTCGCAGTCAAAGCGCTCTTGGACGAGCTCGGAATGGCGAGCTTTCCGAAGACGAGCGGTTCGCGCGGCATGCACGTGAACGTCCGCATCGAGCCGCGGTGGACGTTCACGCACGTGCGTCGCGCTGCGCTCGCGCTCTCTCGAGAAGTCGAGCGTCGGGAGCCCGCACTCGCCACGTCGAAGTGGTGGAAGGAAGAGCGGCACGGCGTGTTCCTCGACTACAACCAGAACGCCAAAGATCGAACGACGTGTTCGGCGTATTCGGTGCGGCCGCTGCCCGACGCGCGCGTCTCGACGCCGCTTCGCTGGGACGAGGTCGCCGACTGCGAGCCGGCCGACTTCACCGTGTTCACGGTGCCGGGTCGCTTCGCCGCGATGGGCGATCCGCACGCCGCCATCGACGAAATGCCCTGCTCGCTCGAGCCTCTCCTCGCGCTGGCCGATCGCGACGAGGCGTCCGGCCTTGGGGACGCCCCCTGGCCCCCCCATTTTCGAAAGATGGCCGGCGAAGGGCCGCGCGTCGCGCCGTCTCGAGTCGCGAAGAAGCCGCGGACCAAGATGCCTCTCGTCGTCGTGGCGAACTCTCCCGACAAGCAAGCGGCGCTCGCGGGTCTCGAGCGGTGGAAGAGCAGGCATCCCGGCGTCGCGGCGCGCCTCGCCGTCGACGACATCCTGATCGACTCGATGCGGGGCCGCTCGTCGACCTGGACGCGCATCCGCGTGAATCTCAGGAATGTGCCGGAGGAGCTGCGCCCCGAGCAAGTGACGCCCGACCCCGACGACGACCCCACCCGCCAGTGGCGCACCTCGCGGACCCGGCCTGCGAAGAAGGGCTAGCGTCCTTCACGCCCCGGCGCCGACCGCGAAGATCTCCGCGAGCTCGTGCGGGGCCACGACTTCGAGTTGCGTGTACGAGCAGTCGCTCGGACGCTTGTCGCTCCGCCAACGCCGGAACTGCGCGGTGTGGCGGAAGCGCGACCCCTGCATGTGATCGTAGGCGACTTCCACGACGAGCTCGGGGCGGAGCGGTTCCCACGAGAGGTCTTTGCCTTGGCTCCACCGGCTCTTTCCGCCGGGCATGCGCCGGCCCATGGCGTCTTCGTCGCCCTCGCTGGTCGCAGCCCAGTGCGCCCAGGGATGTCCGGCGAGGGCGCTGTCACGATACGGCGCCAAGAGGCTCACGAGATCGCGCCGCGTTTGGTCCGTGAAGCTCGCGCAGACCCCCACGTGCTGAAGTCCTCCGGATTCGTCGTAAAGGCCGAGCAAAAGCGAGCCCACTGCCGTCGCGTGAGCGTTCTTGTGCCACCGAAAGCCCGCTACGACGCAGTCGCAATCGCGCTCGTGTTTGACTTTGAACATCACGCGCTTGTTCGGCTCGTACATGCCCGATGCAGACTTGGCCATCACTCCATCGAGCCCCGCCCCCTCGAAACGCAGAAACCAGTCGGACGCGACGCCGCGCTCCGTCGTTCGGGGGGTGAGATGAATGGGCGGCGCCGCGCCGGCCAAGAGGGACTCGAGCCGTTCGCGCCGCTCGCGAAATGGGGTAGCCCGGACGTCCGTATCTCCGTCGCAGAGGATGTCCCAAAAGACCAGCGACGCGGGGATGCTTTTGGACAGCATCTGCACCCGGGAAGCCGCCGGGTGGAGCCGGAGCTGAAGTGCCTCGAAATCGAGGCCACGGGTCGTCGCGATGACGATCTCGCCGTCGAGCACGCACCGCGGCGGGAGCTGCGACCGGATGGGCGCGGCGAGCTCCGGGAAATAGCGGTCGAGCCCCTTCTCGTCGCGGCTCTGAATGAGCACTTCGTCGCCGTCGCGGAAGACGAGCGCGCGGAAGCCGTCCCACTTGGGCTCGAAGATCCAGCCGTCGCCCTCGGGAATTGCGCTCACGCGTTTGGCGAGCATCGGAAGGACGGGAGGAGGGACTGCGAGACGCACGGGCGCATTGTACGCGCTCGCGAGGCGCGGCGACGCTCCGTCTGAGTCCGTCGGAAGGGGGCCACGCGGGGCTCGAGGTCAGCTCGGATGCGTCAAATCTCCGAGGACCTGCTGCGCGTGCACGGTCACGTCCACTTCACGATAGGCCTTGCGCACGTTGCCGTCGGGTCCGATGACGAACGTCTGTCGCGCGTGGTGCCCCCGGAAAGGCACTCCGTACGAACGTCCCACGCTGCCGTCGGCGTCGGTGACGAGCAAGAACGGAAGATTGTAGTGCGCGGCGAAGCTCTTGTGCGAGTCGGTCGTGTCGGCGGACACGCCGATGAGCACCGCGCCCGTCTTTGCGATCGACGCCCACGCGTCTCGGAACGAGCACGCCTCCTTGGTGCAACCGGGGGTTTCGTCTTTCGGATAGAAATAGAGCACCACGCTCTTTCCCTTGAGCGCGAGAAGGTGCACGGTGGAGCCGTCTTGCGCAGTGGCCGTGAAATCGGGCGCGGGCTTGCCGACGAGATCCTCCGATCCCGGCGTGGGGGGCGCGGTCGGCATCGCGGCGGAGGTTGCCGGAGAGGACGCTGGGGCGGCGTTTGCCGTCAGGGTCGGAGCGGCCGTGGCGGCGCCGCCCGCGGGAGGGGACGTCGTGCAGGAAATGGCGAGCACACACGCGAGGGCGCCGAGAGCCTGGGTCGAATGCTTCATGCTCGATGACGTACCCGGCGGGGCCGGCGCTGTCGATGGTCCACCGACCGAGCGGTCATCGTAGAGCGCCCCGCGGACTCGTACCCAGCTTCGGGGGGGGCTGGACTCAGCGGGCGACTTTGACGCAGTCGCCCGGGAGATAGAGGAGATATTTCTCCCGCTTTGCGGCGAACGTGGCGAGCTCCACCCGAAATGTCGCCACGATGTCCGTGAGTGGAAGGCCCTTGTCGATCGCCTCCATCGCGTCGGGATTCACGAGCAGCCGATCGAGCTTCGCGAAATCCCACGCGCGCGGATACAGCCGATGCAGCGCTCTCGCTATTGCCAGGCCGGTTCGCACGGGCTCGAACTGAGCCCGATCGTGGACGGCCACGTGGATTCCGCCACACCGCTGGCCCGCGTAGCGATCGGCCGCAGGCGTGAACGTCTCGGGTGCAAAGTCCACACCCGTCAGAGACTCGGCCGCGAGCGCCGCGGCGAGCTCCCGTCCGTCGATCCACGGAGCGCCGAGCCGCTCGAACGGCGCGTCCGTGCCCCGGCCCACCGAGAGGTTGGTCGCTTCGAGCAAACCCACGGCGGGATAGAGGAGCGCCTGCTGGACGCTCCGCAAATTCGGTGAGGGATTGACCCATCGCAGGCCCGTCTCGTCCCAGTAGGCCGATCGGCGCCAGCCGCGCATCGGCACCACCGAAAGCTCCAGGCCGAGATGCTCGTCCGCGTTCAGCATCGTGGCGAGCTCTCCGAGCGTCAGCCCGTGGCGGATCGGAAGCGCGTGGTAGTTCACGAACGACCGCGACGACGGTATGTGTACCGGCCCGCTCACGTCGATTCCGTCGATGGGATTCGGCCGGTCGAGTACGACGAAGCGCAGATCCCGATCGCGCGCCGCCTTCATCGCCCGATCCATCGTCGAGGCATACGTGAAAAAGCGGGTGCCCACGTCTTGCATGTCGAAGACAAGCGTGTCGATCTCCGCGAGGCTTTCCACGCTCGGGGCGAACGAATCGCCGTACAGACTGTAGATGGGCAAGCCCGTTCGCCCGTCCACGCCGCTGTCGATCCGCCCTTCGCGGTTCGCGTCGAGTCCGTGCTCGGGCGTGAAGAGAGCGAGCAGGCGCACCTCCGGGGCTGCCCTCAGGAGGTCGACCGTCGAGGTTCCGTCCCGAGCGAGGCCGCTCGCGTTGGTGATGAGGCCGACCCGCCGCCCGCGGAGTCGCGTGAAACCCTCGTCGCGAAGGACGTCGATCCCGGTGAGGACATCGGCAGGCCCGTCTGCGCAAGCCCGGACCCGGCCCGCCGTCGGGCCGATCGCCTGCGCCGCCAGCGTATTGATCCGAGCGACGAGCGGCTTGGCGTCGCCTTTGCCGTCGGGGTGCACGCGGTTGGTGAGCACGACGACGAAGAGATCCTTGTCCGGGTCGATCCACAACGCGGTTCCCGTGAAGCCGAAGTGACCGATCGCTCGCGGGGAGAGCCCCTCTCCCCGGTATTGACCGTCGACGTTCCAGCCGAGCGCGCGCACTCCTCCGGGGATGTCGTGCGGGGCGAGCATCGTCGATACCGATCGGGCCGAGAGCACGCGCTTCCCGTCAACTTCACCCCCTCCGAGGATCGCGCGCGCGTAGAGCGCCAGGTCGTCGCCCGTCGAAAAGAGACCCGCGTGTCCGGCCACGCCGCCGAGCAGAAAGGCCCGTGGATCGTGCACGACGCCGACTCGCCACCCGCCGTCGACGAACTCCGTCCACGCGGCGCGCTGTCTGCGTTCGTCCGAGGGGAGGAAGCCCGTATCTTTCATGCCGAGCGGCGCGAAAATGGTCTCCGCGGCGAAGTCGGGCAGCTCGCGTGAAGTCACGCGCCGCACGACCTCCTCGAGCAAAATGAACCCGAGGTCGCTGTAGATCGAAGCGACCCCGGGGGCGGCGCGCAGCGGCGTACGACAAATGCGGCGGATGGCCTCCTCGCGGCCGTGGCCGAAGTCGCCTTTCGGAATGTCCGGCGGAAAGCCGGCGACGTGAAGAAGCAGGTGCCGAATCGTGATCGCCGCCTTGCCGTTCTTGTCGCAATCGGGGACGTACTTCGCCAGCGGGTCATCGAGGCCGAGCGTCCCCTTCTCGAAGAGCACCATGATGCTGGTCGCGGTCGCGATTGGCTTGGTGATCGAGGCGAGGTCGAACAGCGTGTCGACCGTCATCGGAACCCGCTCTGGCTCCAGCTCGCGAAATCCGTACGCGCGCCGCAAGACGACGCGATCGTGGCGGCCCACGACGACGACCGCGCCGGGGACGCTCCGGTTGGCGATGGCGTCGGCGACGGCGGCGTCGATGCTGCTTTCGTCGAGCGACGGCTGCACGGGAGAAGCGGGCGCCGCGGCGACGCCGGGAATCGTTTCCCGTTGGACCGACGGCGGGGCAGGGGGGGGCGCTCTTCGGCAAGCCGCGGCGCCGCTGAGGGTAAAGAGCACGGGAATGGCGAGAAGGGCTCTCCAGGCCATCCGCTGCGCGTACGTGCCGCATCTGCCGCGCTTCCAACGGTTGGCAATGGGCGTGGCGTTGGCGATGAGCGGCACGGTCGGGATGGAGGCGCTCGCCCATGGGCTCGATCGAACGAACGCGACGCCGGCGAGGGGCGTGCCCCTCATTGTGCCATGAAGAATGGCGCATGCGACGACTGAACCCGAGCTCGAGCGGACGAAATCGTCGCCAAACTAGCCTTGGGCACTTCGCTCAGCGGGATGCGCAGCGCGTCGGCCACCCCCTTTCCGTACGCGGGTTCTCCGTCCGGGTTCAACGTGTGTCCTGCAGTGAACGTACTGCGGCTGACTGATTCGTCGAATACGTTGTTTCGACCATGGTGATAGGAATGGGCTATCATGCCTGCCTCCTCCGACATCTCCATCCGGCAGCTCCAGTACGTCGTCGCCGTGGCCGATACGCTCGGGTTTCACAAGGCGGCGGCGCGCTGTCACGTCTCGCAGCCGACGCTCAGCGCCCAATTGCAGCAGATCGAGTCGGTCCTGGGCGTGACGCTCTTCGAGCGCGACAGGCGGCGCGTCGTGGTGACGACCGTCGGTGCGGACGTGGTCGCGCGGGCCCGGAGCATCCTCGTCGAAATCGACGATCTCATCGCGGTCGCCGGTCGATCGCGCGAGCCGTTCACCGGGACTTTGCGCATCGGCGTCATCCCGACGATTGCGCCGTACGTGCTTCCCGAGGTCATGCCCGCGATCAGCGAACGCTATCCGAAGCTCGCGCTCGTTTTTCGCGAAGAGAAAACCGCGGAAATCGTGCGCGAAATCGCCGAGGGCACGCTGGACGCGGGACTCGTCGCGACAGAATCGGACATCGGCGAGCTTGCGCACGCGGACATCGCCACCGATCCCTTCGTCGTCGCCATGCCCAAAGGCCATGCGCTCGCGCGCAGGAAGCGCGTCGCGATCTCGGAGCTCGAGGGCGCTCGGGTTCTCCTCCTCGACGAGGGTCACTGCTTTCGCAATCAGGCGCTCGCCCTCTGCTCGAAGGCGCACGCCAGCGAGGCGAGTTTTCGGGCCACGAGCCTGGGAACGCTCGCGCAGATGGTCTCGAGCGGCGCCGGGATTACTCTGCTTCCGTCGATCGCCGTAGGCGTCGAAAACCGGCGCGGTCAGCTCGAGATCCGGCCGTTCGCGAAACCGAGCCCCGGCCGTACGCTCGCGCTCGTGTGGCGACCGCGATCGCCGTTCGGCCACGCGCTCGGCGAGCTGTCGAAGACGTTTCGACTCGCCTTGCGAGCCCGATCCGTGGCCTGATTCTGCGCCTCCGGCTACCCGAAGCGGCCGCCAGGTTCTAGCCTTTGATTCGTCATGCACGCCTATCCAGCCCAACTCGCCGCGGCCGTAGCCGCCCGCTGGGCGCGTCTCGAGCGGCTATCGGACCCCGGTCCCTGCGAGCTCCGCGCCGGGGATCTTCCCGATTCCACCGCGCTCGAGCAATTGATCTCCATCGCGTACCAGGCGTCTTTGCTGGAGGAGGAAGCGCGGCCTGTTCGCTTCCGAATTCTCGTCGGTGACCCTGGTCGATTGCCGCTCGACGCAGGCCCCCCGGAAGGACTGCAGCCGCTCGTCTTCGCGACGCCTCGCCCCTACGACGAACAAGAGCTCCGCCGCTTGGCCCCAGCGGCGAAGTACCACCGCGCGCTCATCGGGGTGCGGCAGAGCGGCGCAGGCGTCTTCGAGATCTGGGGGATCGTGCAGTCGGGCCCTCGCTGGCTGCTGAGCGTGCGCGGCGGGCGGGCGCTTCCGTCGCCCTTGCCGAGCGATGCGCTCGTCGTCCGCGTCGCGGGCCCAGGGCTCGTGGCCGTCGGCCTGGGCGACGTCACGCTCGGCGAGCTTCGGGTCGGGCAACTGCAAGGCGTGCCGCTCGACGCCTTCGACGCGGAGTGGCTGGCCAGGCGATTTGCCCCGTTCCGCGCCGAGCTCGCTGCCGAACACGACGCCGCGTTGGGACCCGGCGCGGTTCCGCTGGACCCCAACTTGATGCGCCAGGTCTCCCAGCACATGTTCAAGCGCGTCATCGCCATTCTGCGCGAGACCCACCACGGGGCAACGCTGCTCTTCGTGCCCGATGCACGGGTGGCGAGCCTGCTCGGCGACGAAGGAACGCTGCGGCTCAAGTACGCGTTCGCGGACGGCGCGCCCCGCCGCCGGCATCGGGCGCTCCTCCGGGCAGTCATGCGAGAGGTCGCGCTCGCGGCCGCGGAGGCGCCGTCGCCCCCCGAACGCGCTGGCTGGGCACTCTTCGAGAGTTCGAGGCGACCGTCGGTCGCGGCGCTCGACGAGTCGATCCTGGAAGTGTCTCACCTCATCGCAGCCCTCGGCGACGTCGATGGCGCGGTCGTCATGACCGATCGGTTCGAGCTCCTCGGGTTCGGCGCCGAGATCGCGGGCCGGCTTCCCGTCATCCGTACCGTGCGCCGAGCCCTCGATCTCGAGGGGTCCGCGTCCGACCTGGTTCCCATCGACAGCGTGGGAACGCGTCACCGCTCGGCGTACCGCCTCTGCTCGCTCGAGCGGGATGCGATCGCCGTCGTCGTGTCCCAGGATGGCGCGGTCCAATTCGTGACTTGGTACGAAGGGGGGCCCACCTATTGGGAGCACGTGCCGCTCGCCGGCTCCGATCCCTGATGCATTCCTCGTCTCGGGCACCAAGGTTCTTCCTTCGCCGAAAGACCGGCCGAGTCGTCACTTCGGGTGGGTCGCCCGCGCCGTCATCGCATCCTCCCAATGCCGCCCATCGAACGGCTCGGCGGAAACCGCGCGGAGATCGATGTCATCCAGGCAGCGCACGTTGACGTCGATCTTGTCGGGATCCGACCGCGGTACGTAAAAGCTGTGGATGCCGCAGACGCGACAAAAGTGGTGCGCGGCGATTCCGGTGTTGAAGCGATACGTCGTCAGCTTCGCCTCGCCCGAGAGAAGCTCGAAGCGATCGCGGGGGACGATCCAGTGCAAGAACCCCTTTTTCTCGCAAATCGAGCAGTTGCACGTGACGACGTTCGACAGTTTCTCGCTCACTCGGAACCGTACGCTCCCGCAGTGACAGCCCCCTTCGTATCGTCGCTCGGCGTATTCGGGCATACGGGGCGCAGCATAGCCGACCGGGGGAGCATCGGGTCCGGTGCTACCGCGCCTCGTTCCCGCGCCTGGCGGAGTGAGCGCGGCGTGGGTCGCAGACAACGGGGAGAGAACCGCAGAGAACCCCCAGGATCGCAAGGACGCCAGGGTCAGAGAAATGCACAGGCGCAGGCCCGTCCCCCTTGCTCGAGCCTTAGTCCGGCGGCTCGCGCCCGCAAGAAGGTGATCAGCAGTACCGCGGACGCTGTCTCAACGGCCCCCATCCCCGGCGCGCTAGCCACGGGCCGTGGCGTGGACTGCGCCCCAGAGTCCGTCGCAGTCGCTCCACATCCCGGCGGATACGTTCGCGACCGGCGACCGAGTCGCCCCGACTCGCACCCCCATGCTTCCGGTCGTAGCGCGCCCAGGCTCAAGGACCCTTCCGACCTCAAGGGGTCGCCCGTGGACAAATTCGCCTGGCTCGTCGCGGGTCTCTGCCGCTTCGTCCGTTCCACGACTCGCCCACCCCGAGAAAGCGGGAGATTGGAGCCTGGCGGCGCTTGCAGACGTCGCGCAAGGCGCGGGTGAAGCTCGTTATCCAGATCCCCTGCTTGAACGAGTGCGAGCAATTGCCGGATACGCTCGCGGATCTGCCGAGGCATGTCGACGGCATCGACGAGATCGAGATCGTGGTGGTCGACGACGGAAGCACGGACGGAACGAGCGACCAGGCCGCCGAGTTCGGCGTGCACCACATCGTTCGCTTCCCGCAGCGCCGTGGCCTGGCCGTCGCCTTCATGGCCGGCATCGACGCGTCGCTGCGATTGGGTGCGGACGTCATCGTCAACATGGACGCGGACAACCAGTATCGCGGCGCCGACGTCGAGCGGATCGTCGCGCCCATTCTTCGGCATGAGGCCGACGTCGTCGTCGGTGACCGTCAGACGGACCGCATCCCCCACTTCTCGCCGCTCAAGCGGTGCCTCCAGCGTTGGGGTTCGTCGTTCGTTCGCCGCATCTCGGGTACGAGCGTAAACGACGCCACCAGCGGCTTTCGCGCATTCGGCCGCTTGGCGGCCTACCAAATGTTCGTGCACGGCCGCTTCACCTACACACTGGAGACGATCATCCAGGGCGGTCGCTCGGGCTTGGTATTCAAGGACGTCAAGCTCGACACGAACCCGGTGAGGCGCGCGTCGCGGCTCGCACGATCGACCGCCCACTACGTGTACGAGTCCGCGGGCCTCCTCGTCCGCGCGCACGGCATGTATCGCCCGGTTCAGACGTTCGCGTACGCCGCCGCGATTCTCTTCGCGTGCGGCGCGATCCTCTGCGGGCGGTTCCTGTTTCTCTACGTGCGAAACCCGAATTACAGCGGGCACACGCAGTCTCTGGTGGCCGGGTTCGGTTGCGCCATCCTTTCCTTCTTGGTGGGCCTGCTCGCGGTTCTAAGCGAGCTTCTCGTCGCCAATCGTCGACTCTTGGAAGACGTTCTTGCGCGCGTACGCCGGTTGGATGCAGAGCTCGCAAGAGCGGCCGTGGCTCGCGGCGATCGGCTCGAAGGCGTGCGAAGTACCGGCGCCACTCCGTGGCGGAAAGCATCGGCGCCGTGACCGGTCCGCCTCTCGAGGAAAAAGGTCCCATCGTCGGGAACGTCTACGACAAGTACGGGACGCATAACCCCCTCGCCCGGGCTTTGATGCGCGGGTTTCTCCGCAACGTCACCCAACTCTACCGGCGCGTCGGCCCCGGCACGGTGCTGGAGGTGGGGTGCGGGGAAGGCCACCTGGCCCAGCACTTGGTCCGGGCTGCCTCGCGGCCGAAGCGTTTCGTCGCGTGTGACGTCGCGCTCTGCGCCGCAGCGCCCGGCTTGGACAGCCTCATCGAGCTCCGGCGCGCGTCGGCCTACGATCTGCCCTTCGAGAACGCGAGCTTCGAGCTCGTGGTCTGCTGCGAAGTGCTCGAGCACTTGCGCGATCCGGAGCGTGGGCTCGCCGAGATTGCGCGCGTGTCCCGGCGCGCGGTTCTCCTCAGCACCCCGCGCGAGCCGCTCTGGCGCCTCCTCAACGTGGCCCGCGCGCGCTATCTCCGCGACTTCGGCAACACTCCGGGCCACGTGCAGCACTTCAGCCGGCGCGCCCTCGAGCAGCTCGCGCGCCGGAGTCTGCGCATCGTCGAGCGGCGCACGCCCCCTCCGTGGACGGTCTTGCTCGGCGAGCCCTTGCACGGCGGAGCGCCGGCGAACCGGTAGTCGATGGGAAAAAGGGAGACTTCGATTCCTACTCCGTCGAGCCAAAGACGCGTGGATCGAACCGCCCGTGCGGTGGCCATCATCGCCACGACTTGGTTCGTGCTTGCCGTCTCTTGGGGGCTCTTCGGCCGCATCGCAGCCGGTCATGACGCCGTCGTGGCCGCACGCGGGATCATCGCGGAGAACATGCTCGCCTGGAACATCGCCGGGCCCGTCCGCGAGTACACGCTGGAACGCCCGGCGCCGGCCCTCTACTACGCCCACCATCCCTGGGGCACGTTCTGGGGTATTGCCGCGTTGTCCGCTTTTCTCGGGCGACACGCGTATGTTCCACGCCTCTTCGCGGTGCTGGCCAGCGCGGCCACCCCGCCGCTGCTGTACGGAGTCGGCAGCGCCCTTTGGGGCCCCGTCGCCGGCGCACTCTCCGCACTCGCCTACGTCACCCTGCCGATCACGCTCGCGTTCGGTAACTTTCCCGGCTTCGAAGTTCCACTCGTGACCTCCTGCCTCCTGACGACCTGGGGTTACGTTCGCTTTGCGCGCACGCGCGCATATCGCTGGATGTGGGTCAGCTCCATCGGGGCTCTGCTGTGCGCGAACACGGACTGGGAGGCCCAGATCTTTCTAGGAGTCGCGGTGGCCGCCACGAGCGCAGTTGCCTTCTTTGGGCGCCGACGCGCGGGGACTCTGAACACTCTGGCCATTGCGCGATGGTCGTGGCTTACGACCATCATTGGAATCGGGGTGCTCGGCGCTTACGGGTACTACTTCCAACACATCGGTGCCATCGGAGACCTGGCCGCACAGTATTCGGCGCGAACGCGCGGAAGCGACGATCCGCTTTCTCAGGTTCTCCAGGCGCGCAAATACTGGATCGACGTCACCTTCACCCCTCTCGCCATTCTGGTCGGCAAGGTCGCGCTGCCGGTGTTCTTGGCTCGCATCGTCCTCGGGGGGCGAATGCTCGAAATATTTCCGGTCGCAATGCTGGTCATGGCGACCGTGCACTACGTGAAGTTCAAGAACGGCGCGGACGTGCACATTTATTGGCCGCTCCCGTTCGCACCGTACTACGCGCTTTCGGTCGGAGTCATCGCGCAGAGCGCCTCCGAGCTCGCGCGCTGGGCGCTCACCTGGTGCGATCGCGCCACCTGGAGCAAGGCCGCCGTTCCGGCCAGCATGACCTTGTTCGGATTGATCCCCTTGGCCATCCTGCCCGACGGTATCGACGCACTCCACTATGCGCGCATGACCGGCGGGCGCTTCAACGAGAAGGGGAGGCTCGCCTTTCGCGAAGAAGACAAGTCGCAAGCACTCGAGTGGATGACGCGGCGCATGGAAGGGGTCGCGACCGTGGACCTGCACGACGGGATGCGGCCGAGCTGGGCCCAAGCGTGGGCGCTGCACCGACCGATTCGACAGGTGACCGCGGTGCCATTTTCCCATAGCGACAAAATAGACCGCTACTTCATCGGTGATCTCGCGTTCATGACGTCGGCCGACCAAATGCGTCTCGCGCACGATTTCTCGATTGTCGCGGTCGGGCAATACGTGTTTGTGGACCGGGCCATCGTGCCACCGGAGCTCGCGCAGGGGCTCGTATTCGACGAGCGCGAGCCGAACGCCGTCGAGTGGTATTTTCTATCGGGCACCGACCCTATACGGACCGTGCGCCCAGACCCTTTCTTTACTTGGGAACTGCGCGACCACTACGATCAGATGCCCAACCCGCCCCCTGACATGGCCCCGGCTTCGCTGGACCAGCTGCGGGTCGCGCACAATGTGGCGGTCGCTGCGAACGAGCCGGCGCTCGCAGAGCGCTACGAGCTCGAGCTCACGGCGCTTTTGAACACCCGAGTGGCGCGAGCGTACAGCAATGGCACCAGACTCCTCGGCGAGCGCTACGAGGGAGGGGTAGCTCCGACGCTCACACTGTACTTCCTGTCGGCCGGTTCCGCCGCCGCGGACTACCAATTCGAGATCCTCTCGGTGATTGACGAACAGGGGTCCTGGTCTCTCGTACCGCCTGACGACAAGACCAAATCGGTGGGAGCTTCCTTCGTGCTGCCGCCGCGGCTGTGGCGAAAGGGATACATCTATGTCTCCAGGAGTGAAATTCGCCATCGACCCGGCCACGAGACATTTTTCGGGGCCTTCAGCGGGCCCCCAGGGACAATCGCTCCGAGACTTGTGGACAGGATGAACGATATTCCGCTGATCGTCCTTCGCTGACCGGCGCCGCCTCGATCAAGGTCCGCACGAGCTCTCTACAGACCAACCGGCGTGCGCGACTCGCTGGTGTTCTTTGGCTTCGACGAGGGTACGTGTCCCAAGGCGCTCGATTTCGTCACGACGGGATTGACGGGCTTCCATACGATTCTGACTGGAGGGAGTGCGTCAGCTCGTTGCGCCGGCTATCCTTGCTCGGAAGCAGCTTTGCTCTTGGTCTTGCTTGAGAGCACTCGGCCGATTCCGGGCGAGTTCCTCTGCCGAAGCGGTTCTCGGGTGAGACAATTCGCAGGACGGTTGCGCTGATGATGCAAACCCGCGTGGGCCATTGGTTCTTCGCCGCTGCGGTAATCTGCGGGATTGGTACGGCGGGCCCTCGAACGGCAATCGCCCAGCCGGGTTCCGAAGAAAATCTCGCACGGGCTCGCGAGCTATTTTCGGCCGCGACCGAACAGCGGGACGCAGGCGACGCGAAAGGCGCACTCCCGAAGTTCCAGGCGGCTCACGAGCTCGCGGAAAACCCGATCACCGCGGTCGAGCTGGGTCGAACGTACGTCTTGTTGAATCGGCTCGTCGAAGCGAGCGTGATGTTCGACTCCGTCGCGCGCACGCGCGATCCGCGCGCCGTCGAGACGGCTCGAGCCGTGCAGGCCCGCCATGACGCCGCAGAGCTCTCCGCCGAAATGCGGTCGCGGGTCCCGCGCCTGACCGTCAAGATACGCGGGCTCGCTCCGAACGTCGTCGTGACGCTCGACGGGGCGCCGGTATCTGCCGCGGTGCTCGCGGATACCCTGGCGCTGAATCCCGGGAGTCATCGTTTGAGCGTAACGGGTGCGACCGGCGGTCGAGCGGAGACTGACGTCAACCTGCTTCAAGGGGAGTCTCGCGAGGTCGAACTCACCGTGCCCACGAACGGGAACGCGAGCTTCGCGAAGAACGACCCACCTGCGCGTGGCGGCCGCCCGGCCGCTGTGGCGCAGTCCGTTCCGGCAAACCCGGCTGCAGGAGTCGGCGGCACGACACCGCTTGTCTACGCGGGCTTCGGCGTGGGGGCCGTCGGGTTCATCGTCGGAGGAATCGCGGGCGCCCTTGCAGTTCAAAAGGTATCCGGACTGCAAGCGTCTTGTCAGTCGGTCGCGTGTATTCCCGCCGTCAACGACGAACTCGAATCGGCTCGCACGCTCGGATATGTGGCGACCATCTCTCTCGTCGCCGCCGGCGCCGGTGTGGCGGCAGGGATCGCCGGCCTTCTCTTGGGCAGCCCCTCGATGCCGAGCACGACGACCGGCAAACCCGCCTCGGCGGGGGCGTGGGCGAGTCTCGGCATCGGAGGAATTCAAGGCACGTTTTGACAGGGTGCGAGAAAAAGAGTCAAGGACCGACACCGACAGAAGGATGAGACTGTCGCCCTACGATGTTGTCTTCGCGCCTGGCGGTTTCTCTCCAGTTCCGATGTCTTCTTGACATGGATGCGCCGCGTGCCTATACGCTGCGATCTTAATGCCTACCTCCCTCCAATCAACTCTGAACGATCTCGCTGAATCTTTCGCCGCCAGCATTCTCGCGGCCATTCGAGGAGCTTCCCTCGACGAATTGATTTCGACCAACGGCAAACCGAAAAATAGCGATCGTTCTCCGCGCGCCGCCGCCCCCCCCATTTCAGTTCCAGCGGTAAGGAAATCGTCGGCCTCGGCGGGGCGCTTGCAGCGTCGGTCTCCCGAAGACATCGCAGCAGCGCTCGGCCACGTCGTCTCTTTGGTCAAGAAGCACAAGGAAGGTCTGCGGGCAGAGCAGATCCGCAGTGAGCTCGGTCTTCAAGCGAAGGAAATGCCTCGCATTCTGAAAGAGGGCCTCGAAAGAAAGGCACTCAAGAGCAAGGGCCAGAAGAGAGCGACGACTTACTTCGCGAGCTAGGGTTTACCGACCGCGGAATGGCCATCGCGCCACTTAGCGGTGACAAACGATGGGCTGGCGATTCGGGAGGTCGGCGTCTAGCGTACGATGATGAGCTGCCGGGCCGCTCTGCTGGGTGCGGTGGCGATTCCCGCTTGCAGCACGCCGCACGCATATGCGCCGACGGTCAGTTCGCCGGCAGCCGTTACGGAATCAGAGCCTCGGCCCGTCTTACGCGACGATCTCTCGGACGTGCGAGCCTCTCTGCGCGCGCCCCCTCGCTTCGCGTATGATGCACAATCACTCGGCGTCGCTGGACAGTTCGTGTCGATACGCCTCGAGAACGTTACGGGGCGCGTTGTCCCCATCGACCACCTACACGCGGCCTTCTCCGCCACGCGCGAGGGGGTCGCCTTTGCTTGTAATACTCACGTCCGCGCCGGCGCGGGGGCCATCGAGCCTGCCCGGCTCGAGCCAGGGCAGTCGGTCACCTTCGAGCGACTTCTCGATTGCACCATGCCGCTGCCGGGGCGCTACGACGTGCGTGTTTGGATTCACGCCGCCGACCGTGACGAGAGTGAACGCGATCGGGCTGGCATCGGCCTGTTCGCAGGATCATTCCAGGTCGACGTGACGCCGAACGGGAACATACCGCGTCCGGTGTCTTCGCGAGCCGGGCTCTACGCCCTGATGACCGGCGCGTCGACGGCGCCGCCCATGCCGGCAGACGCCTGGGCCAAAGGTGGCTATGAGGTCGTGGTTGCGCTCATCAACGCCAGCAATCGAGCAGTCGCCGTCGGGCCTTCCCACGCGTCGCTGCTGGTCTTCAAGACGGGGGCGCCGCTGCCCTGCGCAGGACGACAGGAGCGGCTCGCCGAGCCGGAGACTCTGGCGCCCGGAGGCGTCCGCGTGACGCGCGTCCCGGTCGAATGCGCTCCTACCGAAGAGGGACACTACGAGATTGTCGGGCGCTTTGCTGTTGGAAATGCTCCGGAGGAGGAAATTGGGCGGGTCGGGCTTCTCGTGACGCAGAGCCCTTACTTTCTGTTCACGCCCGAGCGACTGGCGGTCCCGACGCTTCCCCCGATACAGACGCAATGAGCGTCAATGTGCTGTCGATCGCGATGAAGTTCGGATTCAAGGACGGCGACTCGAAGACCGGCCGGAGCGCATTCGCCGTGTCGAGCACATTGCGGACGAAATGGACGCCACTGGCGTGAAGCGGCTCATGTTCATCAGCGGCTCGATGGGGTTCGCCGACTAAAACGAGAAACCCGCGCCGACGTTTGCGAGGCACGCCCACAGCGGAGCGATCACGTGATCGAGCTCGGGAAGCAGCAGCTCCCCGCGCGCGGTCAGCTCGGTCCATGTCGTCGTCCCCATTGGAAGGCGAAGGCGAACGAACGCGATCGGGCCGGGCGCGACCGCCCGGAACGTATGTGTGGTCGGATATCCCGCAGCGGCAACGGCCGCCGCATCGGCGCGCTCCACGCGCTGCTCGACGAAGTCCGCCGCCGCGCCGGCGCCGACCACGAACAGGGGACGCCCCAGCCTCCAGCGTCTCTCGAGCGTGGCGCGCGGGTTCTGTCACGATGCCCTTCGGGCGCGTCGAATCGTTGCGACACGCGTCGG
>CAZVPE010000081.1:18571-20919 GCA_964628155.1 uncultured Polyangiaceae bacterium | reverse complement strand
GTTTTAATAGCTGGACCAGCCGGTTCACAACACGATGTGACGAATGCTTAGACGGAGGTATCTCTCGCTACTCGACCCGCAGATACGACGATTTGATCAGCTTGAGGACGATCTCGGCGGTCTCGAGATCGGTCGCGAGGCTCTTGTTCAGCATCGCGTCGAGCGTCCCGTAGTTGTGGGCGAGCTGTAGGACGTCGAGCTCGTCGGGCTTGAGCTCGCGCAGCGGCGGAATGAGCGGCACGGGCAGGGTGATGCGGGACAGCGCGGCCGGAAGCTCGCCTCGAATCCGGTTGAATTCGTCGAGTTGCCGCATTCCCTCCATCAGGAGCTCTTGCACGCCGGCGTTCAACTCGTTCGGAAACTCGCGCTCGTCGGGTGGATCGAGGTCGAAGAGCCCCTTCGGCCACGTGAGCATTCGAAAGAGGCTCTTGGTCGGCTGAACGTCGTCGTAGTCGTTGATGAGCGCGAAGGACACCATGCCCTTCTTGAGGAAGATTCGCCCGACGTCGTCGTCGGTTCGAATGACGAGGACCCCGCTCTTCTTCGACGTCCCGAAGAGCTGAAGGAGATCGGGTAGGGGCACCTCCTCGATGCTCCCGCTCATCGTCCGCTGCTGGCTCGTGCGGCGCGCCTGGGCCACGTTCTCCAGATCGCGCTTGGCGTCTTTCTCGTCCCTCGGTGCGTCGCTCGCGATGAGCTTGAGAATACTGGTGCCGATGAGGACGCGGTCCCCCTCCTTCAGCCGGCTCCGCTTGATCTTCTCGCCGTTCACGAAGGTGCCGTTCGTCGATCCCAAGTCCTCGATCCAAATCTGGTCGCCCTGCATCGAGATGCGCGCGTGCTTGCGCGAGACCATGTCCTCGACGAGAACCATCTCGAGTTCGCTGGAGCGACCGATGAGAATCTGCTTGTCCGGACCGATGGGAAACTCGCCCCCCTGGTACTTGCCGCTGATGAACCGGAGGACGAAGGACCGTTCCTCTGGGCGCGGCGCGGGAAGCGTGGGCACCTTGGGAGAGGAGTCTGGCATCTCGCTTCTGATAGGAACGTCTGTATTCATGCGGCCGAGAGCGGCGGTGCGAGGCACGAAAGGCTCGCCCGACAGCAGCTGCGCTGAAACGTCAGCAAAATTAGATTAATGGGTACGAAGCAGAGCGGTCAAGTCGAGGACCAAGATGACAAGCGACCACGAGCGCACGCGTCCGATCGCACATGGGGGAGACGCATACGGTACCCACAGAGTGGTCGATCGGCCGAGAGGCCTGCCCCAGCAAGCGCTCCGTCTCGACAACGACTTCAGCCGGATATTCGGCGGAGAAGTGCTGCTTGCCGTGGAAACGCTGAACATCGACGCCGCCAGTTTCACGCAGATGGAGCAGGCGGCGGACCCGGCCGGGGGCAGCGTCGAGAATCAGGTCGCCCACACTATCCTACGGACCGTCGAAGAGCGCGGCAAACAGCACAACCCGACAACGGGCTCGGGAGGGATGCTGCTCGGACGGGTCATCCAGATCGCGGACGGCCGCAACCCCGAGCCACTCGCCGTCGGGGATCGCGTCGCGACGCTCGTATCGCTGACACTGACGCCCCTCCGGATTGATCGCGTTCGCGCCGTACGACGGCCCAGCGCCCAAGTCGACGTCGACGGCGAGGCCGTGTTCTTCGCGAGCGGCGCGTACGCGAAGCTTCCGGCGGACCTCCCCGAGCGGCTCGCCCTCGCCGCGCTCGACGTTGCGGGGGCGGCGCCCCAGGTCGCGCGCCTCGTCAAAGGTCGCGATGTGGTCGTCGTCCTTGGCGCCGGCGGCAAGAGCGGCATTCTTTGCGCGGTCGAGGCGCGCCGGAGCGGGGGGCCGGGCGCGTGCATCGTCGGAGTCGAGGCGAACCCGCGCGCAGCCGACGATCTCCGTGCGCTCGGCACGTGCGACGCGGTCCTGGTCGCCGACGCGCGCGACCCGGTGGGCCTACGGCAAGCGGTGCTCCAAGCGACCCGTGGCCGCGAAGCAGACGTCACCTTCTCCTGTGTGAACGTTCCCGACGCGGAGCCCGCGGCGATCTTGGCGACCCGTGATCGCGGCGTCGTTTATTTTTTTGCGATGTCGACGAGCTTCACGAAGGCCGCTCTCGGGGCGGAAGGGGTCGGCAAGGACGTCGACCTCTTCATCGGCAACGGCTTCGCGCACGGGCACGCGGAGCATACCCTGGCCATGCTGCGCGAAATGCCGAAGCTCCGGGAGCTCTTCGAGCGGCGGTACGGGTGACTCATCATTCGTCACATCGCGCTCGGCCTTCGAGAAAAGGCCCACGACAGTGCGCCCTCTCCTTCCCCAAAGAACCTCACCCCCGGCCCC
>CAZVPE010000081.1:15527-18471 GCA_964628155.1 uncultured Polyangiaceae bacterium | reverse complement strand
CCCCCGGCCCCTCTCCGCGAGCGGAGAGGGGTGTCTGTGAGTCTCGCGATACCGGCGCTGCTCCCCCTCTCCGCAAGCGGAAAGGGGGCCGGGGGTGAGGTTTGTTAAGCGCGAAAGGCGGGAAGGCTTGCGCTCCCCGCCTTCCGGCAAATCCCAACGCTACGGGCTGACCTCGGTCCGCACGGAGCGTCCGATGTCGCGACCCTCCCGGTCTTTCGCGATCACGACGACCGACCGGACGAACGCGTCGGTCGAAATGGTCGTCTCGAGGCCGTTCCACGGCGCGGACGCGACCACGTGTCCTTCGTCGACGACTTCCCAGCGCGCGACTTCCGTCGCTCCGTTCCAGCTGACCTGGATCGACGTGCCGCCGTCGGTGCTTCGCTGCGCGATCACGGTCGGGCGGGTATCGGGCTCCCCTACCCATTCGTGTCTATAGGCGCGATAGCTATTGTATCCAGTCGGGAGCGCGCCGTCGAAGAGCAGATTGTTGTTCCGGTCGAACTCCGAAAAGCGCGGAACCGCGCCCCACCCCACGAAGGTGTCGCCGTTGTCGAGGCCCTGGGCATTCCCCTGCGACCCCGCAGACAGGCCGTCGGGGTGCTTCAGCCACCGCTCGAGCGTCGCCGTCTTGCGGCGGTCGTCGTGACGTACCCAGATGACCCGCGAATAGGGCAACACCTGGGGCGCCGCTTCGTTGTCGAAGATCCGCACGAGGCCGTGGTCGTCGACGGCCGTCGGATTGTGCTGCCACGCAAACGCGACATTCGGGCCGAGCTCGAAGTCGGTCTTCTTGCCGCCCAGGCGCCAGAGGACCTTCCCCGTATGGCGTTCCAGCCGGTACGCGGTCCAGGTGTTTCTCGCATCGATGATCAGATTGCCGTCGTCGTCGGTGTTCACCGCGTTCAGGTGAAAGTAGTCCCACGCGGTTCCGGCCGTCGTCGGAAGAGGCGCGTGGCTTTCGTCGAGGCCCACGTGGTCGAGGCTATGCCACTCGAAAAGGACGTTGCCGTTCGAGACGTCGATTTCCTGGACGACTCCTTCGGTCACGAGCCCCGAAGTCGGCCCGCCAACCGATGAGAGATCCCGCGTCACGGTGTTGTAAATCGTGATGAGCGCCGTGCCCTCACGCGTGAGGAAGAACTCGTGGATGTCCGCGATCAGGCCATGACCCGCGTTCACCGTGGCGATCACGTGGTAGTGGCGATCGGCGATGTAATCGGTCGTCGGGCCGGTGGAGAAAGCGCCCTGGCTCTGGATCCACGTGATGACCGGCTCCCCGTGGAACCGCTGCACCCGAAGGTCGTAGGCGCTCTCGCCGCTCGGCAGCTGGTTGAACCAAACCGGGCGGCCTTGACCGTCGACGATTTGGGTTGCGTTGGGGGAGGTGGGGCTTGGGGCCGGCGCATTCCCGCCCCCGGCGGTGGGCGTCAGGAAGATGAGGCCCCGCGCCGTGTCCGGGCTGGACGCGAGGATGGTCACGGCAATCGGCGACGGCGCGGCGGCAGGCGCTCCGCCGTCCGGCGAGCTCGCGGCAGCGGTCGAAACGAAGAGTGCGAGACTGGCGACTCCGAGGCTGCTGTTACGAATGGAGCGAATGGCTAATTTCATGGCATCGAACCTCCGGTTGGAGACAGCGCGAAGCGTGTCCGGAGGCGTGATGCACGGTCGGGTCGAGCAGCGCCGGCCGAGAAGCAGCGGGTCGAGAGGCGACGAGGAGAGACGGCGTTCGCATGGTGCACCCTCTCCATAGCGCGGCGCTGCCGACTCGGAAGTGAACTCCAAGCGACATGTGAGAGGAGCGCTACCCGGCGGCGGAGATTGCTACAAACGCGGGAGTGCGCTCGCCATGGCGCTCTTCAGGCACGTGCAGGCCTGATCCGCGCAGTCCATCGGCAGCGTCTTCGACGACAGGCACTGGCCGAGCGTATCCAAGCAACCGAGGAGCGACGTGGCGCCACCGTCCGCTGGCGCCGCGTTTTGCGGGAAGGCGGCACCGGGCGCGGAGCCCGCGTCGAGCGTCAGCGCGGGCGGCAATCCGGCGTCGGCGATCACCGGCAACGGGAGCGCGGCATCGGTCGCGAGCGACGAGGCCAACGCCGCGTCGAGACCGAGCTCCGGCGGAAGACCGGCATCGAACGCCGGCGGAGTCAGGCCCGCGTCGTCGCACAGGAGCTTCCGTCCGGCGTCGAACGGCCAAGCGGGGGTCGCCTGGGACGATCCTCCATCGGGGAGCAGTCCGGCGAGGCACGCGTGAAGCTGCGTGTCGCACGCGAGCGCATCGCTCGGGGCCTTCGCTTTGAAATTGCACTGACTCGCGGCGAGCTGACACCCCATCACGCTTTGGAGGGCCTCGCTCGTCGTGGCGATCGACGACGGGTCGCTCTCCGCGGCGCAGCCGGTGAGAACGGACGCCACAGCCCACGCGAGAGGGGCCAAGACGGCGGCGAGGCGGCCCCCGGGGAACGGGTGACGGACGAGGGATCCCCCGGGACGTTCGACGACTCTGCTCGCTTTCGGTGTGCTCACTTCGACAGTCAGGGATCGGATCATTCCTTCGCTCCTTCGCGTGCGGTTGCACCGGTCTCCAACGCATCATGTGTGCCGCCGCCGGAGAGAGCCGCCTTCGCCCGTTCTTTGTCGGGTTTGTCGAGAGAATCGGGGCGCGAGGCGAAGCGCAGGCCCCGGCTACCTGCGGTGTGCGCGCGCAGGCTGCGCAAGGAGTCGCACGGAGGTTCTTTTTCGCGAGCCCGAGTTGCACGCTTCCCGATTAAGGTCATGGATAGAAGGCGAGCGCTCGCCTTCTCGACGCGTTCTCCCCGCCCGTTTTGAGGCAAAGACGCTTCTTCAATGAGAAACGACGCTCGGCCAACCGGAAATGCCGCTCCGCCAATCAGAAATGCGTCATCGCCAACCGGAAATGCCGCTCCACCAATCAGAAATG
>CAZVPE010000081.1:0-15427 GCA_964628155.1 uncultured Polyangiaceae bacterium | reverse complement strand
AAACGACGCTCCGCCGAATGGCAAGGTCGTATCTGTCCGAAAACACGAGCGTTTCGGCCAGAGCAACCCTCAGGCCGCCCTTCGTGAACTCCGGAGCAAGCCAAGGCGGACCAGGCTCTCGGCGGTCGCGAGGATCGCGTCTTCGTTCGACCGCGGCGCCCAGCCGAGGACACGCTTGGCTTTCTCGTTCGTGGCGTTCTTGCGCTTTCCGAGCTCCGGTACGACCTGCGCCACCGTGGGGTCGACCAGCGAAGCGAGCTTGAGGAGCCAGTCGGGCAGCACCCGCGTCGGCACCCGCCGCGCCGCATCGCCCATGCGCTCGCGCAGCAAACGGGCGACGTCTTGCAACGTGACGAAATTGCCCGCCACGGCCAAGAAGCGCTCGCCTTTGGCCGCTGGATGGGTCATGGCGCGCACGTGCAGGTCCGCCACGTCCCGCACGTCGACCACGCCGAACGTCACGCGCGCAAGGCCCGGTATCGAGCCGTCCATCAAGCGCTGAACGATCTGGATCGACGTCGAGTAGTCCGGCCCCAGCGCCGGGCCGAAGACGCCGACGGGATTGACCACCGAGAGTTCGAGAGCGCCGCCTTCGCGGGCGACGTAATCCCACGCCGCGCGCTCGGCCATCGTCTTCGATTTCACGTATGCGCTCACGGGAACGCCGCCGAGGTCGGTCCAACTCTCTTCGGTGAACGGCCGATCGGTCGGTGGGCGACCGTAGCCAATCGCGGCGAACGACGACGTGAGCACGACGCGCTTGACGCCCGCCGCCCGCGCGGCCCTGAGAACGCGCAGGGCGCCTTCGCGCGCCGGGACGATGAGTTCGTCTTCGTGTTTCGGGGCGCTTGCCGGAAAAGGGGAAGCGACGTGCAGCGCGAAGTCGCAGCCGGACAGGGCCTCCGGCCAACCGGTGTCCGACAGCAGATCCGCGGCAACGAACGAGAGGGCGCCACCTGGTTCGGCGCCCCCCGTCCTCAGCATCGCCCGAACGTCGGGCTCCCGCTCGAGCGCGCGCACCGTCGTCCTCACGCGATACCCGGCGTCCAAAAGCTTCAGGATGCAATGAGCGCCCACGAATCCGGACCCGCCCGTCACCAGAACCAACTCGCCGCCCATGGCCGCCTCCGTTCGCCCGGTCGCGACGATACGCTCCGCGGCGCGGGTCGACAATCCGCTTCAGAGCGAGCCCAGGAAACGAACGAGGTCTTTCTTGTCCTCGGACGACAGACCGATCGAGAAGCGCCTGTCGTAGAAGTCGACAACGTCGGCAAGGGTCGCGGCGGACCCGTCGCTGAAATAGGGAGCCCTGCCCGCCAGACCGCGAAGCGGGGCCACCGTGAAGCGGCCGACGTCGGCGCATTTCCCCGTCACGAGCGCCTTTCCGGGGTCGTTCGTGTCGACGGACGCTCCGTGGAATCCGAAGTCGTTCGATCGCTTGCACACGACCCGGAAAATCGGAAGTTCGCGAGAGGGTGGCGGGCCGCCGAAGTCGGGAGAATCGCCGCCGACACCCACGTCGAGCTGCGCGCCCGGGAACGCGTCCGTGCCTGCAGCGCCCTGGTTGTGGCACGTCGAACAGGTGCCATTCGCGAGCGTCGCCTTACCACCGGACGCATCATTGAGCCCCGCGACGCTGCTGATCGCGAACTGCCGGCTGTCGAAGATCCGTTGTCCTCGGAACACCGACTCCCGCTCGCTCCGTCGATCCGCCTCCGGCGCCAGATGCTCCCACGCATCGAAGAGCGAGAACGTGGGCTCTCCGAGCTTGCTGGGAGGGGCCACCGTGGCCAAAAAGTCGGGACCGCCGAGGGCACCCAAATCGGTCAAGCTGTGTGCGTGCGTGCTGAAGATCTGGGCGCTGTAGATGCCGCGCGAGAAGGCGACGATGTCGGCGAGCTGGGCGTCGGTGGGGCTTGATACGGCCTGCGCGTGTGTCAGCGTCGCGTCGATCGCCTGGCTCCGGAGATCCGGCTCGCGTCCGTCCCACATCAGATTGCTCTCTCCCGGACTGGACTCGGGGTCGCGGCTTTCCGGAACATCAGCTCGCACGCGCAAGGCGGTGACGAACTTCAAGTTGGCGGTCGGTCGGGGGCGGCGGTACACGGACACGACTCGGGTCAACTTGCCGGTTCGCGGGTCCCTCTTCTCGGCGTACTCCGGATTCGTATTGCACCCGTTTGGATCATGGACGATCCGAATCGTGTATTGCGCGTCCGCCGGGACAGGCAAGAAAATGCGGAACAACCCCCTCGTCAGGAGGAGCGAGTGCGCGCTCTCGTCGTCGGACTCGCCCCGTCCGATTCGCCCGCCCACAAGGGCCTGAGCGGTCCGCTCCGGCCCGACGGCGTCCGGGCAATTCGCGCCGTCGACCGGCGCAAAAATGGGGTCCGCCCCTGCCGTGCGCGCGAAACGCCGTCGGATGTCGTCGACCCGAACACTCATCGCGTCCGCGGGGACATGGCAAGTGACGCAAGCCCTCCCGTTCGTCCCGAGTGGCTGAAAGAACGCACTGGCGGCGACGTTCGTGGGCCCGCTGGGTTGGTACGTGGCCAGCCTGCCCTCGGGGTCCGTGTTCTCCTCGAATCCAGGCAAAACACGCGCGACCGGGCTGGCCGCGCCTACGCGCTTCGGCAGAGGGCACTCGAGCGCCGCTCGGTACGTGGCAGGAAGGTAAGTCGGGGCCTGCCCGGCAACGACGATGGAGCTTCGAAGGGGCGCTTGGGCCCGCGGGTGCGGCACAATCGGAACCCGAGGCTCCGCTTCGAAATCGTACGGCTCGCAGCTCGAGAGCGCGACCGACGTCGTCCAAAGGGCGGCCGCGACGCCGACCGGAAATGGCCACCGTGGCGTCGCGCTCGATCCGCCCACACGCCCAAACCCGCGCCCTGCCGGGAATCTCATGGTGCGCCCCTCGTCGAAACAGGTACGTGTCACCATAGCCGACGGATGGTACGGAATCGACGCGACTACGGCGTCGGGAGAACGCACCGTCCGTTGCCGCTGCACGCGAGACCGAAGCAGCAACCGCAGCCCCGATTCGCGGGTCCGCAGGCCGCGCCCGACATCGAGCACGTGCACCCGGCGGCGCCGCCCCCGTCCTGCGAATCGTTCGGCTGCGGCGTCCACGCCCAGCTGGCCATGTGGTTGTGCGCCGTCGGGTCTTGGTAGGGAATCCAAAATGCGACGCCGGACGGGTCGCTCGTGCTCGCCTGCGTCCCGTCCTCGAGCACGGGCGCCATCCAAAGCTGCGGGTGCTGGCAGAAGGCGTCCGGGACGTTGCGGTGCACGCTTCCGGGCCATTCGAACGAATCGGACGGGTAGCACGGGTACATCCCGTCCTTGTGGTTCAAAACGCGAAGTGCATAGTCGCGTGTCGAAGAAAACGTGACCCAGAAGAGCCGCTTGCCGTTGTAGTTCTGGACGAAGGGCGCGAACCGCGGAAACGAGTTCGAGAGCGCCGCCCGGATGTCGAGAGGCGAGCCGTTGGCCTTCTCCAGGTCGATCGGGGTCGCTCCGGGCGTGTTCGCCACGAGCATCAGCCGCGCCGCGGGATTCGAGAAACTATCGTTCGGGCAATTGACCTTCGGAATCGCTCCGGTGCAGCCCGTGAGCGTCGCAACGGTCGAATCGAGCGGCGCCCGGTCGAAAAGGACGAACGACGCAGGCGCGTCCGGCGAATAGCTCGGGTAGTAGTTGTTCTCTCCCTGCGAGGCGACGAGCGCGATCGGCGCGCCGAACGCTCCGAACCCGGCGTACGGCACTTGGTAAAGACTGCCACCGAAGATGTGGTCGTCGTCGTTGCGGAGCGCCTGGTCCCAGCTTCCCACGGCCGCCGGCTCTACGTAGACGACCGACGTTGCGTCGACCGACCAATCCGGCATCGTCGGACGCGTTCCGTCGACGCCGATTGGAACGCGCCCTTCGAAAATCCCGCTCCGGCCCTGCCAGAGCGAAAACCCGTTGACGAGCACGGAGGCGGGATACGACGTCGCGTCGGACTGGGGACACGTGCTCGCCGGGGTGCTCCGGCACGGCAACCCGTTCGAGGTCAGGTACGAAAGCCCCGCCGAAGAGAACGCCGTGAAGCCGGGCGGCTGGGCGCCCGCCACCTGCGTCGCCGCGCTCGCGGGCCAGTTCGTCAGGTCAATGAGATTCCCTGCCAGTCCTTGGTAATCCGGGTCGGTATCGTCGTCGGGATAGACGAGCATTTGCGCGCCGTCGCGCGACAGCGAATGACAGCCGGAGCAAAGGGGCTGCTGGAAAGTCGGCGAGGTGACGTCGCGCTCGCCGTTCACGGTGTCGCCGAACGTCTTCCCCCATACCTGACCCGACTGACCCAGCGCCGCATTGTCGGACTTCCAATAGAAGTACGTCCCGAGTACATCTTCCGCTGCCAGCGACACGTGAATCGTGTCTTCCGAGGTCGAAGCGCACGCCCCATCGGTGCTGCCCCGCACCGTGATGGCGATGGGCGGTCCGCCGCGGTTCGCGGCGGCGAGCTGGCTCCAAGAAGCCGGATCCACCGTAATCTCGCAGCCGCCCGATCCCGCGTCCTCTGCGTCGGTGGTCTGCGTGCTGCACGCCGTCACGATCCGCCAATCGGTCGCCGGCGCCTGCGCGGACTGCGTGAAATCCACTTCGAACCGCTGGAAGGGCGCGCCGAACGGAACCCATTGCACCGATATCGTGCCGAGGTTCGGCGGCAAGAGCGCCGTATCGGGAGGATATAGGATCTTGATGGACGGAGCGGACGCACAGACGTCCGCCGCGAGCGGGGGAAACGAGCACCCCGGGCAATCCGGGGCGTTCGTCGTTCCAATCGCGCCTCCGGTGACGGAGTTCGGAGCGTCGGCGCCCGACGCGTCTGGCTTGACGGGGGGCGACTCTGGCTCGACCGAGCCGCCGCACGCGGCGAGCAGCGAAAGACCCATCGCGGCGAGCACACCCCATTTCGCGCGCGGCGCGCGCGAAAGATGCGCGCGAGGCGAACTGCTCGTGGCCCTCATCCCGCTCTCAATCTATACTAAGTTCGGAATGCCTTTTCGTACAGCTGCCAGGCGCACTCCAGCGCCGGTGAAGGCGTGAGTGGTCGCCGATACCGGGCTGCGATGGCCCTCTCCGCCTGCGCCATCGCGTGCGGCTCCTCCGGATCGCACGGAGGCCCGCCGACCGAACCACCCAGACTGACCCGGCTCGACATCCTCGCGGGTCAGCCCGGCGGGCGCGGATGGGTGGACGGGACCCTCGTCGCCGCACACTTCCAGGAGCCGTGGGTGATCGAAGGCGACGGCGCCAACATCCTCTATGTCGCGGACTCGAACGTCATCCGCGCGATCGACCGCGTTGCCGGTTCGGTGACGACCTTCGCGGGCTCCTACGGTCATCCGGGCGACACGGACGGAATCGGGACGAGTGCAACACTCAGCCTCCCGAGCGGGCTCGCCTTCGCGAACGGAAAGCTCTACTTCAGCGACACCGAGAACGACACAATCCGGGTGATCGACGTGGCCAGCGGCGCGGTGACGACCATCGCGGGGGCGCCCGGTCAGCGGGGTTCGACCGACGGAACGGCGGCCGACGCGCGCTTCGGCGAGCCCGAGGGAATCGCACTCGACCCGGCCGGCAAGCTTTACATCGCCGACACGGACAACAACGTCATTCGCGAGTTCGATCTCAACGCGGGCACGGTCGCGACGCTCGCGGGCGACCGTTCGACCTCGGCTCTACTCGACGGCGTCGGCGCCGCGGCCGCCTTCTTCAAGCCGAAAGCGATGCGGATCGACGGCGCGGGCAACCTCTATGTAGCCGACTCGCTCAACATGGCTGTTCGCAAGATCGTGCCGAGCACGGGCACCGTCTCGACCGTGGCGACCTTCCCGTCGGTTCCACAAGGGATCGCGATCGACGGGAGCGACGTCCTCGTGTCGCTCGAAGGCACGAACGGCGAAAACCGCATCGTGCGCGTGACGAGCGACGGCACCGTCTCCGCGGTCGCGGGCAGCGAAACCGCAGCCGGGTTCGCGGACGGCGTGGGGACCGCCGCGCTCTTCAACTCGCCGGCCGGTCTCTACGACGACGGCGCGGGGACTCTCTATATCGCCGATGCGGCCAACTTCGTGGTTCGCAAGATGACGCTCGCAAGCGCGACCGTGAGCACCTACGCGGGCGCCAATTCGATGGGCGCCTCCGACGGAACCGGAACGCAGGCCCGCTTCGCGGCTCCTTCGGGCCTCGCGGTCGACGGCAGCACGGCCTACGTCGCGGACACGGGCAACGACACGATTCGCGCGGTCGATCTGGCCACGGGCAACGTCACGACGCTCGCGGGCGCGGCGGGCCAAAGCGGGCATGTCGACGGCGCGATGGGCGCCGCGCGGTTCCACGGACCGCAGGGCCTGGCGCTCGACGATGCGTCGAAGCTCCTTTACGTGGCCGACACGATCAATCGCGCGATCCGCCGAATCGATCTCGGCAAAGGCGTCGTAAGTACGCTTTCGGAGATTCCGACATCGACATTCGGCGGCCTCGACGCACCGGCGGCCTTGGCGCTCCAGGGCACGAATCTCTTCGTCACGGACTCCAACGACGACGACGTCGTCGTGATCGATCTGCAAAGAGATCAGATTTCGCTCGTCGCAGGGCAATTCGGAACGCCAGGCACCGGAGACGGTGCCGGAGCGAGTGCGGCCTTCTATGCGCCGATGGGTATTGCGGCGAACGGTCGGGGCGATTTGTACGTCGCCGACAACCTGGGACGCACGCTGCGCAAAATCGTGATTGCGTCGGGTGCCGTGTCGACGATCGCGGGAAAACCCGCGTCTTCGGGGTACGGCGACGGCGTCGGCGCGATGGCCTATTTCGCCCAGCCCTTCGGAGCGACGGCCAACGACTTGGGAGATCTCTTCGTCTCGGACACCACCAACAATGCCGTGCGCCACGTCGACGTGGCGACCGGCGCCGTAACGACGGTCGTCGGGGGCCCAGGCATCGACGGCGTGCGACTGGGGGCCCTTCCCGCCCAGCTGACGCTCCCGTCCGCGGTCGCGCTCACCAGGACGGGGGGGCTGCTCGTCGTGTCGGAGAACGCGGTGTTGATCGCGCATTGAGACGTCCACTCGATATGGGCGGACTCCCCTGATCTACTCTGGCCCTGTAGGCTTCCCGATCAGAGCGGCGCCTCCCGGTGAACACGCAACCCTCCCCGAACTTCGCCTACCTCGCGCACCACGACGCGCGGCTCGTCGCGCTCGCGACGCAAGCGGAGGAGCATTTCGCCGGCGACCCCACCGTCACACTTTTCAAGCTCCGGCAGTTTGGCGAGGTCCTCGCGCAGCGCGCCGCCGCCAAGGTCGGTCTCTTCGAGAGCGCCGAGGAAGGCCAGCAGCAGCTCATCGACCGGCTCTGGGAGCGGAACGTTATCGGGGCGACCCAGCGCTCGCTCTTTCACGACCTGCGTCGCGTCGGCAACGTCGCCGTTCACGAGGGTAAGGGCGACCACCGCGAGGCGCTTCATCAACTGCGCATGGCGCGCGAGCTGGCCGTTTGGTTCCAGCGAAGCTTCGGCAATAGTAGGAAGTTCGACCCGGGACCGTTCGTGCCGCCGTCGGAACCGCGGAAGGCCGAGGCGGGCCTCCACGACGAGCTGCAGCGCCTTCGCGATGACGTAGAGGCTCGGCAAAAGGAGCTCGAGGCCGCGCAGCGCGCCATCGAGGAGGCCAAGAAGGTTGCCGACGCCGAGGCCGCCGCGAAAGAGACCGCTCAGGAGCGCGCGGCCAAGGCCGCCGAGGACCTCGGCATCTGGGAGACGCTCGCCAATGAGCAAATCGAGGCCCATCGCGAGACAGCCAAGGTGGAGGCCCAGAGGAGCGCGGCTCTCCTGGAACAGAACAGAAAGCTCCTCGCGGAGCTGGCGGCGCTTCAAGCCGCCGCCCAGGCGATGCCCCCGAAGCAGCTCGCTCTCGCCGTCGAGCGGGCTTCCGCGGCGAGCGAAGCCATCGAGCTCGACGAAGCGGCGACGCGCAAGCTCATCGACCGCCAGCTCGCGGACGCGGGCTGGGAGGTCGATTCGCAGCGCCTCACCTTCGAACACGGCGTGCGCCCCACCCGGGGGAAGAACCTCGCCATCGCCGAGTGGCCCACGTTCGCGGAAGGGAAAGAGGGCTGGGCGGACTACGTGCTCTTCGCCGGTCTGCAGGTCGTCGCCGTCGTCGAGGCGAAGCGCAAGCACAAGGACGTGATGGGCGTCATCCCCCAGGCCAAGCGCTACTCGCTCGGCTACGTCATCCAGGGTGACGAGGCCCTTCCCGAAGGCAGCCCTTGGGGCTCGCACAGAGTCCCGTTCCTTTTCGCGACCAACGGCCGCCCGTTCCTCCGCCAGCTCCGGACCAAGAGCGGCATCTGGTTTCTGGACGCGCGCCGCGCGGAGAACCATCCGGTACCGCTCGAAGGCTGGTACACCCCGGAAGGCCTCGTCGACCTACTCCGGCAGAACGTCGACGACGCGTACGCGAAGCTCAAGGTCGAGCCGATGCCGTACATCGAGCGCGAGTACCAGAGGAACGCCATCCTCGCGGTCGAAAAGGGGCTCGAAGAGGGGAAGCGCGAGCTCCTCGTCGCGATGGCGACCGGAACGGGCAAAACGCGCACGTGCATCGGCCTCTGCTACCGCCTCCTCAAGACCAAGCGCTTCCGGCGCGTGCTCTTTCTCGTCGACCGCAACGCGCTCGGCAAGCAGACCGCGGACGCCTTCAAGGATCTGCGCCTCGAAAATCTCCAGACCTTCACGGACATTTTCGATGTGAAAGAGCTCGGCGACCTCAAGCCCGAGCGCGAGACCAAGCTTCAAATCGCGACCATCCAGGCCATGGTCAAGCGCGTCCTCGGTCCCTACGGAGAAGGGGGCGAGGACGACATCCCGCCGGTCGACCAGTACGACTGCGTCGTCGTGGACGAATGCCACCGCGGTTACCTCCTCGACCGGGAGCTCTCCGATCGCGAGTTCCTGTTCCGCGACGAGGACGACTACATCTCGAAGTACCGGCGCGTGCTCGATCACTTCGACGCGGTGAAGATCGGGCTGACCGCCACGCCGGCCATCCACACGAAGGAAATATTCGGCGCCCCGATCTTCTCCTACTCGTACCGCGAGGCGGTGGTGGACGGCTTCCTCGTCGACCACGAGCCGCCCACCCGCATCGTAACCAAGCTGGCGCAGGACGGCATCCACTACCAGGCCCGCGAAGAAGTGCTCGTCCTCGACCGGTCCACCCAGACGGTGACGAAGGAGGAGCTCCCCGACGAGCTTCAGTTCGACGTCGACGCCTTCAACCGCCGCGTCATCACCGAGCACTTCAACCGCGCCGTGCTCGGCGAGCTCGTGAACCACATCGACCCGGAGCAGGACGAGAAGACGCTCATCTTCTGCGCCACCGACGAACACGCGGACATGGTCGTGCTCCTCCTCAAGGAAGCGCTGAAGGCCAAGTACGGCTCGGTGGACGACGACGCCGTCGCGAAGATCACCGGCGCGACCGACCGCCCGATCGAGGCTCTGCGTCGATACCGAAACGAGCGCGACCCGAACATCGCCGTCACCGTCGATCTGCTGACCACGGGCGTGGACGTGCCGCGCATCGCGAACCTCGTGTTCCTGCGCCGTGTGCGGAGCCGCATCCTCTACGAGCAGATGATCGGGCGCGCGACGCGGCTGTGTCCCGAGATTGGCAAAGAACGGTTCCGCATCTTCGACGCCGTCGACCTGTACTCCGCCCTCAAAGACGTGACCGACATGAAGCCGGTCGTCGTCAACCCGCTCGTCACCTTCGAGCAGCTCGCAAAAGAGGTCCTCGACGGGAAGGACGAAGACTTCCGGCGCGAATCCCTCGACGAGTTCCTGGCGAAGCTCCAGCGCAAGAAGCGCGCGCTCACCGGCGAGGCCGAGGAGCGCTTTCAAGTCGCCGCGGGAATGGGCATCCGGGAGCTCGCTCAGCTCCTCAAGAAGAGCAGCGTGGGCGACGCTGCCGACTACCTGAAGAGTCACCCGGCGCTCGCGGCGTTCCTCGATAGGACTGTGGGCCCCGTCGCGTACAAGACGGTCGTCTCCGAGAGGCACGACGAGCTGCGCGAAGTCACCCGCGGTTACGGCAAGCACGGGAGTCGTCGACCCGGCGACTATCTGGAGGCGTTCCGCGCGTTCGTCGAGAGCAACATGAACAAGATTCCGGCGCTGCTCGTCGTGACGCAGCGTCCGCGTGACCTCACCCGCGAGGACCTGCGCACGCTCAAGCTCGCGCTCGACCAGGAGGACTTTGGCGAGCGGTCGGTGCAGACGGCCTGGCGCGACCAGAAGAACGAGGACATCGCGGCCACCATCGTGGGCTACATCCGCCAGCTCGCGCTCGGCTCCCCGCTGATGCCGTACTCCGAGCGTGTCGACCGGGCGGTGGCCCGGCTGCGCAGGGCGCACAGGTTTACGGACCCGCAGTCGAAGTGGCTCGACCGCATCGCCAAGCAGGTGAAGATCGAGACGGTCGTCGACCGCGCCTCGCTCGACGCGGGCCAGTTCAAGACCGACGGCGGCTTCGCCCGCCTGAACAAGGTCTTCGACGGCAAGCTCGAGACGCTACTGAGCGAGCTCGCTGACGAAGTGTGGAAAGACGCGGGTTGATGGCGCCGCTCCGCCGGCGACCGTTCTGGTGGCGCTGGGACGTCGAGCTCTCCTCGCACGTCGAGCGACGGATGTCGCGCCGCGATTTCGGCGAGATTGACCTGCGGAGGATGCTGGAAAACGCCGAGCGCGTCCGGCGCGACCACGTCCTAGGACGTTTCGTCGTCGAGGCGCGCCACAAGCGTCGGTTGTGGGCGGTCATCGTTGAGCCCGATGTCGAACGAACGTGCGTCATCGTCATCACGGCGTATCCTACGGAGGTCGAATGACCACGCCGATGCTCGAAATCACCTTTAGGAAGGGACGCCCTTTAGCGGCTTACCTCCACCTCTCCAGCGCTCGACGCAAGGCGGGTACCACCCGGCAGCTCGCGCCCTCTCTCCTGGGCGACTTCGACAAGCGCGGGGCCCTGCTGGGACTCGAAATTCTGGCGTTCGACAAGGCGACCATCGCGCGTATCAACCAGGTCTTGCTGTCTTGCGGCTGTCCTGCGTTGCCCGCAAAGGAGCTGGCGCCGCTCCGCGCCGCGTGATCGTGGCGACGCTCGGTGGACCGGACCCGGTGGCCGGGATTCTCCGGGCCGTGGCCGATGCCGTCGGCGAGAAGAAGCCGAAGAAACGCCGCGCAGCCTGACTCATCGGAGCCGCCCAGGGTGGTAGCCTCGCGCTACGCGGCATGAACACCCAGGAAATCGTCCAGAAGCTCTGGAACCTCTGCAACGTCCTGCGCGACGACGGCATCACGTACATGCAGTACGTGACCGAGCTCACGTACATCCTCTTCCTCAAAATGGCGAAGGAGACGGGGACCGAGGACCAGATCCCGAAGGGGTACCGCTGGGACGAGCTCGCGAAGAGGGACGGCGTCGAGCTGCTCGACTTCTACAAGAAGCTTCTCATCGACCTCGGCAGCAAGGGCTCCGGCCGCGTGCAGGCGATCTATGCGAATGCGTCCACCTCGTTCCGCCATCCGCGAAACCTCCGCACGGTCGTCGAGGCGATTGACGCGCTCGACTGGTACAGCGCCAAGTCCGAGGGCCTCGGAGACCTTTACGAGGGGCTCCTCGAAAAGAACGCCGAAGAGACCAAGAGCGGCGCGGGCCAGTACTTCACGCCGCGCCCGCTCATCGAGTGCATGGTCGCGCTCATCAAGCCGCAGCCAGGCGAGCACGTGCAGGACCCCGCTGTCGGCACGGGAGGCTTTCTCATCAACGCCGACCGCTACGTGAAGTCGCTGACCGACGAGCACCACGACCTCTCGGTCGCGAAGCAGAACTTCCAGCGGCGTGAGGCCTTCTACGGCGTGGAGCTCGTAGCCGACGTGCAGCGCCTCGCGCTCATGAACGCGATGCTTCACGACATCGAGGGGGACATCGTGCTCGGCGACACGCTCGGTCCGACGGGTGCGCAGCTGCCGAAGGCCGACGTCATCCTCACGAATCCGCCCTTCGGCACCAAGAAGGGCGGCGGCGGGCCGACGCGCGACGACATCACGTACCCGACGAGCAATAAACAGCTGGTCTTTCTTCAGCACATCTACCGGGGGCTCAAGCCGAACGGGCGCGCGGCGGTCGTAATGCCGGACAACGTCCTCTTCGAAGAGGGCGTGGGGCAGCGGGTCCGGGCCGACCTCATGGACAAGTGCGATCTGCACACCGTCCTGCGTCTGCCGACGGGGATTTTCTACGCGCAGGGGGTGAAGACGAATGTTCTCTTCTTCACGCGCGGCGAGAAGGACAAGGGAAACACGAAGGCGGTCTGGTTCTTCGACATGCGGACGAACATGCCCGCCTTCGGCAAGCGGACGCCGTTCACGCGCGAGCACTTCGCGGAGTTCGAGAAGGCGTACGGCCCCGATTCGCTCGGCAAGAGCAAGCGGAAGGACCTGGGCGAGGCGGGACGGTTTCGGAAGTTCACGAGGGAGGAGATCGCGAAGCGCGGGGATAACCTGGACATCGCGTGGCTCAAGGACGACAGCGTGACGGACCACGCGGACCTGCCGGAGCCGGCGGAGATCGCGGCGGAGATTGTGGCGCAGCTTCAGACGGCGCTGGAGGAGATGCAGGCTCTACGTGACGAACTCGGGGGCGCGGTTTGAGCACGCCAGGCTGGACGCCGGTCACCCTGCGAGAGGTTGCGCGAGATATTTCGTACGGGTTCACCGCGTCCGCATCGGACGTAGCGGTGGGACCGAAGATGCTGCGCATCACAGACATCCAGGACAACCGCGTCGACTGGGCATCGGTGCCCCGTTGCGAATGCGACGAGCCCGCAAAGCACTTACTAGTCGCTGGCGACATCGTAGTCGCGAGGACGGGAGCCACCACTGGCAAGAGTTTTCTCCTCCGGGAGGTTCCCGAGCCCGCGGTCTTCGCGTCCTATTTGATTCGCGTGCAGCCGAGCACGTCAGTCACCGGCGAGTATCTCGCGAGCTACATGCAATCGCCCACCTACTGGGCGCAGATTACGACCGTCAGCAAGGGCACCGCGCAGCCTGGGGCGAACGCGTCTATTCTCGGCGAACTCGAACTACCGCTGCCACCCCTCAACGAGCAGCGCCGTATCGTCGCCAAGCTCGAGGCCCTCCAGGCCCGAAGCCGCCGCGCGCGCCGGGCGCTCGACGCGGTGCCGCCATTGCTCGAGAAGCTGCGTCAGTCGATTCTCGCGGCGGCCTTCCGCGGGGACCTCACGAAGGACTGGCGCGCGAAGCACAAGGACGTGGAGCCCGCGAGCAAACTCCTGGAGCGCATCCGCGCAGAGCGCCGGAGGAAATGGGAGGAGGCCGAGCTCGCGAAGATGAAGGCGAAGGGGAAGGCGCCGAAGGACGACGGGTGGAAGGCGAAGTACAAGGAGCCGGATCCCGTGGATGCGACCGGGTTGCCGGGGCTGCCGGAGGGGTGGTGCTGGGCGGCGTGGCGCGAGGTCGGCTTTTGTCAGAACGGGCGCGCGTTCCCGAGTGCGGAATACGCAGCCTCGGGCGTGAAGCTGCTGCGTCCCGGCAACCTCAACGTCTCTGGCGCTTTGGAGTGGACCGACGACAACACGAAGCGGATGCCGGTGAAGTGGGCCGTCGAGTTCCCCGAGTTCATAGTCGGGCCAGACGAACTCCTTCTGAACCTGACGGCGCAATCGCTAAAGGACGAGTTCCTTGGGCGAGTCTGTATTTCCGGTCCCGGCGAGAAGTGCCTTCTGAACCAGCGCATCGCGCGGCTAACTCCCGTTGGACTCCCGCCGTCGTACTGGCTCTGGTTCTTCAAGTCTCCCAACTTTCGCAGTTACGTCGATACGCTCAACACGGGAAGCCTGATCCAGCACATGTTCACAAGCCAGGTGGACGCTGCCGCCGTGCCTCTAATGCCTGCCGCCGAGGCCACGCACCTTGTTAACCTTCTCGAAGCGAAGCTTGCCACGATCCGAGCGTTGAGCGGAGTGGCGCACGAGCAGGCTGGGCGCATGCCCGACCTGGAGCGAGCCACCCTCGCCAAAGCCTTCCGCGGCGAGCTCGTTCCCCAGGACCCGAACGACGAGCCGGCCGAGGTGATGCTGGCTCGGATTCGAGGCGCAAACGGCGCCGTGACGAACGGCGCGAAGCCGAAGCGCGGCAGTCGCAAGAACCTCAGTTCACCGGAACAGAGAAGCGATGAACCCTAGGTTTCGCCGCCTACGCCTGTCCAACTGGAGGAACTTCCGAAGCGTCGACATTGCGCTTCGAGACCGGATGTTCGTCGTCGGCCCCAACGCCAGTGGAAAGACCAACCTTCTCGACGCGTTTCGGTTCCTGCATGACGTCGCCGCGCATGGTGGAAGCCTTGCGCGTGCGTTGGGTGCCCGGGGCGATCTCGCGCATCTTCGAAGCCTCCATGCTCGTCGCGACAGCAAGGTAGCCATTGCGGTCGAACTAGAAGTAGCGGGCGAGCCGTGGACCTACGAGCTGGAACTGGAGGGCACGAAAACGAGACCCACGCGTATCGTTCGAGAGGTTGTGAGCCACAAGAGTCGGCCGATCCTGACGCGCCCAACGGACGTCGACAAGACCGATTCGCGTTTGCTGGAGCAGACGCACCTCGAGCAACTCACGCAGAACGCGAAGTTTCGCGTTGTCGCGGATGCCCTGGCTCAGATTACGACGACGCACATCGTGCCGCAGATCGTTCGCGGTTCTCGCGGCGACAAATCCGGTGGAGAGGATTCAGCCGGGTCCGACTTCGTGGACCAGCTCGCGCGTTTGGGTGAGCGAAAACAGAAGCAGGCCCTCGCGCGAATCGAGAAGCAGCTGAAGATTGCCGTGCCGCAGTTCTCCGCACTCCGCATCGAGCGCGACAAGCTTGGAGTTCCGCATCTCGAGGCGCGGTACGATCACTGGCGTCCGGGTGGTGTTTGGCAAAACGAAAAAGACTTTTCGGATGGAACTCTGCGGCTGGTCGGGCTGCTCTGGGCCATCCAGCAGGGGGAGGGGCTGCTCATTCTCGAGGAGCCCGAGCTCTCGCTTCACCGCGAGATCATTCGGCAACTTCCAAGGGTAGTCGCGCAAGCGGCGCAACGGACCGAACGCCAGGTATTCGTCAGTACACACGCGGAAGAGATGCTGTCGGACGCAGGAGTGGACCCCGCCGAGGTCTTGGTTCTTCGTCCTTCAGGCGAGGAGACCGAGGTTCTGGCTGGATCTTCGATCAACGAGTTACTGGCGGCCGCGAAGGCGAAGCTGGGCCTCGGTAAAGTCGTGACGGGGCTTACGCGCCCCACACGGGTGAACCAGCTG
>CAZVPE010000080.1:0-21208 GCA_964628155.1 uncultured Polyangiaceae bacterium | reverse complement strand
TCCCGCCGAGACCCGCCCCCGAACCCTCATTGCCACCGAGGGAATCGCCAAATATTTCCCGATCCGATCGGGGTTTCTGGGCTCGACGTCCCGTTTCGTCCGCGCGGTCGACGGCGTCTCGCTTCGCGTGCGGCGCGGAGAAACGATGGGCCTCGTCGGCGAGAGCGGCTGCGGCAAGAGCACGCTCGGCCGCTTGATGCTCCGCTTGCTCGACCCGACGTTTGGACGGGTCATCGTGGAGGGCCGGGACATCACGCGCATGTCCCAGCGCGAACTGCGTACGCTCCGTCGGCGGATGCAGATCATCTTTCAGGATCCGTACTCCAGCCTCAACCCGAGGATGACGGTGCGCGAGATCGTCGGCGAAGCCATCCGCATCCACAAACTCGCGAAGACGCGCCAGGACGAAGAGGTGCGCGTCGTCGAGCTCCTCGAGAAAGTGGGGCTCCGCGGCGACGCCCTCAATCGCTACCCGCACGAGTTCTCGGGGGGCCAGCGCCAGCGCATCGGCATCGCAAGAGCGCTCGCGGTGGAGCCGCAATTCATCGTGTGCGATGAGCCGACGGCGTCGCTCGACGTGTCGATTCAAGCCCAAATCGTCAACCTGCTCCTCGAGCTCCAGGAGACGATGGGGCTTTCCTACCTCTTCGTCTCGCACGACTTGGCCGTCGTGCAGCACGTGAGCCACCGCGTGTCGGTGATGTACCTCGGTCGGATCGTCGAGCAAGCCGCCGCCGAGGACCTGTACGCGCGGCCGCGTCACCCGTACACGTACGCCCTCCTCGCGGCCGCGCCGCGTCCCGACCCGGAGCGACCGCGGGTACGACGGCTGCTCGAAGGGGACGTTCCGTCGCCCATCGACCCGCCGAGCGGCTGCGCGTTCCACCCGCGGTGCCCCCGCGCGATACGCGGTCGATGCGACCGCGAGTCGCCGCCGATGAGCGAGATCATCGAGGGAGACGGACATCCCGTCGCTTGCTGGAATCCGCATTCATGAGGGCATGCTAAAGCTCCGAGCGTGACCCTCCCCGCACGCATCGGCCGTTACGAGGTCGAGCTTCTGCTGGGCGAAGGCGGGTGGGGCCGGGTGTTTCTCGCTCGCGACCCGATGCTCAGACGCCAGGTGGCGATCAAAGTGCTCCGCGACGACCTGGGGCCGCCACGCGAACGGGGCAAGGCGCTCGCCGAGCGCGTGAGAGAAGAGGCGCGAGCGGCAGCCACGCTCTCCCATCCGGGGCTGGTCGCTTTGCACGACATGGGCGACGACGAGCAAGTCGGCCTGTATCTCGTGTTCGAACTCGTGCGCGGGCCTACGTTGCGCGAGCGTCTCCATGAAGGACCGCTTGGCGCCGAGGAAGTGGGGCGAATCGCCGTGGCCCTCGCGGCCGCACTGACGCACGCCCATGCCGCGGGGCTGGTGCATCGAACTGTGAAGCCCGAAAACGTGATGATCGCACCCACCGGTCCCAAGCTCACCGACTTCGGGCTCGGGGTACAAGACTCCCGCCCGCCCGCGTACGTTGCCCCGGAAGTGCTCGCGTCCGCCGGGTCCGGCGCGCTTTCGGACGAGTTTGCCCTGGCCGCGACGATGTACGAGGCGCTCACAGGCCGCCGCGCCTTTCCCGGGGAGGATTCGGGAGCCGTCGCGGCGTTGGTCGAGACGGGAAAACATGCGCCCCCGAGGTCGGTCCATCCGGCCCTGCGAGGCTACCTCGGCCTCGACGCGGTTTTCGCGCGAGCCTTTTCGCCCTTGCCGAGCAAGCGTTTCCCGTCCTGCGAGGCGTTCGCGGCGGGCCTCGCGGGGGCGCTTCAGGGACCGCGCATCACGTTCCTGGCGACGCCGGGGCCGGTGCGTTCGAGCATCGCGCAGGCGACCCGCCGCTGGCAGAATCAAATCGCGCTTGCCGCTGCGGCCGTGATTCTTACCCTGGTCGTTCTCGGCCATTTGCGCCAAACGGGCGCCGGCGAAAACGCGTCGGCGAAGAAACCGGACGCAGGCAAGTCCACGACTTCGATGCACCGCGTCGTGCCGCCGCTACCAGCCGGGGCGTCTCCCTCCGCTTCCACTTCTGCCTCGCCTTCTGCTACGAGCTCGGCTCGCGTGCCCGAATCCCCGCCTTCCTCCGCCGGCCGGACACCTCTCCGAAACGAAGCGCAGGCAGACAAACCGGGCCCTCCGCACGTCGACCCCTAGCGGCCCACCTCCGTGGCGAACTAGACTGCCGCACGCCACGATGTCCGACCATTCCGCGCCCATGAACGCCGAGCCGCAGACGCAAAACACGATGGCCAAAAGCATGTTGACGAGCGGTAGCCCGCCGACGACGTTGGACCACCTCGCCCATCTCTATCGCGACATGCTGCTCATCCGGCGCGTCGAAGAAGAGAGCGCGCGCGGCTACGCCGAAGGAAAGATCGGTGGCTTTTTGCACCTCTACATCGGGCAAGAAGCGGTCGGCGTCGGCGCACTCGCCGCCCTCCGCCCCGACGATTACGTCATCACGACGTACCGCGATCACGGGATCGCGCTGGCGAAGGGGATGAGCCCTCGCGCGCTCTTCGCGGAGCTCTTCGGAAAATCCACCGGGTGCTCCAAAGGCCTGGGCGGGTCCATGCACATGTTCGACAAAGAGCACCACATGCTCGGCGGATACGGCATCGTGGGCGGCCACATTCCGCTGGCCGCCGGCGTCGCGTTCGCCAGCAAGTATCGAGAGGACGGGCGCGTCACCCTCTGCTTTTTCGGCGAAGGGGCCGTCAGCATCGGCGGATTCCACGAAGGGATCAGCCTCGCGGCCCTCTGGCGGCTCCCTATCGTCTTCATCTGCGAAAACAACGAATACTCGATGGGAACGCCCCTCTCTCGCTCGATGTCGGTCGAGGACGTTTCCCTCAAAGCGCTCGGCTACGGGATGGATCGCGACCGTTTCTTCGCCGATGACGTCCTCGAAGTCGAGCGTCGTATCGGCGAAGCCGTCAAGCGCGCTCGCGAGCAGAGCTTGCCGACGCTCGTCGAAGTCCGAACGTACCGGTTTCGTGGTCACTCGATGAGCGACCCGGCCAAGTACCGAACGCAAGCCGAGCTCGACGAGCACAAACGGCGCGACCCGCTGCTTCGGGCGCGCGCCAGTCTGATCGAACAGGGGGCCACCGAGGCGCGGCTCGAAACGATCGAAAAGACGGTCGAGGTCGACGTCGCCGACGCCATTCAATTCGCCAACGACAGCCCGGATCCGGACCTCGCCGATCTCGAGGCGGCCACGTACAAAGGTCCGTTCGCCTACTAGTTCCCTGACCCTCTACGCACCACACCCATGACAAGAACATTGCGATTCCGAGAAGCTCTGCGCGAAGCGATGGTCGAAGAAATGGACCGCGACGACCGCGTGTTCCTGATGGGCGAGGAAGTCGGCCACTACCAGGGCGCGTACAAAGTGAGCGAGGGCATGCTCGAAAAGTTCGGCGCGAAACGCGTCGTCGACACGCCGATCGCCGAGGCGGGCTTTGCCGGCGTGGGCGTCGGCGCCGCAATGGTCGGGCTCCGTCCGATCGTCGAATTCATGACCTGGAACTTCAGCGCAGTCGCCTTCGATCAGATCTTGAACAACGCGGCGAAGCTGCGGCAAATGTCGGGAGGCCAATTCGACTGCCCCATCGTCTTTCGGGGACCGAACGCGAGCGCGGCGCAGGTCGGCAGCCAGCATAGCCACGCCATGGAACACTTCTACGCGACCATTCCCGGATTGAAGGTGGTCGCGCCCGCGTTTCCTGCCGACGCGAAGGGCCTTCTGAAATCGGCCATTCGCGACGACAACCCCGTTCTCGTGATGGAATCCGAAACCCTCTACGGGGTGCGCGGCGAGGTGCCGGACGGAGAGCACGTCGTTGCCATGGGCAAGGCGCAGATCTCCCGCTCGGGCAAAGACGTCACGATCGCGACCTACTCGCGCATGACGCACGTGGCGCTCGAGGCGGCGGCTCTCCTCGAGAAGGAAGGCATCTCCGCCGAGGTGATCGATCTGCGCAGCTTGAGACCGCTCGACGAGGACACGATCGTCGCGAGCGTCGAGCGCACGCATCGGCTGGTCGTCGTACACGAAGGATGGCCGTATGGCGGGGTTGGAGCTGAAATCGCCGATCGCGTCCAGCGGCTGGCGTTCGACGCGCTCGACGCTCCGATCTTGCGAGTAACGACGCTCGACGTGCCGATGCCGTACAGCAAGAAGCTCGAGCAAGCCTGCATGCCGCAGGCGGACCGCGTGGTGGCCACCGTCCGGCGTTTGATGGCCCGTGGGAGGGCGTGATGGCGAAGATTCTCGAGATGCCCAAGCTTTCGCCGACGATGGAGGAGGGGGTGCTCTCCGCCTGGCACAAGAAGGAGGGCGACCCGGTCGGCGTCGACGATTTGCTCGCCGAGGTCGAGACCGACAAGGCGACGATGGAATTTCGCGCCTTCGACAAAGGAACCCTTCTCAGGATTCTCGTAGCGCCTGGGGCTCTCGTGAAGCTCGGTCAACCAGTCGCCATCGTGGGGGCGCCCGGCGACGACCTGTCGGCGTTCGCCGGGCTCGGAGGGACGAGCGCCGGACCGCCAGCGCAAAAGCCGCAAGCACCGGCGCCTTCGGCCGAGGCGAAGCCCGCCGCGGCCGCGCCGGCACCCCCGCCGCCCGCGGCCGAGGCGAAGCCTGCCGCGGCCGCGCCGGCGCCCCCGCCGCGCAAGTCGGTCGCGGTGGGAAGCGCGCTCGATCGGACTTCGTATGCGGGAGAGACGAGCACGGGCAACGGAGGAGCGGCCGACGGCGGGCGCGTCCTCGCGTCGCCCTACGTGCGCAAAGTGGCGCGAGAGAAGGGCATCGACCTCCACGGAGTGCTGGGCACAGGTACGGGCGGGCGCGTCGTCGCAGCGGATCTCGACTCGATTCCCGCGCCCACGGCTCCCGGGGCCACGTCGCTGGCCCGGGTTCCGGCGTCGCAGGTTCCGGCGGCGCTCCCCGCCCCTTCCGACGAGTCCGAGGTGCGACCGCTCTCGCCGATGCGAAAGACCATCGCGAGACGGCTCACCGAATCGAAGGCCACCGTGCCTCACTTCTACTTGTCCATCGACGTCGACGCGGCGGGACTCGTGAAGTTGCGCGAGCAGATCAACGCGGAGCTCGCGGCGAACGCGAACGGGAAGACCAACGGCGCAGCGACGCCGCTCAAGATCTCGCTGAACGACCTGCTCATCAAGGCGTGCGCAGTCGCGCTCGTGCGCGTGCCGGAGTGCAACGCGAGCTTCACTCCGGAAGCGCTCCTTCTCCACAAGCGCGTCGATATCTCGGTGGCGGTCGCCATCCCCGACGGGTTGGTCACGCCGGTCGTGAGGCACGCCGATCAGAAGAGCGTCGTCGCGATCGCGAGCGAGGTACGCGAGCTTGCGGCTCGGGCGCGCGCGCGCAAACTCAAGCCCGAAGAGATGCAAAACGGTACGTTCTCGATTTCCAACCTGGGCATGTTCGGCATCGACGAGTTCGCAGCCGTCATCAACCCGCCCGAGGGCGCGATCCTCGCCGTGGGACAAGTCCGAGACGTACCCGTCGTCGCCGACGGAGCCGTCGTCCCGGGCAAGCGCCTCTCGATGACCCTTTCGTGCGACCACCGGGTCGTCGACGGCGCGGTGGGCGCCGCTTTTCTCGCTGAGCTTCGCCGACTCGTCGAGCACCCTCTCCGCGTGCTGACCGGGTGAGCGAGTGACGCGCTCCACGCCTTGGTCGGTGGTCGCTCCGGTCGGCGTTTGCGCGGTCCTCGCCCCTCTCAGCGCGTCCGCTCATGGTCCGCAGCGGCCCGAAGCGTGGTGGGCTAGCCTCGACGTCGCGGCTACGAGCGCCCCCGCAGACGGCGTGCACTTGCTTCGCGCCCAACCCCAAGGGCGCGTCCGCATCCCGGGCGGCACGTTCGTGATGGGGTCATCACCGACGGGAATGGCGCGGGCTCTCGAGCTCTGCCAGCGCGAGGTTCACGCCTCGACGTGCCACGACGACGGCGTCGTCGCGATGGTGCGCGCGGAAGGCGTGGCACACGCCGTCACCCTCTCTCCGTTCGATCTCGACCGGACCGAAGTGACCGTGCGGGCCTACGGCCGGTGCGTGTCCGCGGGGTCGTGCGCACGCGCGGAAATCCTGCCCGACGACGGTCGATTTGCCGGCGCCGACTTGCCCATCACGCACATTCGCTGGGACGACGCGAGCGCCTTTTGCCGCTGGACCGGTGGCCGGCTCCCGACGGAGGCGGAGTGGGAGTACGCGGCGCGAGGCGCCGGCGGACGCGAGTTCCCTTGGGGAACGTTATACAATGCCCACCTCGCCAACCACGGTGCGGCTGCGGACGACTGGACCGACGCGACCGACGGCTACTTCGAGCTAGCCCCGGTCGGCTCTTTTCCCGACGGCGCGACGCCGCTTGGCCTTCTGGATATGGCGGGCAACGTAGCGGAGTGGGTGGCCGACGTTCTCGAGTTCGACGGGATGGGGCTGCCCCTACCGTACCCCGATGCAGCGGAAATCGACCCGCAGGCGAAATCCGGGGAGGGAGGACTGCACGTCGTTCGCGGCGGTTCGTACGTCGATGGCGCCATGTGGCTACGGGGCGCGGCGCGCGACACGACCTCGGCGCTCCGCTCTCCGTGGGTAGGGTTTCGCTGCGCGGCCGACGTTCGATGAAAATCGCACACTTTTCGGATTTGCACCTTTATGCGCGCGGCGCCCCCGCCTGGAAATTTCTCAACAAGCGGCTGACGGGCTGGGTCAACCTTCGTTCCCGGCGCGGCGCGATCCACAGGGCGGGTTACGTGGACGCAATCGCCCGGGAAATCGCGCGTCTCGGAGTGGATCACGTCATCGTGACCGGCGACCTTACCAATCTTGCGCTCGAGGCCGAGTATGAGCTCGCGCGCGAAGTCCTCGAGCGCGAGCTCGGGCTCGATCCGACGCGGGTGACGATCGTGCCCGGTAACCATGATGTTTATACGCGCGGCGCGCTCGCGTCGCGGCGCTTCGAGCACTACTTCGCCGCGTGGCTGCGGAGCGATCTCCCCGAGCTGGCTACGGACGTGAACGGCGGCCGTTTTCCCGTCGTCAAGCTGCGTGGAGAGGTGGCCATCATCGGGCTATCGAGCGCGGTGCCCCGTCTGCCGTTCGTAGCCGCGGGAGCGTTGGGACGCGCCCAGATCGGTGCGCTCGGGCGGGTTCTCGAGCATCCGGAGGTCGCTCGGCGCACCGCTGTGATCGCGTTGCACCACCCGGCCGTGAATCCCCGCTCCCAACTCAATCGGTACCTCGAAGGCCTGCGCGACGCGCCTGCGCTCGTTGCGCAGCTTCGCCCGCTCGCCCGCGGCCTCCTGGTCCACGGTCATCTACACCGCCGCATCCAACGCGACGTACCAACCGATAGCGGTCGGGTCCAACAGATAGGGGCCACCAGCGCGTCCCTCCATCATGATGCCGCCGACCGCATGGCTGGATTCAACGTCTACGAGTTCGACGACTCCGGAGTCGCGCGCGCCCTAGCCTACGTGTATTCACCGCACACCGGCGACTTTCGCCTCGAGAGCGTGCCGAAGCACGTATGAAGGCCTAACCTGCTGCGGCAGCCGCGCCTGCGCCGTTCTGGCGCGTGACGTTGATGGCCTGGAGACCCTTCGGACCCTCTTTGATCTCGAACTCCACGACCTCGTCCTCGACGAGACGCCGGCGACCCTCGCCCTGAATCTGCGAGTAGTGCACGAAGACGTCGGGCCCGGCGTCCTGCTTGATGAATCCCCAGCCCTTTTCGTCGTTGAACCACTTGACGCGTCCTACTGCCATCGGAATGCCTCCGTTCCTTCGCACCAATGAACAGCGCTGTACGCTAGGGGATGGCGTTCGCGAAGGTCAAGGTCGGACCGTGTTCGAGAAGATGGATGTTGACAGGCGGTCGTGATCTAGGGCCTACGCTTGTTCGGCCCGGGCGACAGCGCGTCGAGTTCCTCCAGATTCGCCTTCACCCGCGGATCGTCCGGAGAGAGAGCGCGCGCCTTCTCGAGCGCCGCTCGGGCCTCGCCCCTCTTGGCGGGATCCATCGCAAGCGCGGTCGCCAGATTGATCCACGCGCTCACGAGCTTTGGATCGAGCCGCAGCGCCTCGCCGTACTCGGCAACGGCCTGGTCCACGCGCCCGGACTGCTGGAGGGCGTAGCCGAGATTCGAGTGCAGGCTCGCACGCCGAGGATCGGCGGACACGGCGCGCTGGAGCTCCGAGAGGGCGCGTGCGAGGTCCTGCGTTCCGAGGAGGGCGGTCCCGAGATCGGAGTGTGCCAGCGCATCGCCGTCATCAATCCGTACGCGGATCTCGTACTCGGCAATGGCGTCCTTCGTGCGGCCCGCCATCATCAGCGCGGTGCCGAGGTTGCCGTGCCGGGCGGCGCTGCCCGGGTCGGACTCCGTCGCGCGAGTCAGCTCGGTCACGGCTTCGCCGGCGTGTCCCGTCGCCAGAAGCGCGATGCCCAGCTGGGAATGCGCCTCGGCTTCGCCCGGCATCAGCTGGGCGCCCTTCCGCAAGGCGTCGACCGCCTCGTTCGCGTCGCCCAATAGGAGAAGGGCGCGCCCGAGCTCGACGAATCCGGGACCAAAGGAAGGCGCGGCCTTCGTCGCGCGAGCCAGATCCTTCGCCGCGGCCGCGATCTCGGGGTTTCCCTTCCCGGCCCCGTAATCGAGCGGCACCTCGACCCGCGCGACCCGCACGCGCGCCAGTCCCACGAGGGGCGCCACGCTCCGCAGTGCGGCGGCCCTCGCGGCGTCGTATCGCTTGCGAGCCTCCAAAAGGTCACCGTGCTCGAACGCGGCGTCTCCGGCCGCGAGTTCCGCGTCTCCAGGATCGCCGTGGCCCGAGGTGAGAGCGATTGTCGCGGGTCGCGGTGGAGGATTTGCAGCGACGGGCGCAGCCGGCGGTGGAGGTCTCGGCGGAGGAGGCGGTTCCGGAACGGGAGCCGGCGCTGCAACCGAGCCGGCAACATGGCTTGGGGCGGGAACGGTCGCCGAAGCCGCCGCTTGATGGATCGGCGGCGGCGTCGCCGTGCCCGCACCACAAGCACCCTGCGAGAACAGCAAGGCGATGGCCGCCGCGACCCTACTCATGCCTCTTCACCACGGCCCATGCATGCGCGATGACATCCCTCGCGGCGTCGAGCGCGCGCTCCTGGGTCCGCGGGGTTCGCAACCTCACGACGCCTGAAGAAGGCGCCTCCGCCTCCAGGACGACGCGGCTCGCCGCGCGCACCGCCTCCGGTACCTCCTGGTCATGCGCCAACGCCTCCAGGTGCTCCAGATAGGTTCGCCCCCAGCCCGCGTTCGGCTCGACGAGGAGCACGGCGTTCAAGGCCATTCCGGCAGCGCGTTTCATCCCGACGGCCCCCGCGCGGGCGTCGCCGCGCCCATATGCGGCTGCGGCTCTCCGCAGCTCGCCTAGTGCAGCGCGTATCCATTCGTCGGGCGAGAACCTTCGCAGCCAGTCGCTCGGATCGCGCACAAACTCACCCATGGCAGAAGCCCCGTGCTCACGAGCGGGGATGCCGCGTTGCGTGCTCCTTGCCGTCATACCGGAGCATCGCCGGCTTGCCCTCCGCGATCGTCGTGACGTTCACCGGCCGCTTCCAGATGCGAAGCAGGCTCCGCATCACTTCCTTCGCGTAGTCCTGCCGTAGGTCGAGCCCCTGATGATCGTGCCTGACGAGCAGCTCGCCGCGGTTTTCGAAGTTCGCATCCTCGACGTAGATGAACGGGTTACCGCCGTTCGTCAACTGGAAGAGGAGCTTCTCTTTGACGGCCTTGAACTCGCGAGACTCGACCTCGAACCGTTCGTTGCGGTTGGACCAACCGAAGCTGAAAAGCTTCTGCTCGCGCACGAACTCGGGGGTCAAAAACTCGTCGATGAACGTGACGTCGTTGTAGAGCGCTCGGACTTCGAATATTTTCTTTTTGCCGAGACCCAGGCGAAGATTCCAATTTTTCTTGGCCTCGAGGTCGTCGCAGTCCTCCCACTCCTTGCCGAACTGTCCTTTGTCCCACCGCTCCTCGATGTGGCGAAACAGTTCGACTCCCAGTTTGTACGGGTTGAGGCGCCCACCGCTCGTAGCGAGAACTCCCGCAGCGTGGTCCGCGTAGTCGATGATTTCGCTCGCGTCGAGAATCTTCTCGGTCAGAAGTTTCGAATGCCAGTAGGTGGCCCAGCCCTCGTTCATGATTTTCGTCTGCCACTGCGGGGCGAAGTAGTAGGCCTCCTCGCGAATGACCTCGAGAACGTCGTGCTCCCAGCGATCGAGCGGCGCATGCTCGAGCAAGAAGAGAAGGACGTCGCGCTCCGAGTGCTCGGGAAACTTCTTGGCTTTCTCGCGCTCTGCCTCGAGTTTCTTCTTCTGCCGCTCGAGGTATTCCTCGGGGTTGATGAAGCTCTCCATGTAATCTTTGGCGCGTAGGCGAGGGATCTCGGTCGCCTTCGGCTCTTCGTCCTCGGCCGGACGCTTTGGGCGGCGACCGCTGAATGGAGAGTGGAGATCGACGAGATTCTCCAAGCTCAGGCAGTGGTCCAGAAATTCTTCGACTTTGTTGATCCCCTGGCGCGCCACGATGCGACGAAGGCGCGCCCCGTGGTTGGCCATCTTGTCGATCCAACGGCGGTTCGGATCGTAGCTGCTCGGCCGCTTGACCGGATCGACCGTCCTGCCGCCCGTGTCGAGGTCGGTGGAGCGAAAGCAGTAGTTGTTTTTGAAGAAGTCGACGTGCGCGTACACGTGCGCCATGACGAGCTTCTGATCGACGAGAGAGTTTCCTTCGAGGAGATACCCGTACGAAGGGTTGTTGTTGATGACCATCTCGTAGATCTTCGAAAGGCCATACTCGTAGCCCTTCGCGAGGCGCTCGTATTCCATTCCGAAACGCCAATGCGGGTACCGGTTCGGAAATCCGCCGTATGCCGCAATTTCGTTCATTTGGTCGTACGTGAGGATCTCGAAGACCGTGGGGAAGAAGTCGAGCCCGCCCTCCGCGGCCAGCTTCTCGATCTTGTTTTGCTGCTCGCGCAGGTACGCGGGGAGTGCCGTCTTCAGCGCGAACTCGCTCATGTTCTGACCTCACCCTGCGCGGTTCTCTCGGGACCCATCACGCCCCCTTTCCCAAGAACTCTTTGATCGAACCCACGATGGCGTCCTTGTCGCGGATCTCGCTCGTGATGACCCGTTCGTCCTTCCCGAAGTGCTCCCGCAAGTCCTTGATGAACTGACCCGAGCCGTAAGGACTCTCGACCTGGCCGTACGCGAACATGTTCGCGCGCGGCAATATCTTCTGCTTGAGCACGTCCACGCAGAGGAGCGTGTCGTCCATCGACCAGTTGTCCCCGTCGGAGAAATGGAACGGATAGATGTTCCATTCCGATGGCGGGTAGTGGTCGTCGATGAGCTGCGAGCAGAGTTTGTACGCGCTCGAAATCATGGTCCCGCCGCTCTCCCTCGTGTGAAAGAAGGTTTCGCGGTCCACCTCGCGGGCCACGGCGTCGTGGATGATGTAGCGGCTCTCGAGCCCCTTGTATTGCCGCGTCAGCCATGCGTCGATCCAGAAGCTCTCGATGCGCACGATCTCTTTCTGCTCGTCGCCCATCGAGCCCGACACGTCCATCATGTAGACGATGACCGCGTTGGCGACGGGCTCGGCCTCGGTCTTCCAGCTCCGGTATCGCTTGTCGGACGGAATCGGCACGACCGCCGGGTTGCCGGGTACGTAGGTTCCCATCGCGATCTGCCGCTTGAGCGCCTCGCGATAAGTCCGCCTGAAGTTGCGCAGCGACTCCGGGCCGACGCGACGAATGCTCGTATAGCGATCCTTCGCGTTGATGATCTTGCTCTTGCCCTTGTCCTGAATATCGGGAAGCTCGAGCTCCTCGCCCAGAATCGCCGCGAGCTCGTCGAGCGTGACGTCCACTTCGAGGACGTGCTCGCCCGCGCCCGAACCCGCCTGGTGCCCGTCGCCCGGTTCCTGCGTGTCCTGGTCTCCCCCGACCGGATCACCCGGATCGCCGTCCCCTTGCCCCGCGCCGCCACGCTGTCGGTCGCCGAAGGAAAAATGGGGAATGTCGATCTGGGGGATGGGGATGGAGACCAGGTCCTTGCCCTTCCTACCGATGAGCTCCCCCTGCGAAATGTACTTTCGCAGGTTCTGACGGATCTTGCCGCGAACGATCGCTCGGAAGCGGGAGTGGTCCTGGTCGATCTTGAGCGACATCGACTACAGTCTAGCGCGTTCCCCCCCCCTTGCCTCGAGCGCCGTGCGTGCCAGCCAGAGGCAAACGAGCGCGTTGGCCACGGCCCAGATACGCATGAGAAACGCACCCCCGACGTATGCTGCATCGCCGGTCCAAGCCATCTGTACGAGGAGCGCTGCCGACCCGAGCGCGACGCCCCCGATGAAAGGCCGAACGCGTCGGTTTGCGAATCCGAGCCCCGTGACCACCACCGCGGGCAGAGCGCTCGCGAGAAACAACCACCTGTGCAGTCCCGCACCCACGAGTACGAGGTCCCATTCTCCGAGCGGCCGCGCGAGAAGCTCGAAGAAGGTGACCGCGGCTCCGGTATGGGGCGTGAACCCGAGCAGCGGAAGCACCGGAAGCAGTCCAATGCTGGCCGCGAGCGTCCCGACCGCCGCAGCCGGGGTCAGGGTCATCTTCCCGCCCCCTCTTCGAATGCGGCGCGCGACGCCCCAAGCGATCCCCAAGAACGCGACGGCCCGCAGCAAAAGGTGCGTCCAATAAACGTGGGAGACGGCCGCGGCGGCATCCAGAATTCCGGAGCCGAATAGGGACTTGTCGTCGTCCTCCTCGCCCGTGACAGCCGGACGCCGCGCGGTGGACTCCAGCGCGCGGCGCACCGAAGCGACATCCGTGACTCCCAAAGCCTCCACCATGGCCACGGCGCCGGCGACGTGCGGCGAAGCCATGCTCGTCCCGTTGAAGGTTCCGAAGACCTCGCACTTGTCGCGACCCCCGTTGCACACCGTTTGCTGCGTCACGCCGACCCCGGGCGCCGCGATCGCGACCTCGGGCCCTCGCGACGAAAACCACGCGATCCGGTCGTTCGAGTCGCTCGCGCTCACGGCCACGACCCCTGGATATGCGGCGGGCCAACCCACACTTCGGCCGCTGTTGCCGGCCGCCGCGACGATGACGACGCCCTTTGCGAGCGCGTACTTCACGGCATCCTCGAGGATCCCGCTCTTGATCGGCCCACCCAATGACAAGTTGATGACCTGAGCCCCCTCGTCGGCGGCGTATCGAATCCCCTCGGCAACGTTCGCCACCGTTCCGAAACCCTGCTTGGAAAGCACTTTGACCGGCATGAGCGTCGCGCAGAAGGCCAGGCCCGCCGTGCCCATCCCGTTGTTCGTCGTCTGCGCGATGGTGCCGGCGACGTGCGTTCCGTGACCGTGATCGTCGTATGCCTCGCTGGAATCGTCGACGAAGTTCCAGCCACCTTCGCACCGCGTCCCGGCCAGATCGGTGCCCCGCGAGAACGGCCCCTTGTCGAAACAAGCGATTCCCGTGTCGATCACCGCGACCGTGATCCCCCGGCCGCAGGAGTAATGCCACGCTGCCTCAGCCCCCACCCGCTGCAGGTGCCATTGCTTGTTCGCGTAGAGCGGATCGTTCGGGACGAAGCTCGCCCGGTAGAGCGCCATCGGCTCGACATGCTCGACGCGCGAATCACCGAGAAGCGCGGCGATTGCTGCCCCTTCGGCGGAAGGGACGACGTCCGCTACCTCCAGCTTGTCGTGCGAAGTGCTCCAGGCGCTGTTCGGGCGTAGCGCGAGGCCGTACCGGGCGCTGATGTCCGCAATGTCAGCGGGGCTCGCGTCGTCGCGGAGGTCGACGGCGATTTCTCCCGCGACGGTCTCATCTCCCTCCGCCCCGTCGCCGAACGACGGTGCGGTCGCGGAGCGGTCTCCCTCTGCCGTGCCGGCGGAGCGGGCGCCGCCGACGGCTTGGCCGGAAGCAGCGGTCGCAAACGAGGCGACGAGTGCCAGCGCGATTGAAACCGCGGCGCACGGAACGACGAGACGCAATCGCATGGGCTCACCTATCGGCTGGAGTCATCGACCAAAACGCGAGCGCACTGCCCGAGGAGAAGCGCGTGGAGCAGGCACGCGCACCCGTAAGCCATGATGGGGCGAAGGGCGGCCCATACGAGAGCAACGCGGAGCCACGGGTGAAGGAGCCAAGGTGTCGCCCACGTCAAGAGACCCCCCAAGCCCAGCAAAAGAGCGCTTGCAACGGCGTTCCACGTTGCGAGTCGCACGATTCGACCCGAAAGGCGCGGGTCGCGCGCAAGCAGGCGAACGCCCAGCGGGAGCAGCCGAATGGCGAGAAGGGACTGCACGATCGCCATTGCGGCGACCGCGAGGGTGGCGAGGACGTCGAGAAAGCCCCCGACCCCCAGCCTCGACTGAAGGTAAAGCAGAACGGCACACACGGCCGGAACGAGCAACCAGACGACTGCGACCTGCCCGACGGCAAAGCTGACCCACGCCGTGACCCGGACCAGGGCGGGCGCGCGCCGCGAGCGAGGCGAATCTCCCGCGGTGCCCCAGCCAAGGCGACCACGCGGTTCCACGTACGCGTAGAGGCAGGTCGGCAGGATAGCCGCGAAGGCTGCGGCGAGAACGGCGGCAATCGCGGTCATGGTCGGCACGAGTGCGCTCAGCATGGCAGCCGAAGGGTAGCTTCGCATTTTGCATCGAACGCGCCACACGCGACGCGGCTCTGCCGCAAAGATCGCCCCGCAGCGCCGCCTTGGCCCAGACGAGCGCGCCGAAGGCGAGCCGCCTCAGCGAGCGCCGGCTGCCAAAGCGGAGCGCGAAGGCCCCGGCGAGACGGGAGCGCGAAAGCCGTACCTTCGCGTGGGCGGCGGGGGACCGTGGACCGCGGGGAGCTCGTAAACGGAGATCACCGGCGGCTCGATCGCCGGCCCCCAGCAGGCGGTCATGTGGGCCGGAACCGACGTGCTGGCGGACGAATTCCCGGGCGATGAACCCGGCGTGATACACGCGGCTTCCGAGTTCGCCGCAGGCGACCCGGGGCGCGCGGCCCTTCCCGAGCGGCGCCAGTTTGCGATCAGCACCACGACCGCAAGCGCCATGAAGGCGGCAACCCCCCATAGAACGCGTCGTGAACGCGGCGGAAGAATCGGCCCGGGTCCGATCCGAATGGTCGGAGAGGAGCCAGGCCCTCCGTCCGAACCGCTCGAACGGCGTGGCGGAGGAAGGGAGGAAATCGGGGGCGGCGGCGGGATCGATTGCGGGCGCTTGCCGAGTTCGGGGCCGAGCCACGACATGGGTCGTGGGGCGCGCAACGAAAATGGCTCACCAGGAAGCACTCCGCCGGGATTGGCCCTTGGCGCGGGTCGTTCCGTGACCGCCGAAGGGGAGTGGCGCGTTGCCATCGCCATACAATGCCACAGTCTCGGGTCCTTGGAGGGTGCCTTGAATCAGAAGTATTTTGTCCGAGCCCGAGCTCTCGGGCGCCATCGGAATCCAGTGACAACGTAAGCTCCCGAGAAAGGGCGGGCATGGCCCGAAGAGCCCCGTCAATGACCTGGACGAATGCGATCGATGATCGCTGCCAGCTGCGTCATGAGTTCGGGACCTTTCTCGAGCGACCGCACGCCGAGCTGCTGCAAGAGCTCGACGTCGGCCTTGGTCGCGCGGCCGCTCACCGACACGATGAGGCAAGCGTCGCCGAGCCGCATCCCGCGCAAGAGCATGCAGACTTCGATGCCGTTGATGTCGGGAAGGTCCAGATCGACGAGAAGCAAGTCGGGCACGCGCCGGCGCACGGCGCGGATGGCGTGCCTTCCCTCCCCGGTCGTCTCGATCTCGGCGCCGGCGGCAGCGGCGCGTACATAGAGGGCGAGCATCCTTCGCATGTCCTCGTCGTCGTCCACGATGAGCACCGAGAAGGGCCGCGCCTCGGGCGCTGCGCTCACCCGCGCTCGAAGCGAGCGAAGCTGCCAGACAACCGCCTCGGCCCCCTGCGGCCGCTCCTGCGGGTCGGGCGCCATCAACTGCGTGACGAGCTCGTCGAGCGCAGGCGGCGCGTCCGCCCTCAGCCAAAGGACGGACGGAACGGGCTTGCGCATCTTGGCCCGGTAAAGTGCCTGGGCGTCTGCTCCGTCGAAAGGCGCGATGCCGCATAGGAGTTCGTAGGCGAGAACGCCGATCGCGTAAACGTCGAGAAGCGCCGCGGCTCCTTCGACGATGTCACCGGTGAGCGACTCCGGGCCCATGTATTGAAGAGAGCCCGCCGCGGTCCGGTGACCGGCCCGGTCCGCATGCGGTAGGACGAGCCCGAAGTCCATCAGGACGACTCGCCCGCCCGGCGCGAGCATGACATTCCCAGGCTTGACGTCTCGATGGACCAGCCCTGCGCCGTGGACGACGCTGAGCGCGTCGGCGATGGCCACGAGCAGGTCAATCGCTTCGCCGATGGGGAATCGCTCGCCGCGGGTTCGCCGGTCCTCGATCATCCGGTCGAGGCTCAGACCATAGACGCGCTCGAGCACGAGGAACGCAACCCCCCGATGCCGGCCCACCGTATGGACGGTGACGACGCCCGGATGACGGATCGCCGCGAGCGCACGACCTTCGCGCACGAGGTAGTCGGGAGCGACGCCAGGGCGCTCCACCTTGAGGGCCACGCGCCGATTGAGCGCGCGATCCTGAGCGTCGTAGACCTCGCCCATGGCGCCGGCGCCGAGGAGCGCGCGGATCTCGTAGACATCCGCGATGACATCCCCGGTTTCGAACATCGATCCGCTCATGGTCCCTCTTGCGATGCGCGTTCGGCTTCGGCTCGGAGTTCGGCGAGCTTGGCCCGCACGGAAGCCTGCGTTTGCTCGTTCGGCGGTCGCCCCCCATTCGACAAGATCTCTTCGAGAGCCGCAGCGTAGGTACCCAGGGCCGCGAACCCGTAGACGCCCGCGGACCCCCGAAGCTTGTGCGCCGCTCGTCGTGCATCGTCCCACGCCGCGCGGCAAACCATGGCCTCGATGGCACTGGCCTTCGCCACGAGCCCCCTCGAGAAATCGGCGCGCGCGCTCGCGATGAGCGCTTCGATCGCGGGGTCGCCCGCTTCGGTCATCGGGAGCTCAGTGTACCTCGAGGCGCGCAAAGATGTCCCGGATGCGAGCGGGAAGGCCCACGATGTCGAAGGGCTTCGAGATGACGTCGATCACTCCGAGAGCGCGCAGGCGCGCGATGTCTTCGTCGCCCGAAATGGCCGTCAAGAAAATGACGGGCACGAGCTCCGTAGCGGCTTGGGCTCGGAACGTGGAAAGGATTTCCGGCCCGTCTGAACCCGGCATCGAGACGTCGAGAAGCACGAGATCCGGGTGTTCGCGCGTCGCCATCTCGAGGGCGGCGTCGGCGCCGTCCGCAAGACAGACCCGGTATCCGCCGATACGCTCCAACGACAACGCCAAGATGCGCCGGATGTCCGGGTCGTCGTCGACGACGAGGATGGTGCGAACGGACACTCCGCGAAGGCTACCGTCGCCCGCCCCCGAAGGTAAGCCGGCCGAGGATGAACGGGGACCGGGATCCGCCGAACGAGCGACGGCGCGAGGACGGTCAGGCGCATGTCCGGGACAGTCCAGGACGCGCGGTATCCGCCGGAATTGATGCGCGCACCGAAGGTGGCACGAGTCGTGATCCATCCGCGTCATTCCCTTGGAAAAGCGTGTCCCTCACCTCTCCCGAGCCATTCTTCTTTTCCTCGAGCTCGCGGCGACCGCGTGCGCCGGCTTCCGCGAGCCCGGCTTCGGCGACGCGGGGGTCGAAGTCCGGCCGAGCAGCCCTTCGGCGAGCGGCACGGCGATGGCCGACGCCGTCGGGCAGGACGGTGGCCGCGTGTCGAGGCTGTATTTCGCCGTCGTGGGCGACACCCGGCCTGCGACCGTAGACGATACCAGCGGCTACCCGTCGACAGTCATCGCTACGATTTTTCGCGATCTCCAGTCGCTCGACCCCCCGCCGCCCTTCGCCGTTTCGACCGGCGACTACATCTTTGCGTCCGCGCGCGGCGGCCAGGCGGGCCCCCAGCTCGCACTTTATCTCAGGGCACGCGCGGTCTTCTCTGGAACTGTCTTCCCGGCGATGGGAAACCACGAGTGCACGGGCGCGACCGCATCCAATTGCGGTCCCGCGAACGCCGACGGAATGACGGAAAACTATTCTCAATTCCTCGCCACGATGTTGGCGCCGTTGGGACGAACGCGGCCCTACTACTCTTTCGACATCGGCGCCTCGAACGGATCGTGGACCGCCAAGTTCGTCGTGGTCGCCGCAAACGCCTGGGACAGCGACCAGGCCGTTTGGCTCGAAGCGTCGCTGGCTCGGCCCACGACCTACACGTTCCTCGTCCGCCACGAGCCCGCGTCGGCCGCCGCCGCACCCGGCGTGATTCCGTCGGAACAAATCTTGGCCCGGTATCCGTACACGCTGGCGATCGTGGGGCACTCGCACACCTACGCCAGGACCGGCCCGCGAGAAGTGACCATCGGCAACGGGGGTGCCCCGCTCACCTCGCCCTCCGCAAACTACGGTTTCGGCCTCGTGCAGCAGCGAACCGACGGCGCCGTTCAGGTCGACGCGGTCGACTACGCGACGATGAAGCGGGACCCCAGCTTCGGGTTCGCGGTAAACCCCGACGGGTCGGTCGCGCCGTGAGGGGCGGTCAGCCCGCCGGTAGTTCCACGATGAAGGTCGAGCCGGCGCCTGCCGCACTCTCCACCGTGATTGTCCCCCCCGACGCTTCGACGATCTGGCGCGCGATCCACAGCCCCAATCCGAAGCCTCCGTAGTGGCGCGCGGAAGCTGCCCGCTCGAAGCGCTCGAAGATGCGCCGCTGGTGTTCGGGGGCGATGCCAATCCCGTGATCGCGCACGACCACGCGACCGAATGCGCCATGGCGCGAGACCTCCACTTCGATCGCCCTGCCTTCCCCGTACTTGATGGCGTTGGTCAACAAGTTGGTGACGACCTGATCGATGCGCATCCGATCCCACGATCCGAACGTGGCTTGCTCGGTTCGGAATGACAGGGGACTTCCTACGCGCTCCGCTTCATCGGACATGCGTCGCACGATGTCTGCCGCGAGCTCCCCCAAGTCGAAACGCTCCGGTTCGATTCGAAGCCTCCCGCCGCTGATTCGCGACACGTCGAGAAGCTCACGCACGAGCTTCGCCAGACGCGTCACCTGCCGCGACGCGCCGTCCAGCTTCTCGGCGGTTCGCTTGGGGGAAAACTTCGCGCGACGCAAGCTGTCGAGGTGCATCTTGAGCGGTGTGAGGGGGGTATTCAGCTCGTGGCTCGCGATCGCGAGAAACTCGTCGCGCACGGCAACCGCCTCCGTCGCGCGCCGGAAGAGCTGGGCGTTGTCCACGGCGAGCGCGGCGCGGCGCCCCAATTCCTCGGCCATCGCGCGATCGTCCTCGTCGTACGGCGGGCCCTCCGTACGGGCCAACGACAGGACTCCGACCGGACCTCCTCGCGCCATCATCGGCGCGAGGATCATCGATCGGAGACCGAGTCGGGTCAGCGCAAGGAAATGCTCCTCGTCGACCGCAAGGTCGCGCAGGGTTTCTGGGTCCACCGCCCGAATCAGCACCGAAGAGCCGGATTCGAACGGCCCGCGTAGGGCCAGCGGGACCCACCTCGCGCTGCGATACCGCTCGATTGCGTCTCGGCAGGCGACTTCCTCGTGGGCGTCGGCCGCCGCCACCGCCACCGACGTGACGTGGCCGTCTTCGAAGAGGCTCACTGCGCAGACATGAGAAGATCTCTCCACCGCAAGGCGCGCGAGATTGGCCAGCGTCGGGTCCACTTCGAGGGACTGCGCGAGGAGAGTGCCCGCGTCCGCGAGCAGACGAAGCCGCTCGGTCACCCGCCGCTGCCCCTCGAAGAGCCGAGCGCGCTCGAACGCCACGGCGGCTCGATCGGCGATTTCGGCCACCAGGCTCAGGTCTTCGCGTCCCAGAGCCTCGAATTCGAGGGCCCGAAACGCGCTCATGATCCCGATCGCGCGCCCCTGCACGAGCAGCGGTGCCACGATGAGGCTACCGAGTCCCAGCTCGTGCGCGAGCGTGGAAAACGGGGGCCGCAGCCGCTCGACGGCCGATCGGCCGAGGACCTGCGGCTCGCGCCCCCGCAACACCTCTTCCGAGATGGTGCCGGGCTGAAGTCCGAGCGCGCGACCGACGAGCGGCCGCAAGTGCCGCTCGACATTCTCGTCGACGGAAGTACACGCACGCACGACGAACGACCCGTCGGGTTCGGCAAGAGCAACGAGAACTCCGGCGCCGATCGCCTGCGCAAACGAACGCGCGACCCCTTCGACATCGAGCTCCGCCGCCAGAGCCCGAGACGTGTCGGCGATGATTCGCAGGCGCACGCGAAGCGCGTCGGCGTCGCGGCGCAAGCGCGCGTGCTCGACTGCCAGCGCGGCACGCGACGCGATTTCCTCGAGCAGTGCGCGGTCGCTCGAGTCATAAGCGCGCCTCGGCGACCTCAAAGCGATGACGCCGAGCGTCCTTCCGGGTAGGTTCAGCCCAGCGACGATGAGGGAACGAACGCCCAGCCCGCGGAGTATCTCCGCGCGGCTCGGCGCGAGCGCACCCGAAGGCGACGCCGCATCGCTCCCGTCGGTCTGAATCTCGGTCCGCCCGGTGCGAGCGACGCGGACCTGGACCCTTTCGCCGTCGACGGGAAAATGGCATCCCGCCGGCGGGTTCGTCGAACGTTCACTTCTCTCCAGCGCAGCCCCTGCCACGGCCACACTCTTGAGGTAGACGCCCTCCAGAAGTTCGATCTCGCAACTTTCGCCGAGGACCGGCACCAAGGACCGCGCCAACCTCGCAAGGGCTACCTCGCTATCGACGGTCTCCGAAAGAATCGAAGTCGCATCCGCCAGCAAGCGCAGCGCCTGCTGCGCTCGCCGGACACGTGTCGAATCGCGAGCGTGAATCGGGGACGACGGGCGGGGCGGAAACACGGCCACCCTCGTAACGTGCTCACGACGCGAACGCACTGCACGCGAGGTCGGTCAAGAGCGGCTCGCCGAGCTCGTCCGCGCCGCTCCCGACCGTCGCGCTTCGACTCAGA
>CAZVPE010000079.1:19913-21559 GCA_964628155.1 uncultured Polyangiaceae bacterium | reverse complement strand
TTCTCCTGGCCGTCCCCATGATCCCCTTGTGTTCCGAGAGCTGCCCGGGTATCAGGCCCCAAACTTCGCCGGAGTCGGCCTCCCAGGCTATGGACCCACGCCTCAGCCCCCTCCTGCGCCTGAAAAAGAGCACGACGTGACCGCACGTCCCCAACTGGGCGTAGACAACACCTGAAGGAGAAGCCCTGTGGCAGTTCCGAAGCGACGTACGAGCCGTTCGAAGCGCGACATGAGACGCGCAAACCATGACAAGGTGGCCGCGCCCAACCTGGTGCCATGCTCGCATTGCGGTGAGCCGGTCGTTCCGCACCGCGCCTGCGCCTCCTGCGGGTTCTACAAGGGTCGCTCGGTCAAGCCTGGCACGGCGGGCCAAGCCTGACAGACGTCAGCGACCCGGCATCGCTTGCGGTTCGGCGAAGACCGGTTGCCGCACCGCGGTGAGAACTTGACGACGCAACTCCCACCTCATTCGCGCATTCTGGGCACCGGCCACTATCTGCCGCCGGTCGTGCGGACGAACGCCGATCTCGAGCGGATGGTCGAGACCTCGGACGCGTGGATCGTGGAGCGCACCGGTATCCGGGAACGTCGAATCGCCCCGGACGGAACGCTGACGAGCGACATGGCGACGGAGGCCGCCAAGGGCGCGCTGAAAATCGCGGGAATCGAAGCATCGGCACTCGACATGATCATCGTGGGCACGGTGACGCCCGACGTCCCGATGCCCGCGACCGCGGTCTTCGTCCAGCAGAAGCTTGGCGCGGGCGCCTGCCCTGCCTTCGATGTCAGCGCAGCATGCGCGGGCTTCCTCTTCGCGATGTCGATCGCCGACAAGTTCATCGCGACCGGACAAGCGCGCTACGTACTCGTGGTCGGGGTCGAGCTCCTCTCGCGGATTATCGACTGGACCGATCGCACGACGTGCGTCCTATTCGGCGACGGAGCCGGGGCCGCGGTGCTCGGACCGAGCGGGCCTCGCGAAGGGGACTCGGCACCGCGCGGCGTGCTGTCCACCTCGATCCTCACCGACGGCTCGCTCGCCAAGTCGCTCTGGATCCCGGCCGGCGGAAGCGCCGCGCCCACGACGGCCGAGACGGTTGAGCAGAGGCTTCACTACGTGCACATGCGCGGGCAAGACATCTTCAAAGTGGCGGTGAAAAACCTCCAGTCGGCTTGCAAAGACGCGCTCGACCGCGCCCACATGACGCACGCCGACATCGACTGGGTATGCGCGCATCAGGCGAACAAGCGAATCATCGATCTCGTGGTCGAGCGCCTCGGCGTCCCTCCCCGCAAAGTGCTGTCGAACATCGATCGCGTGGGGAACACATCGAGCGCGTCCATTCCGATCTTGCTCGACGAGCGCATCCGCGACGGCACGGTGCGAGCGGGGGATACCGTTCTGATGTGCGCGCTCGGCGCGGGTATCTCATGGGGCAGCGCCATCGTTCGCGTGTAGAAGCCTGGCGCTTTTCGCCGATACCTTCGCGATCCCGGCGTCGAGCGTGCTCGCCTACAGAAGTAGGCTCCGCGCGCTCGCCGCCGGCCTCGCTTGGTCTCGACGAAAATCGCCAGGCTTCTATCCATTCGCCTTACGCTTCCACGTAGACGTCGCGAGCGCCGCGATATCGAAGGCCGTCGTGGAC
>CAZVPE010000079.1:12768-19813 GCA_964628155.1 uncultured Polyangiaceae bacterium | reverse complement strand
TTGGACTTGGACTTGGACTTGGACTTGGACTTGGACTTGGACTTGGACTTGGACTTGGACTCGGGCGTTCGTATCTCCACTGGCTCTGCTCGCGTGACACGCTTGCCCCGCTGCGCTAAGGCGCCGCCAGAATGACGATCGCGTGGCTTTTTCCAGGGCAGGGTTCTCAATCGGTGGGGATGGGCTCAGACGTGCTCGCCGCGTCTCCGGCGGCGCGTGCGGTCTTCCAGCGCGTCGACGCCGCGCTCGACGAGCCCCTCTCGAAGCTCATTCTCGAGGGGCCCGAGGCCGATCTCACGGTCACGGCCAACGCGCAACCGGCCATCGTGGCGACGAGCTGCGCCGTGCTGGCGGCGATCCGCGAGCGCGTGCCCGACCTTGCCCCGCCCGCTCTGGCCGCGGGACATTCGCTCGGGGAGTACTCCGCGCTAGTCGCTGCGGGCGCACTCGAACTCGAGGACGCCGTGCGTCTCGTGCGGGCGCGCGGGCGGGCCATGCAAGAGGCTGTTGCGGCCGGGGTGGGCGCGATGAGCGCGATCATGGGCGTCGAGCCCGAGCGCCTAGAAGCATTCTGCGTCGAGGCGGCGCAGGGGGAAGTCGTCTCTCCCGCGAACTTCAACGCGCCTGGTCAAATCGTCATCGCCGGACACGCGGGGGCGGTGGCGCGTGTCAGCGAGCTGGTCGTCGCGGCGAAGGGGCGAGCCATCGCGCTCAAGGTAAGCGCGCCGTTTCACTGCGCTCTCATGGCCCCGGCGGCGCGCGTGGTCGAGCGCGAGCTCACGCGCGTCCCGATCGCGAGGCCCGCGTTCCCCATCGTCGCCAACGTCGATGCCCGACCGAACGCCGATCCCGCGCGTGTCAAAGAATTGCTCGTCCGACAGGTCGACGGCGTGGTCCGATGGGAAGAGAGCGTGCGAGCGATGGTGGCCGCGGGTGTGACGCACGCGCTCGAGATCGGGCCGGGGAAAGTGCTCGCCGGCCTCGTGAAGCGAATCGCGAAAGACCTGAAGGTCTTGAGCGTGGGCGACGCGGCGGCGGTGGAACAGGTGGCGGGGTTTGTCGGGGGGTGAAGCCCGCCGGTAGTCTCACCCCAAGAGCCGCTCCGCGATCTGAATCGCATTGAGCGCCGCACCCTTGCGCAGCTGATCTCCGCAAACGAAGAGATTCAGTCCGCGACCCCCCGGCACGGACGCGTCGTTGCGAATGCGGCCCACGTACACCGCGTCCTTGCCCGACGCGTGGAGGGGCATGGGGAACGTGTTGTGCTTCCGGTCGTCGATGATCTCCACGCCGGCAGCCTCGGCGAGGATCTCTCTCGCGCGCGACTCGTCGAGCGCGTCGCGCAGCGTGAGGTTGATCGACTCGGTGTGCGCTCGCATCACCGGGACGCGAACGCAGGTGGCTGTGATGCCGAGCTCGGGGGCACCGAGGATCTTTCGCGTCTCGTGCATCACCTTCGTTTCTTCACCGTTGTACCCATCCGCGCCGATCGCCGTGTTGTGCGAAAACACGTTGAACGCGATCGGGTGCGGAAGAGCGACCGGGACTGGCGCCTCTCCGGCGAGAACGGCGCGCGTTTGGTGCTCGAGCTCCTGCATCGCCGCGAGGCCGGCGCCGCTCGCGGACTGGTAGGTGGTGACGACGATACGCTCGACGCCCACCGCGCGATGGATCGGAGCGACAGCAACGCACAGGATGATCGCCACGCAGTTGGGATTGGCGATAATCCCACGGTGCCCGGCAATTTTTTCGGCGTTCACCTCGGGGACGACCAGCGGAACGTGGGGATCCATCCGAAACGCGCTCGAATTGTCGACGAGGACCGCGCCGCTCGCCGTGATGGCTGGCGCGAGTTCGCGCGTGGCCGCCGCCCCCGCGCTCGCGAGCACGAGATCGACGCCGCGAAAGCTCGACGGTAGGGCCGCTTCGACCGGAATGTCCTCACCTCGGAAACGGACCATTTTTCCCGCCGATCGCGCCGAGGCAAGCGCCTTCAGCGAACTGACGGGGAACTTGCGCTGTTCGAGGATTGCAAGGATTTCCCGACCTACGACTCCGGTAGCCCCCAAGACCGCAACACTTCGCCCGCGCATTGAACCTCCGATGAGCGCGTCAGTGTAACGCGACGTGCGCGGGGGAAAAAGTGCGGAGACGCCCGCCTTCAGTTCCGATAGAAGCGGATCTCCTTTTCGCCGCACACATCCACGGCGCTCGGCTGCCCTACGAGAGGACCCACGCGATGACGTTTCGAGCCGCAACGGCCGTCCTCCTACTCGCCGTTGCCCCCACGGTCGGCTGCACGCCCTGCAGCGTCTTCGGTCCGCTCCAGCACCAGAGAGACGAACGAGAGCAGATTCTCGCCCGCGCGCGCGCCTCGTCCGTGCCCGTCGACGTCGTGAACGTCCTCGCGCCGCCGCTGACTCCCGCTGAGCTTCAGGAGGTCGATCGCCAGAACCGGTCGTGCCGGGCGACGTACCTGTGGAAGAACGCACTCTCGTGGACCGGGGCCGTGCTCGTCGTCGTCGCGAGCGGCGTCGTCGTGGTCGGCGGCGCCTATGCGTCGGAGTTCAACCATCTGAGCGGCGCGATTGCGTTCGGGGTGAGCGCCGGTTCTCTCGCGACCTTGGGCTCGCTGCTCGGGCTCGGCGGGGACCTCGTGCATCAATCCTTCACGGAGCGCGGGTGCGTCTTGAAATGATCGCGGCGGGGCGGCCGTGTCGAGACATCGTGCGGTCGAGCTATCCTCGGTCCCCATGATCGCGATGGTCGGGGTTGCCAAGCGCTACGGCGACAAGTTCGCCGTAGCGCCCACGACGCTCCACGTCGCCGATCGACGGTCTCTCGCGCTGGTCGGTCCGAGCGGGTGCGGAAAGTCCACCATTCTGCGGCTCGTGCTAGGCCTGCTCGCGCCCGACGCCGGCAGCGTACGCGTCGGCGGCGTCTCGGTCACTCCGGCGACGGTGATCTCCATTCGCCGGCGAATCGGATACGTGATTCAAGACGGCGGCCTCTTTCCTCACCTCTCGGCGCACGACAACGTGGCCCTCCTCGCGCGCCGGCTGCAATGGCCCTCGGGTCGCATTTCGGCGCGCGTCGATGAGTTGGCCGCGCTCGTGGGGCTCGATTCGACCACGCTTCGGCGCTATCCGGCGGAGCTAAGCGGCGGACAGCGGCAGCGCGTCGGAATCATGCGCGCCCTGATGCTCGACCCGGAGCTCCTCTTGATGGACGAGCCGATGGGCGCTCTCGACCCGATCGTTCGGGCGCGGCTTCAGCAAGATCTCAAACACATCTTCTCGGGTCTCGGAAAGACGGTGCTCCTCGTCACGCATAGCCTCGACGAGGCAGCGTACCTCGGGGACGAAGTCGTCTTGATGCGCGAGGGGCGGGTGGTGCAGCGCGGGACGCTCCGCGAGCTCGTCGACGCCCCCGCCGAGCCGTTCGTGCGCGAATTCGTCGAGGCGCAGCGTGCCCCGTGCGCGTAGCCCTCGCGATCGCCGCGGCCGCACTCCTGACGGCGGCGAGCGCAACCGCCGCCGGCGGCGAGAGAATGCACCTCCGAATCGGATCGAAGCGGTTCACCGAATCCTACATTTTGGCCGAGATCGCCGCTGCGATCGCGCGTGGCACCGACCCCGACCTCGATGTCTCGCACGAGCAGGGGCTCGGCGGAACGGCGCTCGTGTACCGAGCGCTGAAAGAAGGCTCCATCGACGCGTATCCCGAATACACGGGCACGATCGCCGAAGCCGTTCTTCACGTTCCCGGGCGCGCCGACGTGGCCGGTCTGCGAAGCGCGCTCGCCAGGGAGGGTGTCGGAATCACCGATCCGCTCGGCTTCGAGAATACTTATGGAATCGCGGTGGCGGCGAAATTCGCGCTCGGGCGCCACCTCGAGACGATCTCCGATCTGGCCGCCCAAGCCGGCATGAAGCTCGGTTTCAGTCACGAGTTTCTGGGTCGCAGCGACGGGTTCCCGGCGCTGGCCGCGCGCTACGGCATCCCGACGGCGCACGTGCAGGCGCTGGATCACGGTCTGGCCTACGAGGCGCTCGCGCGCGGGGCGATCGACGTCACGGACGTCTATTCCACCGACGCGCAGATCGAGCGCTACAAGCTCAAAGTCCTCGACGACGACCGGGGATTTTTCCCTTCGTATCAGGCCGTTTTCTTGTATCGCGAAGATGCCTCGCGCCGGATGCCAGCCGCCATTCGCGCCATCGCCGGACTCGCGGGGGCCATCGACAATCGCACGATGATTCGACTCAACGCGCGTGCCGAAGTGGACAACCGAACGTTCGTCTCGGTCGCCGCCGAGTTCTTGCAGTCGCGTGCGGGCGGCGGCGAGCGGACCGCCGAGCTCAGGCCGTCGCTCGGGCGCGGCATTCTGGACACCGTTCGCAACGAGGGACCTCGACACGTGCGCCTCGTGGTGCTTTCGGTCCTGCTCGCGACTCTCGTCGGAATTCCGCTGGGGGTATGGGCGCGCTGGACGCGCAACGCCGGACGCTTCGTCCTCGCGGCGACGAGCGTCGTCCAGACGGTCCCTTCGCTCGCGCTCCTCTGCTTCTTCATCCCGCTCTTCGGTACGGGACCGATCGCCGCGCTGGCCGCGCTATTTCTCTACGCGCTCCTACCCATTACGCGAAATACGGTCGCCGGGCTCGACGCCATTCCGCCGGCGCTTCGCGAGTCGGCGGCGGCGCTCGGCCTGGGCCGCTGGGCGCAGCTTTTTCGCGTCGAGCTGCCGCTTGCGTCGAGGACAATCTTGGCTGGAATTCGGACGAGCGCCGTAATCTCGGTGGGCACGGCAACGCTCGCGGCGTTCATCGGAGCAGGCGGGTTCGGAGCGCCGATCAGCACCGGGCTCGACCTCGACGACACGCGACTGATCCTCGAAGGCGCCATTCCGGCGGCGCTGCTGGCCCTGCTCGTGGAGGGGCTCTTCGCGGTGCTTGACCGGACGATCATTCCAAGAGGGCTGAGGCTGGGGGACGGCGGGCGCGCGGGGGAGTAGGGTCTCACTTCGGTGTGCAGCCGCCTTCGTTGCACTTGGACCCGGTCAGCGCCGAGATCGGCCACACGTTCTGGCAGCTCAAGTCGAGCGGGATCTCCTGGCCGCCGGTGCACGTGACGAGGTTTCTCAAATTGTCGTTGGCGTCCATCCGCACGCTCGCGACGGCATTGCCGGACGCATCCACGACCGCGATCGAGCCTGTGCCGCTCCACGCCTTGACGTAGTTGAAGGTCGTGGAAAAGCAGGTCGTCGTGTTCTGCTTGATCGTCAGCGTGGTGTTGCCCGACGTCTGATCGATGACGGCGCTCTCGATCACTCCGTTGGGAAAGCACGTATTGTAGTTGTCGGTGTCCAGGTTCGTCATCGTCGCGCAAGTTCCGGTTCCGACGCAGCTCGGGGCGAGGTTCTTCAGGCAGCTCGGCAAGACGCAGGCGCTCCCGCCGTCGCCTCCGGCGCCGCTTGCGCTCGCGTCGCCGTTCGCCGGGCTCGCGTCGCCCGAAGCCTGACTTCCGCTCGAACCGCCGGCGTTGCCGGTCGCCTGCCCACCGCTCGATCCCCCCGCGTCCGCGCCGCCGCCGGGCGAGGCCTTGCCGGCATTGAGCCCAGTCCCGGAGTTCGTGCTGCTACAGCCGACCGAGACCGCAAGAATACCGACCGTGACTGAGATGCGTGAGTTCCTCATGTGCGTTCCTGAACGTCGGGCGCCCGTGCGAAGCGCGATTCGAACTAACGCAGATAGCACACGAGCGGATAGATGTTTTGCTTCACGATCTCGGCCTTGATGAGACCAGCCACGATGTTCGCCCCGACGGTGCTGAGATGCGTTGTCGGGTCCGCGTAGTAAGCGGCCGCCTTGGCTTCGCCCGCGGCGCTGAACGCGGCGAGCGTCTCCGCCAGAATATCGATGACCGGGACCTTCGCGGCGGCGCCGACGCTCCGGATGGAGGCGGGGAGATCGGCGCCGACGTCGTTGACGAGCTGATTCGGATTCATCATCGTCGCGCTCGACCAGTTGTTGCGCGGGATGGGGGTCGCGAGGATTGGAATGGCGCCCGCCGCTTTCGTCTCGCTGATGTAGGTGTTCAGATTGGCCTCGAACTGAGCCTTCGGCGTGATCTTGTCGTTGTGGGCGAACTCGATGAGAACGACGTCCCCCGGTTTGAGGAGTGGCTTGATTGCCGGCCACATCTTCACATTGTCGTAAAAGCTGTAATAGGGAGCGCTGGTTTGGCACGCCGTGGTCGCGGCGGAGCACTCCGACAACGCGCCGGAGTTGCCATAATTCGCGACGGAGAGCCCATAGCCGAAGAATTGGGGGAGCCACTGCCCCCATCCCGCTGTCGTTGGCCCCTCTTGATCGCACCCGGTCGAATCGGTGGCGATATACAGCACGACGTCGCTCGCGGCGGCAGGCGCGAAGGCGATCGACGTCAGCTCCGGGGATGGCCCAATGAAGTACATGTCCAATCCTGGAGTCCCGTCCGCCGCCATCGCCCAGTCGGGTTGTCCCTCGGGTTGGCGGACGTTGACCGACATCGAGTAAAGGGGCATCTGCCCCGCGGCGGTGTCCACTTCGGCCAACATCTCGCGCACCCGCTCGGCCTGCACGACGGTTTTCCCGGCCGCCGCGCCGCCGAGGGTGAAGGAGACGTCGTAGTTTCCTGGATTGCCGCCGAAGTGGCAGGCGATGCCACCGCTCGTGGCGTCGGGCTGACACATCTGTCGGGTCATCGTGCTCGGCGTCGGGGGGACGCCGAGAGCGGGGCAGCTACCGCCATCGTAGGTGCGAGGCACGCCGGCTTCGTTCCCACCCGAACCACCCGCTGAGGATGGAGCGCCGGAGTCTTCGCCACCGCCCGAAGGAGGAACGGTTGCGCTGCCCCCGTCCGAGCTCTTCGTCCCTCCGCTCGATCCGGGAGGCTTGCCCGACCCTTGCGCTCCTCCCGAGCCCGAGCCACCGGCGCCGCTCGACGACGCGCCGCCGGACCCCTGCGCGCCGCTGGACCCTTGCGCGCCGCTCGACGACGC
>CAZVPE010000079.1:0-12668 GCA_964628155.1 uncultured Polyangiaceae bacterium | reverse complement strand
CCCTTGCGCGCCGCTCGACGACGCCTGCGCGCCGCCGGCCCCTTGCGCGCCGCCGGACCCTTGCGCTGCACCGGCACCTGCAGCGCCTGGGCTCGTGGACGACGAACAGGACGAGAGGAGTGCCAACGACGAAGCCAGCGCCAGAACTGAGAAGTCCTTCATGGTGCCCTCAAAGGTGGCGCATTTTTACCCCGAATGGGTGCGACTTCGAGTCACGCGTTCGTCCGTTCAAACGAGTCGAGCTGTCGCGGGAAATTTCCGTCGAGCGCGTATGAATGGTTGCGCCCTCACTTCAGTCGCGCGGTCCTATCGGCACCGACGCGTCGCCGGTCGCGCTCTTCTTCAGTTGCATTTCGCAATATTCGCGAGCCGTCCGAACCTTTTCCTCGTTCTCGCCGTCGGGATCGACGGCGCGCGCCTTGTTCAAGTATTCAAGGGTCTCCGCGTAGCGGTCGTCCTCGTACGCGATGAACGCCCGATGCCGAAGATCGCGCGCGGTTCGCTGGTTCGGCGACAAGGCGCTCGAAGACGGCGCGGCGCTCGGAGGCGGCGGCGTGATCGGAGTCGAAGGGGCGGTCGAGGGGCTCGTCGGGCGAGAGACGATCGGGTCTTCGCGACGCCATACGAGCGTGAACGCGACCACGAGCAAGAGGGCGGCATACGAAGCGAGGGCTAGGGGATTGGCGCGCGCCGTTCGATTCGATGATTTCGACGGGTCGTGTTGGGGTGGGCGGGCCGCGGTGTCATCGGTCGGCATGTGGGCGGAGATCGAAGTAACTTCCTTCCGGCCCTCGGGCAACTGGCGAACGTGGTCCGGCGTCCCCAGCCCCGCGAAATCGGCTAAAGCGTGACGGTCGGGCACCCGGCCACGATGCGGACATCGAGCACGTCGCCGTCGAGGATCTTCTGACAGCTCGCGCCGGCAATCGTGACGGTGGTGCCGTCCAGAGACCAGCCGTCGGGTCCAGATTGCGGCAATGCTTGCTCGTCGAAAAAAACGTTCACGAGTCCCGGGTCGGGCGGGGCATTGCCCAAACTCAGCGTACAGCTGCCGGTTATCTTCGCCGCGATGCTCGAGAGCGCGCCGGCGAGCGCGCCCTGGTCTGCCGTGTCGATCGCATAGTACTGAGGTTCGCTCCCGCGTCCCGTGCCGCCGGCAATGGCCAGTTCGTCGAGCAAACTCGCGTAGGGCGCGCTGCCCGGGACACCGACGACGTAAACGGGAATGCCCGCGGCAGCGATCGACTGTACGGCCTGAATCGTGGGCCCTTCGTCGAGGCACGCGAGGGCGCCCCCGTTCGGGTCGGCGCAGCAGTTGGGCGAGCCGCCGGCCGGACACCCCATGTCGTTTTCGATGTTGAACGTGCACAGGTCGACGTCGCAGGCCGCGTTTGCGTTGCAGTTCGGACCGCCGTCGGTTGCGAGAATGACGTACGTCTTTCCACGCAGCGACGAGAGCCTCGGAAGGAGCGACGAAAAGGTCGCGCCGGTCGGTGTGCCGCCGCTCGCTGGTATTTGGCTGAGCACCGTGATGAGCGCAGCTTCAGTCGGTCCGGGCGAACCCGCGGGCCGGTCCCCCACCGTCGGAGGAAAGATTTCAATTCCAGGGGAGCATCCGTCGAACGCCGGACTGGGAAATACGGCCGCGCCAAACGATGCCCGCGGACCCAGTCCGATGGTCAGACGCTCGAGCACGAGCTGGACGTTGGTCCACTTGTTCAATTCGTTCATGCTGCCCGAACGGTCGAGCACGAAGTAGATATTGGGCGGATCGATCGCCAGCGGCTCGTCGGCGCACGCGCACACACCACCCTCGGGGCCGAGACTGCACATCGGCACACGCGGCGATCCGCCGAGATCGAAGCCGGAAGTCGAACCGCCGTCCGCGCCGAGCGCTGGGCGAGGGACGAAACCGGCGTAGTCCGGCGGCGCCTCGGGCGAGCCGCACCCGGCCACGAGCGCGAGTGCGCACGCGGCGAGGTGCGCCCAGGGCGAGAGGCGAGGGCGGAATGCCACGAGCGTTCATGGTAGCAGCGGCCCCCGCCGCGGCTTCGAACATATCGGCAGGCTACACTGCCCTACTCCCCCGCGCGCTTTGCGCCCAAGATGGTCCTTTCGCCTTTCTCCGCTCGACGAGCCGCTGACTTCGTGAGGGCGACGATGGCCGCCTGCGCGGTGGTCCTCGCCTTCGGGGGAATTCCAGGTGCGAGACTGCGGGAAGTCGTCGTCGACGCCGCCGCTGCACCGCCGCCGCCGGTCGACGCGCAAGTCCGCGACGGAGTCATCGACCTGGTCGTCCACGCCGGCGCCGGGGGGCCGCCCCTCGTCGGAGCCCATGTCCGAGCCGTGTCGCTCATCGATGATCTCGCGAGCGTCGAGGGCGTCATCGATACCGGTCAGGGGGGACACGCGCTCCTCGAGAAGCTACCGCACGGGACGATTTGGATCCTTGTCGATGCGCCCGGGCGGGCGCGCGGCTCGACGCGCCTGGTGGTCGACTCGCAGCGGCGCTCGGTCACGATCGATCTCGATCCGGAACACGGGATCGATGTTTCGGTGAAAGACGAAGGGGGATTGCCGATTGCAGGGGCGGAAATCGAGGTTTCCGCGCCCGCGGACCTATTGCCGATTGGCGCGCGGACGGCAGCCGACGGCCGAGCCCACGTCGGGAGGCTCGGCGCTGGACCCTGGCGCGTGACCGCACGCGCCGCCGGTTACGAAGAAGAAGGAGCGCGCGCCTCGAACGACGGCGACGCGGTGACGGTCGTCCTCCACAAGCTCGGTTCGCTCACCGTGCACGTCGTCGCAGGCGGGGCCGCCGGTTCCTCCATTTCAGGGGCGCGTGTCTCCGTGGCCGGCGCGATGCTCTGGCCGGCGCGGGAAGCGCAGACGGACCTCGGCGGCGACGTGCGCATCGGAGGACTCTCGGAAGGCGAATACGCGCTGCGAGCAAGTCGCGGCGATCTCGTGTCGAGCATCGAGCTCGGCATCGCGCTCAAGCGCGGCGAAGACAAATCGGTGGTCCTGCGAATGGTGCCCGGGCGCTGGGTAGGGGTGCGCGTCACCGACGGCGAAGCCTCGGACGCCCCCGCGATCGCAGCAGCCCGCGTCGTACTGGCGGAAGGCGGCCTTTCGCCATTTCCCGTCGAGGCGACGACCGACGCGAACGGAAAGGCGCGTCTTGGTCCGATTTCCGTCGGACCTGCCACGATCAGCGTGCGGGCCAACGGATTCGTCCCGCGCGCGGCCATCCTGCTCGCCGAGTCGCCTCCTCCCGAGACGCACGTCGCGCTCGTTCGCTCGGGTGCGGTGAGCGGGCGCGTCGTCGACGACCGCGGCTTTCCGATCGATGGCGCGACCATCGAGATCGCGGGTACCGATCCGAGCGGCGCTCCCATCCTCGACGATCCGCGTCGGGCTTCCTTTCAATCAGCCCACTTCGACGCGATGCTCGGGGGTCCGGCGGCCCTCGTCGCCGCCGGAGAACTCGGCGTCATGCCTGGCGCGGTGCCCGCGATTCCACGGTCGGCGATGTTCGTCCCGAGCGCGAACGCCATCGCGTCGCCCGTCGTCGAGCCGTGGGTGACACGCGCCGACGGGACATTTCTCCTCTCGCCGGCGTCCCCCGGCCGATTGCGCGTCATCGTGCACCATCCGCAGTTCGTAGATATGGAGAGCGACACGGTCACTCTCGTGCCGGGAGGCGCGGCCGAGGTCGAGATCGTGATGCACGCGGGGGGCTCGCTGGAAGGACGCGTGGTCGACGCGCACAATCGCCCGGTCGAAGGCGCGCGTGTCTTCGTCTCCGCCACGCGTGGCTCGCTCGAACGCACGACCCGAACGGCGAGCGACGGCACGTTCGCGTTCGCGGGGTTGCTCGGCGCCGTGACCCTGACCGCCAGCACCGATGCCGACGATCAGCCAGCCGTGCGGATGTCGGTCGATGTCCCGGAAGGTTCGCGCAAAGAGGTCACGGTCCAGTTGGCCGAAACGCGCGGGTCGGTCGCCGTGACGGTCGTCGACGATCACGGCTGGCCGGTGGCCGCGGCCCAAGTGACGGCGAGCGCGCTCTCCGCCGATTCGCAGCTACGCACGACATCGTTCACCGACGCGCACGGGGACGCCGCGCTCAAGCAAGCGCTGGGCTTGCCGCTGCGGATCGAAGTAAGCGCGCCCGGGCATGCGCCGCGGGCCGTCACGTCCGATGGCAGCGTCGACGCCGTTCGGATCGAGCTCGCGGCCGCCGAGACCGCGACCGGTGAAGTCGTGGCGGCGCGCGACGGCGAGGTCATTGCAGGGGCGGACGTGACCCTATACACCGACCTCGGCGTGCGCCGCACGCGCACGGGCCCGCGCGGGACATTCGCCTTGAGGGAACTTCCTGCCGGTGGGGGCCGTCTCCACGTTCGGGCTTCCGGCTTCGCGAGCGTGTCCGTCCCTGTTGTGCTTCCCGACAGCGCGGGGCAGCGCGTCTTCGAGCTCCCGCGCGTCGAGCTCGCGGCCGAAGGCGTGATCGAAGGCGACGTGGTGGACGCACGGGGCGACCCGGTGGCCGGGGCGCGCGTCGCGCGGGATCACGCGCCTACATGGCTCGTGGTGGGGATGTGCCCCGAGGGAGTCGCGGTCACCGACGCGAGGGGCCGGTTCTCGGTAAACGAGCTCCCCGAAGGAACGGTGGATCTCGAAGCGTACGCTCCGGACCTCGGTCGCGGGCGGGTCGGGGCAGTACGGGTGGTGGCGCAGCGAACGACGTCGGGGGTGCACATCGCCCTGACCGAGCCGGAGGAAAAACGGGATCGGGGACCGGCCGCGCCAGGCAGCATCGCCGTCACGCTGGGCGAAACGGACGCGCCGACGCAGGTCGTCGTCGTGTCCGTCGGAGCGGCGAGCGAAGCGGAGCGAGCGGGGCTCGCCCCGGGCGATGTTCTCCTCCGGGTCAACGACGCGCAGGTCCATTCGATCGAGGAGGCGCGCGACAAGTTGAGCGGGCCGCTTTCGGACGACGTCGTGCTGAGCGTCAAGCGGGGGGACGAGAACCTGGCCGTGAGGGTCGCCCGGGAGCCCTTGCGGCGCTAGGCAATCAGAGGTGCTCCCCTCGCTCGAGCACTTCGATCATCTCCGCGCTCAATCGGCGGAGCACGCCGCGGTCGTCCACGCACGCCAGCCGGGTCGAGCCCTCGGCGCGCAGGGCTGCATCGGCGGCGCCGACGATCCGGTAGCCAAAGCGCAAGCTTGCCGCCCGAACTTCGAGGATGCACGTCTCGACATCCAGCTCGTCGTCGAATCGCGCCGGCGCGCGGTAAAGAATCGAGAGTTCGACCACGGGAAGGTGAAGGCCGCGCGCCGCCCAAGACGCGTAGGTCACTCCGCGCCGACGGAGCCATTCGACCCGGCCCACCTCCATGTAGCTCGCGTAGCTCGCGTGATGGGCGATCCCCATCAGGTCGGTCTCGCCGAAGCGCACGCGAACCCGGGCCGTGCTCCGGCCGATGGACGGGTCGCGCGTCTGCTCTGCCATGCGGGCGCTTCGCGCATAACACGGGGACCCGAGGGCGAGCTAGCCGCGCTAGCCTCTGGGCCGTGCCCAAGCGCCGACTTCCCGTGCTCCAGAACACGCCCGACGACTCCGACGAGCCGCCGCGTCCGGCCTGGCAATGGGTCGGCTTTGGTGCGCTGGCGATTGTCGCGCTCTGGGTGCCGCTGTCCGCGCTCGTTGGGGCGGTCGCCGCACGCTCCCTCGCCCCGACGAGCGACGAAGCGGCGCTTGCCCGTGCGGCATTTCTCACGTCGGCCGCGTACTTGGCCGAGCTCGCACTCGGTGCCGTCGCCGGGGGCTACCTGATCGGAAAGTGGGGGCCGGCTGGTGTGGGAGTGCGTCAAGCGGCGCTTGCCGGGCTGGCTGCCGCGACGGTGCTGGCTGTAGGGACGTGCGCGTCGCTGGGACCTACGGCCGGCGGTGTGCTCGCCATCTTGCTCGTGTCTCCGGCGATGGCTGCCCTCGGCGGCCGGATGGGAGCGCGCCGCCGGCCCGCCTGAGATTTGCTAACGTGCAATCGTAAAGCAATGGAAGGCGCCCGCTCTCGTGTCGTGCGCTCGCTCCGAGGCAGCAAGAACGCGCCTGCGTTTGCGACGGCGATCACGCTCTTCGCGCTCAGTTGCTCGTCGGCCGGTCGCCCGTCGGCTCCGAACTCTTCGGCCCTGGATTCGGCGGCCCCCGACTCGGCCGCCTCCGCCTCGGCTCCTCCCGGCGAGGCGGGCACCGACGATGCGGGCACCGACGATGCGGGTGCAGACGATGCGGGCACCGACGATGCGGGTCGGGACTCTCCGGCGGACGAAGGTTTCGCGATGGCTCCTCACACCGCGTATCCGAACATCTCGTCGGAGGGAGGCGTGACGCTCGCGTCCGTGCAAGTCGTCAGCGTCTCGTTTCAGGGCGACCGCAACACCCCGGACCTCGTCGGGTTCCTGGACTGGATGGTGCAGTCGAATTGGCTTTCCAGGGTCGCCGGCGAGTACGGCGTGCTCGGAATCACGCAGCACGTTCACGTCGATCTCCCGGGGCCCGCACCGGCCGCTTTGGCCGACGGCGATGTCCGCGCGCTGCTCGCCGCGAAATCGCCGACGGGACCATTCCCGGCGCACGGCCGCCGGCCTCCCCCCTCCTTTACGTCATGTTTTTTCCGAATGGTTCGTCGGTAGCGGGGCTCACGGACGGCGACGCCTGCACCGATATCCCCGGCAACGGCTATCACAACGCCACGAACAGCACGCCTCCCGGACCGCCGTACATCGTCATGCCGGCTTGCGACCCGCGGTTTTCGGCCATCCTGTCGCAAATCCAGGGCATGGAGCTCGAAACGGCGCGGCTCCTGGTCGACGTCTTCACCGATCCCAATCCGGCCGGCAGCCCGGCGTACAGGCTCACCGACGACTCGAATCCGTGGACCGCAATCGGGCCGGAGCTGGGCGACTTTTGCTGGGGACGCCTCACCAAGGATGGCTCGTACACGCTTCAGCGGGTCTTTTCGAACCAAGCGGCCGCAAGCGGAGCCGACCCCTGCGTTCCCGCGCCGGCTGGCAGCGTGGCCTTCGGCATGACCACGTCGCCCGCGGGTCTGCAGACGCTTCAAGTAGGCGTCCCGTTTGCGTTCACGGTCACCGGATGGTCCGCGCAAGCGGTGCCCGACTGGTCGTTCCAGGCCACCCCTTGGGTGGGCGACTACGCGGTTGAAGCCACGGTGGACAAGAGCACTCTCAACAACGGGCAGACGGCCACACTTCAAGTGACCGTGCCGTACACGGTTCCGCCGGGCACGTATGGAACCGTACGACTCGAGGCCCTCACCGGGTCGGATTCGCCGTCTTGGCCGGTCGCCTTCGTGGTCCGCTGATTCGCGGTCCGCTGAGAGGAGGCCAGGATGCTGTGTAGCGGGTCAACCAGTGGTAATGGTCGGGGCGATGTTTTGCCTCAAACAGCCGACCGACGGCGCGTGGGCGGCCGAAGCTGTGCGCGAGATCGACGCGGTCTTGGTCGACCACGCTCACTGCGAGATGAAAGCGGCGTCGAACGCGCTCTCGCTGGCGGCGCGGAACCCGGGTGACGTCGATTTGGTCCGCGGGTTGACCGACCTCGCGCGAGAAGAGATCGAGCATTTCCAGCGCGTGCTCTCCATGCTCGCGGCGCGGGGAGTCTCGATGGGCCCGCCTCCGGTCGATATCTACGCTGCCGAGCTCCGGCGCGCCGCGCGCGACGCCGCCTGCCGGCCTTCCCTGCCGGCAATCGTCGACCGGTTGCTCGTGGGCGCGCTCATCGAGGCGCGCTCTTGCGAACGCTTCAAACTCTTGGCCGACGAGACCGCGCGCGACCCCGTCCATGCCGGCGAGCACGTCCTCTGGAGTGATCTGCTGGCGGTCGAAGCCCGGCACTACCGTACGTTCGTGGACCTGGCCGCGCGCGCGGCGGGGGGTTCGCGCGAACGCGTCGTGGAGAGGCTGGATCGACTGGCCGTACTCGAGGGGGCGATTGTCGGGGAGCTCGGTCGTGCAGCCGCCGGGCATTCTCGCGCGACGATCCATGGGTGACCTTCGGGCGCAGGATCTGGTCTCGCTCGACCGCGACGTCGCCAGGGGCTGGAGGTCGCTCGTCGCGTGGCGGGCTGGGCTCGCCGTCGACCCGGAGGCGCACGCCTCTGAACGCCCGCTGGAGCCTGTGCGGCACATCGCGGGCAAATCCATGTGGGACTCGCTCGCGGGCCTCACACCCAGCGCCGTCGATGTGCCGCTGCGCGATGCGCTTCAGCGCTGGGTGTTCGCCCTGACGCAGGCGCGCATCGGGGCGCCCGACGAAGTGGCCTTTGCGCGCGCTGCATTCGAGCCAAGAGGCAAGTTCAACGGACATCGGCCGCAGCTCGTGAGCTGGAACGACGCCTGGCGGGGGCTGGTGGCTGCGAAGACGCCGAAAGAGGCTTCCCTTTGGCTCGAGGCCGCAGCCGAGGGGGCGCCGCCGCTCGCCGCCACGGCCATCCGGAGCGCGGCACGACGCGTGGAGGTGGCGCGCCGGTTCGGAGCGGAGCATCCGTGGGCGCCGCTCTTGGCGGTCGAGCGAGCCGTCCTTCGCGACGCCGCAAAGCGGCTGCTCGACGGCACCGACGATCTCTCTCTCTCCGTTTGGAAGCCCGAGGCCGCCGCCGACATGGCCTCGATGATCCACGCGTCGGTGGCTCGCGAGGCGGGCGACGGTTGGCCCGCGCAGATGACGGCGCGATGGCTGGAAGACACGTTTCGGGGCGGTCGCCACGGCCTGCGCGTCGAGCTGGGCCTCCTGCCGCCGGCGCTCGGCGCGGCCAGCTTCGTGCGCGCGCTCTATGCGTTCGGTTTCGCCGTACGCGTGGCGACGGCGAGTTCGTCGATGCCCTTTTCACTCACGCGAGAGCCGGCATTCGTCGGCGCGCACCGACTCGGGTTCGTCTTCGGCGCCCTCGCGTCGAACCCCGAATGGCAAGAGCGAACGCTCGGCATCGGCCGGCGAAGGGCGCTCGGGCAGGCCCGTGTGCTCGCCCGCAGTGCCCTTCTCGACGCCCGCCTGCACGCGGCGAGGCTGCTCGCCGGCGACGACCTGGAGATCGCGCTCCCCGATGCTTTCGACGAGATCGGGGGCCGGCTCTTCGAGCGCGGGATCGTCCCTGGATTGCGTGGGGCCTGGCCCCGGGCCCGAGAGGACGAGCCTGCGCGCTTCGTCGGTCTTCTCGAATCGCTGCACTTCGCGGAAAACTTGCGGGATCGCTTCGACTCCGATTGGTACCGAAACCCCGGGGCCTGGGCGCATCTCCGTGCCGTGGGCGTCGCCCCTGCGAACGAACCGGTCGACGTACAGATGCTTGCTACCCGGGCGGACGCGGTCGCCCACGCCTTCGAGAGGGCGCTGGGATGAGAGGCGCACCAGGCGCTTTTTGCCCGGGGCTCGCATCCGTGCTCGCGTTCGTCGCCGTGGCGCACGCGAAGCCGCCCGTTGCGAAGCCGGCCCGCACCGCGACGCCACCCGTACATGTGGAGGTACGCCTGGCGGCGCCGCTGCCCATGCTCCCGAGCGTGGCGCGCGTTCGCGTCGAAGCCGCTCGGGATCGAGTCGTCGTCGTCGAAGACGTCAATCTTCCGCGCGGCGACTGGCGCGCGGGAGGACTCGACCTCTACGTGGCGTTTGGCGCACCAGGCACACCGACGGCCATCGACGCGCGCCTTCTCGCGGTGCCGGCCGACGCGGTCGACTCACGAGGAGACAGCGTTCCGTCGGCGCGTGGACAAGGCTCGGAAGACGTGGGCGAGGCGCTGGTCGTGGAGCCCGCGGTTCGGCGAATGCCGAGCGCGCAGCTGCTTCTCGGTCGTCCCCAAATGGCGGGCGCGATCGTACACATCAAGGAAGCGGATCTCCGCCATGCCTACGCGGCGACCGATCTCGCCGCGGTTCGCATCCGGACGTTGCTGTCGCCGCTGGCTGCGGATCCCCGGGGAGAACGCGACGTCGTCGTGCGGCTCGGGATTGTGGGCGATCTCCCGCTGACGCTGGGACGCGTTCAGGTCGTGTCTCTCGAAGGGCCAGGATGGATCACACGCGCCGAGGCGAATCTCTGCGGTCCGGAGGCCGAGGGCTTGCCGCTGTCCGTGAGCGTCATTCCGAAAGCGGAGCGACCGATCGGCCCCGGGCCGGGGTGGGGCGGTGGGGTCGGACCCATTGCGCCGGCAATGGCGGTGCGCCACTCGAGCGATGATTTGTGTATCCGCTGGTGGGCCTCCCCCTAGAAGTCTGGCGCTTTTCGCCGATAGCTTCGCGATCCCGGCGTCGAGCGTGCTCGCCTACGGAAGTAGGCTCCGCGCGCTCGCCGCCGGCCTCGCTTGCTCTCGTCGAAAATCGCCAGACTTCTAGACCATCCCAACGTTGGAAATAGATGGCTTCGATTGCGGTTCGGCCATCGCGCGTGCGAGGCGTCATCTCCTGGCGAACACCGCCCATGCCCCGATGACGAGCGCGGCTGCCAGGGCGATGAAGAGAAGGGCAGACGCGGCTTTCGATATGCTGCGCGGTCGGACCTTCGGCGCGTCGCTGCCCGACTTGGCCGGGGGTCCGACGATGGTCGTCTGAAGATGAAGGGCGCCGAGAACCTGCTTGGCAAAGGCCACGAACCCATCGTAGGCGGCGCGGTCGAGATCGAGTGGCCGGCCGTAGCGCTGGAGATACACGGTAGCGACATACTCGTAGTCCCGAAGCTCTGCTTTTCCTTCGGCGTGATTCGCGTAACCGACGACGATGGTGGGCTTGCCGTCTTGCGCGGGCACCAAGCGCAGGTGCTGCATGGCTTGAACCCCTCCCGCGGTGGACGGTCCTTCCGGGGCCATCAGTTCGGGCGCGTAGTCGCCCGGAGCGATCCGGATCTTCTGGAGCGCCTCATTCATGGCAGCTGCGAGATCCGACGCTTGAAGGGCGTGGAACGTCTGCAGCGAGGCCCTGGAACGCCGAGGCTTCATCCGATCTCGAGTGTACTACGGCGCGGCCTCCAGCCCTATTTTCTTGCCATTGCCCGCCCTCCTCGTGGCTTCTTGGCCGGGCGCTGCTACGACCCTCGAAACCTTACACGGAGGTCATCACCATGTTGACGGTTCGACGCGCGGAAGATCGAGGCCACGAAGACCACGGGTGGCTCGACACGAGGCACACGTTCTCGTTCGCCGACTATTACGACCCGAAGCACATGGGATTTCGCACACTCCGCGTCATCAACGAAGACCGGGTGCAGCCCGGGCGCGGATTCGGCACACACGCCCACCGCGACATGGAAATCGTCTCCTACGTGCTCGATGGAGCGCTCGAGCACAAGGACTCGATGGGCACCGGCTCGGTGATACGTCCGGGCGACGTGCAGCGGATGAGCGCGGGTACGGGGGTGCTGCACAGCGAGTTCAACGCGTCGAAGACCGACAACGTACATTTTTTGCAAATTTGGATTGTTCCGGCCAAAGCTGGAATCGCCCCGAGCTACGAGCAGAAAACGTTCTCGAGGGAGGAAAGGCGGGGGCGTCTGCGGCTCATCGCGTCCCCGGAAGGGCAAGACGAGAGCGTGACGATTCACTCCGACGCCAGCATTCTCGCCGCCGTGCTCGAGCGCGGGGACAGGGTCGAGCACATGGTGCGCCCGGGAAGGCATGTCTGGATTCACGTCGCACGCGGGCGGGTGAAGGCCAATGGCATCGAGCTGAAGGGCGGGGACGGGGCGTCGGGCAGCGATCAGGGAACGATCTCGATCGAAGGGCTCGATGCGGGCCAACCCGACGAGGCACTACCCAGTGCGGCAGGGTCGGAGGTCTTGGTGTTCGACTTACCGTGATGCGTGACGTTCTCCGCCGACAGAACCGCCTCGCGCAGTCTGCGCGCCGAGGCGGTCGCTCCGCTCGCGGCCGACCCCGCACGCGGACTCGTCCGCGCCGCTTTGGCGCGGTTGGAGCTTCCGCTGCGCGACGATCTCATCGAGCTCGGTGCCTTGCTGTGTGTGGCTTACCCCGCCCTCGCAAGCCTCATCCATGCTCATCCCGAGGACCTCGTTTCGGTCGCCCCAGGCTTGCGACATGCGCGCGACGCGCGCGCCTACCGTCGCCTGGCTCAGGCGGCGGGTGGTGACGACGCGGACTGTGCAGCCGTTCGGCGCGCCTTGCGCCGCTTCGCTGCGCGCGAAAAGCTGAGAGTGGCCGCGCGCGAGCTCTTGCCTCACCCGGGACAAGACATCGACGTCACGGCGCGCGAACTGGCCGATTTGGCGGACGTTTGCTGCGAGGTCGCCCTCGCGGAGGCGCTTGCCTGGGCGTCGGGGCGCTTTGGTGCGCCGCGAACGGCCAAGGGCGAGCCGTGTCCGTTCGTCGTCGTAGGAATGGGCAAACTGGGAGGGCGGGAGCTCAACGCGGGCAGCGATATCGACGTCACGCTCTTTTACGAGACCGACGACGGCGGCGCCGACGGCTGCACTTTGCACGAATACTTCACGCGTGTGGCGCAGCGCTTCGTGGCTACGCTCGACGAATCCACATCCGACGGCGCGGTATGGCGCGTCGATCTGCGCTTGCGCCCGGAGGGAACTCGTGGCCCGCTGGTCAACGCGCTCGCGTCCGCGGAGCGCTATTAC
>CAZVPE010000078.1:4367-22023 GCA_964628155.1 uncultured Polyangiaceae bacterium | reverse complement strand
GCTTACGCAACGCGCGCCGCATCGACGCCTAACCAAGGGCGCAGCGGCCCCGCGTCTCGCGTCCACGCCCAAAAGAGGGCGCCTGACACGAGCCCGAGGAGAACGCCGGCTTGCGCGTAGCGCACGCCCAGGTGGCCTTTGCCGTCGCCGACCGCGTGGGCCACGCAAATCTTCACGCCGCGCATCAACCCGAAGACGGTCATGTAGCCAACGAACGCGATGGTCATCGCAACGCCGACGCCGCCCAGCGCGGCTGGACCAAGGCCGCCCACGAGCTTCGTGTCGACGAGCCCCATCACGGTCTCGCCTGCCATCGCCGTGGCGATGGGCCAAGCGAGCGCCATGAGCTCACGCATCGTCGTCGCGAAGCGGGGGTTTCCGAACAAGCCGCCGCCCGCGCCGCGCCCGCTCGAGCACAGCGCCCCGGCGATGTGCCGTTTCCACTTCGTAGGATGCGTCATGTCCGATCTCCTCTCTGGGAGCCCCGCCTAGCCAGGCGACTCGGGGCTCCCGGGGGAGAACGTCGGCCGGCGACTATGCCCTCGACACCTCGACGACGGCCGGCTTCGCAAAGCCAAGGCTCGTTCGCGCGGTCCGCGCATCGGTCGGGGGCAGGGTCGCCATCGTGGACCCTTAAGTGACCCGAAATCGGGTCCTCGTCAAATGGGCGACCGGGCGGCCGGACCTACGCGTAGGTGGAATGAACCCGGGCGGATTGAGCCGTCTTGGCCTCGGCCCCGGCATAACGGACGGCCACGCGCTCGGGCTTTCGCACCGGTCGAGGCGAGGACAGCGCATCGTCGAGAAGGGCTTTGGCCCGGAGAAAAGCCTCGTGCGAACCACCCGGACGATCGGGGTGGGTGGCGAAGGCCAGGCGCCGAAACGCGCGCTTGACGTCGTCCACGGTGCAAGCCCCCTCGATGCCCAACTCGCGCGCCCACGCCGATGTGGGCGCGGCGCAGTCCGCGTCCGCAAACGTCGCCAGCGCACATTCGAACACCCGCAGCGAGTGCTCGAAGGGCGCCTCTTGGCGAGGTTCGGTCGGCGCTTCGAGGGCTGCGTCCAACAGGTCGGCGAATCGCGTCACATCTCCGAAGAACGGCTCGCGCCTCCCCGGCTTGAGTGACTCGCCGGCTTCAGGCGGCGGCGTGGCTGCGGTGCAGTTTGACCGGCACCGTATGGTGGCCGCACTGGGGACAGGCCGGAAGGCGGTGCCCGCCGAGCTGCTCCTCTTCCGCTTGCTTCTCTTCGTAGCCGCGCTGCACTTCCATGAGGATGGTCGGCAGCTCGACCGGCTGGACGCGCGTGGCCGACGCCTCGGCCCACGTGCCACGCCAGGTGCAGACAGTACAGCGGAGCGCTTTTTCCATGCGGCGCATTGTGATCCATGCCAGGGTCGACTGCAAGCGCCCCAAAAGCAGGCGAGGCGGCCCGCTCGCCGATCCTGTCCGACGGCTTCGTCGAAGGCCGCAGGCCGCGGATAGACGAGCGTGCTACGCCAGCCGCGATGGCGCCCGAGCGTCGCGACCCCCGAACGCCCCTGGTACGCGACGTCGCCGCACGCGGTGCACGCATTCGCTTCGTCGAAGCAGGAAGCGGCCCGCCGCTCGTTTTGGTGCACGATTACCTCGCGAGCCGCGTGGCCTGGGACGATGTCCTGCCCCGGCTGGCCGAAAGGTTTCATGTCATCGTGCCCGACTTGCCCGGATTCGGAGAGAGCGAGAAGCCCCCGCCGAGCAAGTACCGCTACGACTTCGAGGGCTTCTCCGAATCGCTGGTCGACCTCATCGCGGCGCTCGACTTGGGACGCGTTTCGCTCTGCGGTCATGCGATGGGCGGCGCCGTCACGCTCACGCTCGCCGCGGCATACGCTCACGTCGTCAACAAGCTCGTGCTCGTCAATCCGCTCGTCTACCCCCAACGGCCCGACGCCTTGTCGCGGATCGCAAGTCTGCCGGTGATCGGACCGCTGGTGTTCAAGCAGCTCTACGGGCGGACACTCTTCCGAAATCGTTTTCTGGGCGATGCGCGGCCGACCGAAGGCGGCCCCGCGTCCAGCCGCGTCGACCGCCTCTTCGAGCTCTTCGACGCCCCGGCGGCCCGCGAAGCGGCGTACGCCACCATGTGCGCGATGCTCGATACGCGCTCGCTCACCGCGAGCGTGCCGCGCATCACGGCGCCGACGCTCATCGCGTGGGGCCGCGCAAACCGTGCATCGCCGGTCGAACACGGGCGTAGGCTCGCGCGCGAACTCGGCGGAGCTCGGTTCGAAGTGTTCGACTGCGGGCAATCGCCGCCCGAGGAGTGTTCGGAGGCGTTTGCGAACGCGGTGACCGCGTTCCTCGTGAGCAGCAAGGGGTCCTGAGCTCATGCAAGCGCAGGCGCGCTCGCGTTTCTTGAAGAACAAGGCGGCCGTCGCCGGGACCGCGATTGTCTTCGCGCTCGTTGCGTTCGCGTCGATCGGTCCGGCGCTCGTGTCGCATGACCCGCTCGAAAGCGACTTCGTCCGCGGCATTTCTGCGGACGGAGCTCCCGTCGGACCGAACGCCGTCTTCCTTCTCGGCACCGACCGGCTGTTCCGGGACGTTCTCGCGCGTCTTGCTTACGCCGGGCGGCTCTCGCTGCTGATTTGCATCTGCGCGACGGCCATCGCCACCGGCATCGGCGCGCTCGTGGGCATCGTGGCGGGCTGGAACGAGGGCGGCCGCGCGCGTGTGCCCTGGCCCATCCTTGCTGGCCTCTGCGCCGCGGGCGCTGCCCTCGCGGCGGGACGGCCACGGTTGGCGGCGCTCGGACTCGTCGCCGGAGTCGCGGCAGCCGGCGCGCGGCGCTTTGGGGGGCCACGTCTCGACATCGACGGATGGCTCATGCGCTCGGTCGACGTCCTTCTGGCCTTTCCGTTCCTCTTGCTCGTCATGGCGATCGGAGCGGCGCTCGACCGGTCGTCCGCCGTCACGATCTTCGTCACGCTCGGGGTGACGAGCTGGCTCGGGATTGCACGCGTCCTCCGCGCCAAGACGATGCAAGTGCGGTCGCTCGAGTATATCGTCGCCGCGCGCGCCCTCGGACAGTCGACGATGGCAATTCTGTTTTCGCATGTCCTTCCCAACGTGGCCGGACCCCTCTTCGTCAGCGCGACGATCCTTGCCGGGCAGATGATCGTGGCCGATGCCGTCCTTTCGTATCTCGGCGTCGGCATCGCTCCTCCCACGCCAACCTGGGGACGGATGCTGTTCGAGGGCCAGGACTTGTACGTCGGCGCTCCCTGGCTCGTCGCGGCACCGGGCGTCGCAATCCTCCTTGCCGTATGGGGCTTCAGCATGCTGGGCGAGGGATTGCGCGATGCGCTCGATCCGCACCAAGCCTGAGGCGTTCGCCTGGGCCGCCGCACTACTCGCCGGCGGCGCCATCGGATGCCGCGAGCAGCTCGCTACGCCGATCCCGGCGGGACACGAGCCGGGCGCCTCGCCTCGGCGGGGGGGAACGCTGCACCTCGCTTGGCTCCAGGACATCCGAAACCTCGACCCGGCGGGGCCCAGCGATGGGTATGCGCTCCAAGCGATGCATCTCTTGTTCGCGGGGCTCGTCGACTTCGACGACCAGGGACGCCCGGTGCCGGAGCTCGCCGACCATTGGGACATCGCCGACGGAGGGCGGACATACCGCTTCACCCTTCGCACCGGCGTCCGAATGCACGACGGCGACGAGCTCACCGCCGACGATGTCAAGCGCTCGGCCGAGCGCGCGCTGCACCCGACGACCCCCGATCCGAACGCGAGCTATTTCAAGAACATCGAGGGATACGATGCCTTCGCCGCGGGGCGTGCGGACCACCTGACCGGCATCGGCGTCGAGGGACGCTACGTCCTTTCCTTCCGGCTCGCCGAGCCTGACGCCACCTTTCTGCCGGTCCTGGCGATGCCCACGTTGCGGCCCGTTTGCAAGACGGCGGGCGACCGCTACCTCGATACGTGGCTTCCGTGCGGCGCGGGGCCATTCAAGCTTCGTCCCGGCGACTGGCAGCGCGGAACGCGCCTGCGCCTCGTGCGCCACGACGAGTACTTTCGGCCGGGGCGACCTTACCTCGACGCAGTCGAGTGGACTTGCAACATGCAGGTCACCGCGCAGCGATTTCGCTTCGAAGACGGTCAGCTCGACATCTTGCGCGACATGACCCAGGCCGACCAATTGCGCTTTGCGGCGGACCCGCGCTGGAAAGATCTCGGCAGCATGGAGACAGACCGAACCGTTCTCGGCGAATCGATGAACACCCGCATGCCGCCGTTCGACAACATCGAAGTTCGGCGCGCGGTGGCGGCGGCGATCGACCGCAATCATTACAAGGCAATCAAGCCCGGATACATCACGGTGCTGACGCAGCTCGTGCCGCCCGGCGTGCCCGGCTTCGACCCCGAAGTCGAGGGCCAACGCCACGACTACCGGGCTGCGCTCGATCACATGCGAAAGGCGGGCTACCCGTACGATCCGGAGTCGGGCCGGGGCGGATGGCCCGAGACCATCGTCTATCCGGTCTACGATCAGGGCCTCCTTGTCTATACGGCGCAGGTGCTGAAGCAAGATCTCGCCAAGATCGGCCTCCGAATCGAGCTGAAACTCGTAAGCTGGCCGGCTTTTCTGGCGCTCCAGCAGAGGCCAGGGGGAGTGGCGATCTCCCAGGCGAACTGGGAGATGGACTACCCCGATCCGAGCTCGCTCTTCGACCCGCTCTTCACGACGGAATCCATCGGATCCGAATCGAGTTTCAACACCGCGTTCTACACGAACGCCCGCTTCGACGATCTCGTTGCTCGCGCTCGCCGCGAAGGGAACCCCGACCACCGGAGGGCCCTCTATCGGGAGGCCAACGACATCCTTTGCGACGAGGCGCCATGGGCCTTTGCCTATGCGTACCACTTCTACGACGTTCGGCAGCCTTACGTCCGCGGGTTCAAGCCTCACGCGGTTTGGCCGATGGACGTCAGCGCGGTCTGGCTCGACCGAGCCGGCGGAGCGTCCAACTCGCCTGCTGGCTCGGGTCGATGAGTCGCCTCGCGCGGCGTCTGGCTCACGGCGCGCTCGTCGTATGGGCGGTCGTGTCGATCGCGTTCGTCATCAACAATCTTCTCCCGGGCGACCCGGCACGGCTCGTGGCAGGCGTCCAGGCCCGTCCGGCCGACGTCGCCCGCATTCGCCAGCAGCTCGAACTGGATCGGCCGCCGATCGTTCAATACGCGCAGTTCTGGCGCCGCCTCGTGCACGTCGGCCCGCGCGTGATCGATCCGAATCGCGACCCCACGCACGCGAGCTGTCTGGTCGTCTTGCCGCTTGGGCCGTTCGCCGGACACGTCGACTTCGGCAAGAGCTACCAAATGCGCCAGCCGGTGGCCGCCGTCGTTGCCGATCGCCTGCCGCGAACGTTCGCGCTGACGAGCGCGGGCGTGCTCCTGCAGGTCCTCTTCGGGCTCTGCACGGGCGTTGCCGCCGCGCTGCGCCGCGGATCGCGGCTCGATCGAGCCCTGGTCAGCGTGAGCCTCCTGGGTGTCAGCGCCCCGACGTTCCTCATTGCCCTCTCGCTCCAATACGTCCTCGCTTACAAGCTCCGGTGGCTTCCGCTCGACGGCTTCGGACAAACGCTCGGCGAGCACGTCCGGTGCCTCGTTTTGCCGGCGATCACGTTGGGCGTGTACGGAGCGGCCTACTACACGCGCCTCGTACGCGACGAGATGATCGGACTCATGCGGCAAGATTGGGTCCGCACGGCCCGAGCGAAGGGGGCTTCGCCATGGCGCGTCGTCATCCACCACGCGCTCCGCAACGAACTGACGCTCCTCGTGACGGCCGTCGGGCTGGACTTCGGCGCGCTCATGGGAGGAGCGGTGGTGACCGAAACGGTGTTTCGCTGGCCGGGGCTGGGGGATCTGAGTGTCAAAGCGACGATGCACCGCGACGGGCCCGTCCTCCTGGCGTGCGTCGTGGTGACGTCCGTTTTCATCGTCGCGAGCAGCCTCGTGGTCGACCTCGTCGGCAGGCGGCTCGATCCGCGAACCCGAGAATCCTGACAGAACCTGTCACTTTGACCGGGTACCCATCGGATCGACGAAGGCGGCGCGGCGCCGCTCGTCTCACACGAAGAGGATCCCATGATGAATGCACTAAACTGGTTCGAGATTCCCGTTCACGACATGGACCGAGCAGTGGCCTGCTACGAGGCGCTGCTCGGCGCCAAACTGAAGCGCGAAGTCTTCGGCGGGATGCCGTACGGCGTCTTTCCCTACGAACCGCCGGGCGTCAGCGGGGCGCTGGTGCAGGATCCCAAACGTTCGGCGGGCGGAGGGACGCTCGTCTACCTGAACGCGAACGGGCAGCTCGACGCGATCTTGTCGCGCGTGACGAAGACCGGCGCCACGCTACTGCTGCCGAAGACACCGATCGGCCCGGACGGCTTCATCGCCATCGTCGTCGACACGGAAGGCAATCGAGTCGGACTCAATAGTTCGACGTGACCTGGCACGTCCGGAGACGCCGCCTCGAGCGCCGGATTCTTCGGCATCGCGGCGGCGTCATGATTGTGTCAGGATTTGGACTTCAATGCCGAAGAAGTCTCGCCTGTTTGCCCTCGCGGACTACTTGCGTGCCCGCCGCACCGGCGTCACGGCGGAGCAGCTCGCGGACCGATTCGGCGTCACGGTCCGAACGATCTATCGCGACCTCGACGCGCTGCGCGACGCCTCGGTCCCGCTCCAGGCGGAGCGCGGCCCCGGCGGCGGCTACGCGATCGATCGAACCTATACGCTGCCCCCGGTCAACTTCACCCCCCGTGAGGCGGCGCTTCTCGTCGTCCTCGGCCGCTTCGCGACCGAGACGCGCCTCGTGCCGTTCGTGGACACGGTCGCCAGCGCGATCGACAAGGTGCGCGCCGCGCTTTCTGCAGGCGCCCAGCGCGAGGCGCTCGCTCACGCGGAGGCGCTGAAGTTCGCGGCCATCCCGCGCGCCACTTGCCCTCCGCGCGTCCGGCGCGCCATCGAGGAAGCGTGGTTTTCCGGGCTAGCGGTTCGCGTCCGCTACCGAAGGGCCGACGGATCCACCGGATGTCGCACCGTTCGCCTGAAGCAAGTGCTCATGCAGCCGGAAATGACGCTCCTCACTTGCGTAGACGTGGAAACGGGGGACCAGCGCTCGTTCCGGCTCGATCGATTCGACTCGGCGGAAGTAGTGCGCGGCCCCCCCGTCGTTGCCCAAGAGTAAGAGGGCCGCGATTCCCGCCGAGCGCAAGCAAGCGAACTCCCCCCTAGCGTCGGGAAGAGTAGAAGGGCCGCGATTTTCGCCGAGCCCAAGCGAGGCCAAGGAGGCGAGCGAGGCGTACGACTGTACGCCGCAGCGAGCCGACGCCGGCATCGCGCCGGGATCGGCGAAAAGCGCGGCCCTTCTACGGGGACATCATGCGGCATTCACTGACATTTGGCGTTTTCGCGTGCGCCACGCAGCTCCGATACGCGTCCCGCGCGGCGCTCGCGTTGCCCATCGCGCTGTACGCTGCGCCCAGTGTGAGCCACGCGTTGGCGTCGGTCGGTGCGGCCGTGGTCGCTTGCCGCGCGAGCTCGACCGCCCGTGCCGTTGCGCCCTCCGCGAGCGCGCGGCTCGCTTGCGCGACGAGCGATCCAACTTGAGCTGGCTGCGGACGGGTGTCGAGCGGCGCCTCGCCACGGGCCTGGGGCGGCTGGGGCGTCACACTCGGAGTAGCGGCGGGCGCCGTCGCGCCGGGGCCCGCATTCGTCTGAGACGGCGGGAGCGGCGGGAGCGCTCGGACGGGAGCGGACGCCACCGGAGACGCGGGAGGCGCGGTTATCGGGGGCGTCGGTGCAACGTTCAAAACGGGCGCGGCTGCGGTCGCCGGGGGCGCCACGACTTCAGGGGCCTCCGCGCTTGCGGACACGACCGGAGGCGGCGGCGGGCCGGGTTCTGCCGGTTTCGTGGCCTCCTTCGCAGCCGAGGCGCCGCGTGGACCCTGCGAATCGCTCGACTGCTGCGACCCGGCGCCGCGGAGTCCGCCGGCGACGACGACGATGACCGCGAGAGCCGCGGCCGCCGCGAGAACCATCTTCGTCGGCACACGACCGCCCGGCAGCCCGGCGATCCGGACCTCGTCTTCAGAGCGCGACCTCGACTCCGCACCCGCATCGGGCGCGGACTTACGAGGTCCGACTCCGGGCACAGTCCCGACCAGCGGGGGGGCCTTTGGAGCACCCTCTCGAGTCGGCACATTGACGGCCATCGAAGCGGAGGACTTTTCGTGCGTCGCCTCGCTCGCCGAGGAACCGGGGCGGAGGTGCTCCTCGTCCGTTCCAAACGACTTCTCGTGTACGCCATTCGTCGTGGACGCAACCGCCGCCGCCCCGCGCGGCTGCGCTTGGGAAACGGCCTGGGGAGCCTTGCGGTCGACCCCCGAAGGCGCCGGGACGGGTTGGATCCCGTGAAGCGTACCTGTGCGCGAGCTCAACGGGGCGGCCTCCGATGACCGGGCGACCGTGTCTTTCTTTTCCGATGGACTGCCGGCGCCCGCCTCCGCGGCTCGAACCATGGCCGGTGGCGTGAGCGGTCCGACCACAGCCGGATCGGATGCGGGCACGACGGCCATCTCGCCGCTCGATCCTACGGCAGGGACTTGGCTTTCCAGCTCGGCCGCATGCGGCTCGCCGACGATGTCGGCATCCGACTGCGCCTCGCTGCCGTGGTCGCTGTGCTGCGGAACGAGCAAACCTTCGAAGTAGAGCTTGGTAATCGTCGACAGAGTCGACAGGTCTTCGAAGGGCGAGTCGTCGACCACGTCGGCGAGCGTTCGCTTTCCGTCGAAGAGGCGCAAGATTCCGTTCAGCTCGTCCGGGATCTCGTTGAGCCGCTCGAGGAGCTGCTTGTGGTCGATCTCGAACAACGTGGAAAGGGGCGGAAGCTGCTCGCAAAGCCGACCCCACTCGTCGACGCGACGCATCCCCTCCATCAGGAGGGCCTGCGTGGATCCGTCGATGATCTCTTCGTTTGCGACCGCCTTGAACTCGACCTCGAACTCCGCTTCGTTCCAAATGAGCGAACGATAGATCGCCTCCTCACCCCGGAGGCGTCCAAGCTCGGCGTCGACGACTTTGCCGTCTCGGAAGTAAATGTGAGCTTCCTGCGCGCCGCCGCGCAGGTGAACGACGCCGCTTTTGCGAGAGACTTCGAACGTCTGCAAGAGATCCACGACGGCCATGTCCTGCGTCGACCCCGTGAAGCGTGTCCGCCCCGAGGCCGGAGACTTGCTCGCAGCGATGTTCTCTTGCGTGCGCCGTGCGAGCAGCAGGTTCACCCGGGCGATGAGCTCGCGGACGAAGATCGGCTTCGTCAAGTAGTCCTCGACCCCGAGCTCGAGGCCGCGGATCTTGTCTTCGATGGACTTCTGGCTCGTGAGAAAGACGACCGGAATCGCCGCCCACTCGGGACGCTCTTTGAGCTTGCGAACCAAAGTGTAGCCATCGAGCTTGGGGAGCCGGGTGTCGCTGAGCACGAGGTCCGGCGTCAGCGACTCGATTTTCGCGAGCGCGTCGAGACCGTCGGTGGCCGTCGTGACGCTGTATCCCGCCTTCTTCAGGCTCACTTCGAGCACGCGGACGCTGCGCGGGTCAGCGTCGACGAGTAGCAGTTTCTGCTTTGCCACGGGCTCCCACGAGAGCATGGAAGGGCCTGACCTAGCGTGTCAAGCGGCCGCGCTCAGGAATCGTCGCGGTCGAGAGAGTGCCCTTCGTCGATGACCGTCAATTTTGGCCAACGGGGCGAGAAGGTGGGCGCGGGTGGCGTCATGACCCCTGCCAGCAAAGTGGGCTTCGCGATTGCCCGGCCGCGTTCGGGGCGCATCGACGTTCCCCTCCCCCACGAGGTTTTGCATGGCTTGCGCGCCCTTGCAGCCCTGATAGCTACCGGCGAGTGCAGCCTCCGGTCGACCTCGACGCCATTGCGCCCGCCGCGCGCAAGATCCTGGACCCCTCGGCCCCAGCGCCGATGAGACAGATGGCCGCGAAGGGCGTCGCCCCTGGCCTCAAGCCCGGCGACGCGCTCACGGTCATCGCGCTGCTCTCGGAATCGGCGGACGCGAAGATCGCCGCCATCGCCGCCGCGACGCTCGGCAAACTCCCAGGGCCCGTGCTCAGCGGCGCGCTCGCGGGCGATCTGCCGCCCGGCGTGCTGGCGCTCATCGCGACGCAATACGCGAGCAACGCGGCGATCATGGAAAAAGTCCTCGGGCACCCGCGCCTTCCGCCCGGCGCCGTCGCCGAAGTCGCCGCCCTCGCGAGCGAGGAAGTGGCCGAGCTCGTGGCGACCAACGAAGAGAGGCTCCTTGCCCACCCGGGGATCATCGAAAAGCTCTACATGAACAAGGCCACGCGCATGTCGACCGCGGACCGCGTGCTCGAGCTCGCGGTGCGAAACAAGGTCGAGCTCAAGGGAATTCCGGCGTACCGGGAAGCTGCGGCGGCGATCGGCCAGGAGCTCATCGCCGAGGCGTGCGGGGAGCCGACGCCCGACGACGTGCTGTTCAAGGAGACCGAAGAAGCGGCCAATCTGGCACCGGTCGACGCAGCGGTCGAGGACACCCATCGTATCGACGACGAGAGCGGCGACGAAGTGGTGGACGAAAAGTTTCTTCCCCTCCACGCCCGGCTCGGGAGCATGACCGTATCGCAAAAAATTCGACGGGCGATGCTGGGGACGGCCGCCGAGCGCCTTCTTCTCGTACGCGATTCGAACCGCCTGGTCGCTCAGGCCGCGGTCCGTAGCCCGAGCATTCAAGAGAGCGAGGTCGTGCGCATCAGCGCGAGCCGTAACGTGTCCGAAGAGGTCCTGCGCATCATCGCGCTCGATCGCGAGTGGACGCGTTCGCACCAGATCAAGTTGAATCTCACGCAGAACCCGCGTACGCCGTTCGCGTTCGCGGCAAAGCTCATTCCGCACTTGCGCGAGCACGAACTCAAGGCGATCGCCCGGAGCAAGAACGTCACGGGCGCCGTCGCACAGGCCGCGAGCCAATGGCTATCGAGGCGCAACGTGAAGACGTAAAACCCTCCGTTCGCAACCGCGAACAGTGGTGGGTCGTACACAACGACGGTAAGACATGGACGCCATGGGTAACGCTCCGCCTCTCCACGGTCCGCGGACGCCCCTCGGCGCGACCAACGAACTGCGTGCGGCTTGGGATCGCTTTCGCACCGGCGCCGTTGTTCCCTGCCCGATAGACGGATCTCACTTGGCGCTGTCCGTGGACGCATCGGCGGGCGCCTACCGCTTCGTCTGTACGCAGTGCGGCGCGGCCTCTCCCTGGTTCGAGTCGACGGTGAATGGCATTCGCCTCCGCGAACACTCCGCAGAGCTCCCCCGAGCCGACTGAGGGCCTCCCTGCAACCCGACCGCCGCCCGCCCCGTGCCGCGATATGGCGACTCCTCGTCGTGTACGCAGTCGCGGTTTCACTCGTCGTCGTCGCGACGAGCGCGGTCGTCTTCGGGGTGGCCTCGGTCCGGTCCCGCAACCAGCCCGGCCGAATCTCCGACGAGGCCGTGCAGTTTGCCGTCTCCGCTCCCGGCATCATGACGGCAGCGCTCGTTTCGGCCGGGGTCCTCGCGTCCGTCGCCTTCGCGGTCGCGAGGCTGGAAACGCGCGAAGTGCGCGCGCGCTTGCGCTTGGGGCGTACCCGAGCAAGCGTGGCGGGCTTGATCGCAGCGATCGCAGGGTTGGTCGGTCTCAGTCTCGCATGCGGCGCGGTCGACGATTTGTTGGGCTGGGGTGGACGGGGGACGATGGGCGCCATCGCCCACGCGCTCGATCGGCTGTCTCCGGGCGGCTTTGCGATGGCGGTTGCGACGATTGCGATCGCCCCTGGCGCTGCCGAGGAGACGTTCTTCCGCGGTCTCATCCAGACCGGACTCGGCGCGCGTCTCGGACGTTGGCCTTCAATCCTGGTCACGGCGTTCGGCTTCGCACTGATGCATTTCGATCTCGCCCAGGGACTCGTCGCGTTCGTCGCAGGGGTCTTTCTCGGGTGGGTGAGCGAGCGTCTCGGCGGAATCCGCGCGTCGATCGCCGCGCATGCTTGCAACAACGCGGCGTTCGTCGCTCTCGCGTCGTTCGGCGCCGCAGCGAACGGGGCCGGGCGCGGCGGCGACCTCGCGGTGATCGCCACAGGATTGATCGCGTGGACCTGCGCCACGGCGCTTCTTCGATCGAACCTGGCCCTCCGCTCGGAAAGGCGCTCAGCTCTCGAGTAGTTGCTTCAGACGAGAAGCGATCTCCTCGACCGCCCCGTCTCCTTTGATGCCCCCCTCGATTTGTTTGCCCGAGGAGATGCCGTCCAGCGTGGGTAAGACGAAGAGCGGAATGTAGCGCGACGTGTAGCCGGCGGAGTTCAAGCGCTCGCGGTCGCGCTCGGACTCGAACCGAAGGAACGTGACCTCCCCGAATTCCGCGTCGAGCTCGCCGCTGGCGGCGGCCTGCAGGAACTTGCTGCATGGCTCGCACCACTCCGCTCCGACGTAGACGACGACGCGCCGTCGCTCCGCGGCCGCCCTCGCCATCTCGTCGCGAACGGCCGAGGGCAGGTCTCCCGCTGCGGGCCCGTAGACCATCCGCACGTGTCGGTCGGCGGCGTGCTCGACCGGGACCGGGCGGGTACCGCCACCTGGGGAGTCGCCACGGGTCTGGCAAGCCATCGTCGCGAGCGCAAGGGCGACCGACGTCCGTGCGAAGTGAATCGATCCCATCAGGCGCGGCTTCTTAGTACAGCGCCCCATTGAATGGTACCGAGCTTCGCCCGGCACGCCGGCGCTCCGGGCAGCTCCTCGACGTCGCCGAACGGCGGCCGCGCCACGGTGGACTTTGCCCCGCCGTGGCACTGCGGATCATCGAAACGCCGGTGGATCTTTGTCCGGCCCCAAGACGCACGAGGTATCCCGATTGCAGGACGCCCGCCGCGACCAGGAGGTCATGCATGAATCATTCGAACAGTTCGCTGTCCAAGCTTGCAGCGGTCGCGTCCGTTCTCGCGCTCGCGGCGTGCGGCAGCACGAACCAGTCATCACAGGCCAATGCACCGAAGTCCGCGCAGACGACGCCCGAACAATACGGCGCGCCCATGGGACAGCCTGGTGCGGGCGAAACGGGAGCGACCGGCTCGACGCAGTCCGGCCCCTCGGCAACGACAGGAGCGGGCGAAACTTCGGGCTCGCAAGCGACCGGCACGGGTGCGTCCGCTTCCGAAACGATGGATAACCCCGGCGGCGCTCCGCGCAGCACGATGGGATCGAGCGGGCAGTCCGGAGGAGAATCCGGGAGTGCATACGGCAGCGGGGGCTCGCAGTACGGCACCTCGGGGACGACTGGCTCGACGGGTGCGACCAACACGATGGGCGGCTCGACGGATGTCTCGAGTCTGAGCGATGCCCAGTTCGCCGGCGTGCTTCAGGCGATCAATCAAGGAAGGATCCAGGAGGCGCTCCTCGGCCAGAACAAAGGTTCGACGAACGACGTCAAGCGCTTCGCGCGAGAAATGGTCGGCTCGCACCGAGCTGTGCAGAACAAGGAGAGCGCGCTCTTTACGCGGCTAGAGCTCACTCCGACCGACAGCGCGCTCAGCAATCAACTCAAGACCGATACGCAGAACGACATCTCGACGCTCCAGAGCATGCACGGCCGAGACTTCGATCGCAGCTTCATGGACGCGCAGGTGCGGCACCTGAATAGTGCGCTCGAGCTCATCGATCGGATCATCCCCGCCGTGAAGAGCTCCGACCTGAAGTCGGAGCTGCAGACCGTCCGTACGAAGGTGGACCGACACCTCCAAGAAGCGCAACGCATCCAGGCGACCCTGGGACAATGACGGAGTGGCCGGCACGGGCGCGGAGAACCTCGGCCACCGTTCTCCAGTCGCCCGCGCTCTCCCCGCCGGGGCGCGTTCGCGCGCCACTCACCAAGCGTACGCCTCGGGGGCCTGACCGCCGGGACCCGGCCATATCGATTCGAGTTTGCTCGTCACTTCGCTCGAAAGCTTGAGCCTCTCGGCGTGCAGCGCGTCCTCGAGCTGCTCGAGCGTGCGAGGGCCGACGATGGGGGCGGTCACGCCGGGCCGCCCGAGAAGCCAAGCGACCGCGACGTTCGCCGGCTTCTCCCCGATCTCGGCGCAGAGCTTTTCGTACGCCTCGAGCTTCGTGCGATGCTTCTCGACTTCCTTCTGGAGGCGCTCACTTGCGCGCCGGCCCGACGCGGCCTTCTTGAGCACACCGCCGAGTAGGCCGCCGCCGAGCGGCGACCACGGAATGATTCCGACGCCGTACGCGCGGCACGCCGGCACGACTTCGAGTTCGATGGTCCGGGCGCCGAGGTGATAGAGGCTCTGCTCGGACACGAGGCCCAAGAACGAGCGACGCGCGGCGGCTTCGTTGGCCTGAACGATGTTCCACGCCGCGAAGTTGCTGCTCCCTGCGTAGATGATTTTGCCTTGGGCGACGAGCAGTTCCATCGCCTGCCAGACCTCCTCCCACGGCGTCTCGCGGTCGATGTGGTGCATCTGGTAGAGGTCGATGCGGTCGGTTTGAAGTCGGCGCAAGCTGTCCTCGCAAGCGCGACGAATGCTGTACGCGCTCAGGCGACCGCCGTTGGGTCCGTCGTACATCGGGCCGTAGACCTTCGTGGCCAGAACGACCCGATCGCGGCGGCCGCCCTGAGCCAGCCAGCGGCCGATGATCGATTCCGTGCGACCCTTGTTCTCTCCCCATCCGTAGACGTTCGCCGTGTCGAAGAAGTTGATTCCCGCGTCGATCGCACGGTCCATGATCCGGTGCGCGTCCGCCTCTTCGGTTTCTGGCCCGAAGTTCATCGTCCCGAGGCAGATGCGACTGACCTTGAGGCCGCTGCGTCCCAAGTGCGTTACGTCCATGCGAGTTCCTCCGAATGGCAGACGGATAGCACTTTCCAGCGGCAGACCCGGGCCCGACTTATCGGGACCCGTCGACGCAGGCCGGGCCGCTGGTCATGGAGAGCAGCCGCTGATCGGCCGTCAGGAGAGTCGCACCCGCGCAGAGCGCGGTCGCTACGATGATACGATCGGCGGGATCTCCATGTAGCGCCGCGAGGCGGGATGCGACGATGCCAATCTCGCCGTCGACGGCGAGCTCTCTCGGCCCGGCGCGCTCCGCCGTCGAGCGCACTTCGGCCAGATCGCGCGCCAGTCGCAATCGCTTCGCGGCCACCAGCATCCCGAGCTCCCAGTAGGAGATGGCCGATACATGGAGATCCCTCCGGGCCATCGCGCGGTCGATGCGCTGCCGCGCCTTCGGTCCGAGCTTCGGCGAATTCTCGGCGAGCCACACGAAGATGTGGGTGTCGAGGAGGATCATCGGGCGGCGCGCGCGGGACGCTTTCCCCGCTTGCGCGCGCGGTTGGCGTCCCGTTGGCCGAGCAACGCCAACTCCTCCTCGCTCGGCACCCATTCGGACGCCACCGGAGCGACGATGTCGCCAAGCTCCTCGAACGCACCCTTGGCGAAACCAAAAACCGAGCCCGAAAGGTCGAACACAGGCACGAGGCGGGCGACGGGCTTGCCGCGCTTGGTGATCAGGATGGTAGCCCCTGTCTGGGCGACGGTGTCCATGAGCTCGAGACACTTCGCCTTGAACTCACCCGCTTGTACCTCCGCCGGAACGCGGATCTTCGGTACGCTCATGGTCACGAGTATGGTCATGAGCGCGCACGAGCGCAAGCGACCCGCCATTCGAGTGAAAGCAGATCTCGTCGTCGCCTGGTCAGAAGAAGATCGCGGCAAAGCCGACGGGAGTCAAACCGTTCGGTGCTCTAGATGTCCCGCGCCAGACGGAACCCGCTCATCTGCCAGCGCGCGCCGGGAGCAAAGAAGTTGCGATACGTGGCACGAAGGTGATCCCGCGGCGAGAAGCACGAGCCTCCACGTAGGACCATCTGGCCGCTCATGAACTTGCCGTTGTATTCGCCGAGCGGCCCGCCGAGCGGACGAAAGCGCGGATACGGCAGGTAGGCGCTCGCGGTCCACTCCCAGACGTCGCCGAAGAGCTGCGCCACGCCTGGACCCATCGCCGGCGCCGGTGACCATCGGCCGCTCTCGACGAAGTTTCCGTCGACCGGCCGACCCTGCGCCGCAGCTTCCCATTCGTTCTCCGTCGGAAGCCGCGCTTCGGCCCAGCGGGCGTACGCGTCCGCCTCGAAAAAACTCACGTGGCAGACAGGAGCCTCGGGCTCGATCGGTCGCCAGCCGCGCAAACCGAAGACCCGCCGCTCCCGGGGACTCCCGTCGTCCGCATCCCAGTAGAGCGGCGCGCGCCAGCGGCCCGCCTGAACCGCAGCCCATCCGTCCGAAAGCCACAGGCCCGTTTTCTCGTAGCCGCCGTCCGCGATGAACGCGGCGTACTCGGCGTTCGTCACCGGCCGCGAGGCCAGCGAGAACCCTTCCACCAGCCCCCGGTGCCGAGGAGTCTCGTTGTCGAACGCGAACGCCGCGCCGTCCGCGCCGATGTCGACGAGGGCTTCGTCGAACGCGGTCCAAACGAGCGGGAGGGACGCGGCCGCGTCGCTCGCTCGGTCCGTGGGCGCGTCGCTCGTGTAAGGCGGATGGATCGGATTGCTCCAGAGCGCGTGCTTGATGTCGGCCAGGATCAGCTCCTGATGCTGCTCTTCGTGGTGGGTGCCGAGCAGCGTGACCGCCAACGCGGCGTCGTCGGCGCGCGCGAGCAGCGCGGCCATGCGGTCGTCGACCGAGCGTCTCCAGGCACGCACCTCCGCCAGCGAAGGTCGCGACAAGAGCCCGCGGGCGGAACGCGTGTGCTGCGGACCCACGCCTTCGTAATAAGAGTTGAAGAGGACGCGCCAGCGTTCGTCGTCCCAGCGGTGCGACGGGTCGAAGGGCGCCAGCACGAACTCTTCGAAGAACCAGGTCGTGTGCGCCAGATGCCATTTGGCCGGGCTCGCATCCGGCATCGATTGGACCATCGCGTCTTCCGCCGAGAGCGGCTCGGAAAGGGCGGCCGTCCGCGCACGGACCCGCGCGTACCGGCTGGCAATTCCATCGCGATCCACCTGGACCCCGGCTCGCTACGTTCGCGGGAACGGCTCGCGCTTGGCCCCCTTCGGGTTCGACGCGTCGATGCCCTGGGCAAATTCTTGTGCGGCGTTGGTCTCGACGAACGGTCCCCCCTGCTCTTCCGGTACGACTTCCTCGAGCGCCCCCTCCTCGTCCTCGCCCGATGTCGCCCTCTCGACGGCTTCTTCGCCGAGCTCCTCGGCGAGGTCGTCCTGCGGACTTCGCGGCGAATCGATGAACGCGCGCGGACCGCGCTCCGTCGGCCCGCTCTGCTCGCGAAGCTTTGCAACGTAACGCGGATCCAAGTGCCCGGGGCGGTCCTCGCGGTGGAGAATGGTTTTCGCCGCACCGGCGGTGGCGGCGGCACGGGTCGCTTTCTTCGCCGCTGTCTTGGGCGGGGCTTTGGGCGCCCGCTTCGGCGTGGGGGCCGGGCGAGACGCCGTGCTCTTCGCGTGCGGAGGCGCCGCCTTCTTGGCCGGACGAGCGACGGCCTTCTTGGCCGGACGAGCGACGGCCTTCTTGGCCGGACGAGC
>CAZVPE010000078.1:0-4267 GCA_964628155.1 uncultured Polyangiaceae bacterium | reverse complement strand
GACGAGCGACGGCCTTCTTGGCCGGACGAGCGACGGCCTTCTTGGCCGGACGAGCCACGGCCTTCTTGGCCGGACGAGCCACGGCCTTTTTCGCGGGGCCCGGTGCGCTCTTCTTCTTCGCGGGACGCGGCGCGGCCTTCTTCGCGGGGCGAGCGACGAGGCCCCTTTTGACCGCCGCTCGCGCCTTCTTTGTGCCCTTCTTCGTGGCCTTCTTGGTCGCCATGGCCCCATCGTACCCGACATTGCGCGCACTCTGCGACCGTTCGACAAACGGCTCCGTGTGTCAGCCGAGCGCAGCCGGCAGCGCGGTGGGCGTCGTTCCGAGCTCGCTCCGCACGCCTTCGCTAGAGCGGTTTGCCTTTTGACCGCGTGCCGCGTCCCGTTGGCCTTATGCTGACGGGTTGGAGGGGGGCATGCTCAGCCGCGCACAGGATCTGTCGCGAATCGACTTCGCAGCGACTCTCGTGGACGAGTCGCACGACACGCTCTTGGCCCTCTCTCCGGAAGGCACGGTGCTCTTCTGGAACCGGGCCGCGGCCGCTCTCTTTGGGTACGAGCGGGCCGAGGCTCTCGGACGGTCGATCGACGACCTCGTCGTGCCGGCCGACCGACGACAGGAGGCCCGGAGCAAGCGCGCCGAGGTGCTCGTCGAGGGCCGGATCCACTTCGAGAGTGCGCGCGCGCGCAAGGACGGGTCGCTCGTCCTCGTCGGCATCGCCTACCGGCTCGTCAGCCCCGCTGCCGAGCGCCCCTTCATCGCGGTCCGCTGCAGGAACCTCACGGCTGGGAGCGCGCAGGTGGCCGTCGAGACGAAGTTCCGCAGCTTGCTCGACGCCGCTCCCGACGCGATGCTCGTGGCCGACGGGACCGGGCGCATCGTGGTCGTGAACGAACAAGCGGAGAAGCTCTTCGGCTATTCGCGCGGGGAGCTCGTCCAGGAGCCGCTCGAGATACTGCTCCCGGAGCGCTTTCGCGCTGGCCACGCTGCGCATCGGAGCGGCTTCTTTCGAGAGCCGACCACCCGCACGATGGGCTCTGGCCTCGATCTCTACGCGATTCGCAAAGACGGCAGCGAGTTCCCGGTCGAGATTAGCTTGAGCCCGATCGAAACCGACGAGGGGCCCATGGTGTCGAGCGCGATCCGCGACGTCACCGAGCGCGTGCAGGCGCGCAAGCGCGCGGAGGCAGATGCCCTCGCCGAGCAAATCCGCTTCCAGGCGATGGTCGAGCACAGCGCCGACGGGGTGTTGCTGAGCACCGCCGAGGGCGTGATCGCGTATGTAAGCCCCTCCGCAGCGAGGATGTTCGGGCGCGCGGCGTCCGCGCTGGTCGGGACGCATTTCCGAGAGTATACGCACCCCGACGATCTGCCCTTGGCGGCAGAGCACCGGCGGAAGGTACTCGAGCGGTCATCCCCCCCACCAGCCGTCCGGCGGCTCGTCCGTCCCGACGGAACGGTTCGCTGGATCGAGGTCATCGCGACGAACCTGCTCGACCGTCCCGAGATCGGCGCAGTCGTCGCCAACATCCGCGACGTAACCGACCGCAAGGCCCTCGACGACGCGCTCGTTGTCTCCCAGCAGCGGTTCGCAGCGCTCTTCGAGTCGGGGATCATCGGGATCGTCGTCGCGGACGCATCCGGCACCGTCTACCAGGCGAACAGCGCGTTTCTCGCGATGCTCGGCTATACACACGAAGACTTCGCGGCCGGCCGGATCGACTGGAACAATGTCACGCCGCCGGAGTGGGCCCACTGGAACGCGGAGGCCGCAGAGCAGCTCCTTCGGCTGGGCCGCGCGAAGCCTCGCGAGAAGGAGTACTTCCGAAAGGACGGGACGCGTGTGTCGGCGCTCGTCGGCGTGGCGAACGTTCAGCAGGGCGAGCAGAGGATTTCCTTCTCGGTCGATCTGACCGAGCGCAAGAAGGCCGCCGAGGCAATCGCCGCTCTCGACGCGCAGTTCCGGCAGGCCCAGAAGATGGAAGCGGTCGGAAGGCTCGCGGGCGGCGTCGCGCACGACTTCAACAACATCCTGTCGGTGATCCTGAGCTACGCGGACATCCTCCTCACGGAGCTCGAGTCCGGCGACGCGTCACGCGCCGACGTCGAGCAGATCCTCAAGGCGTCGGACCGGGCCGCCGCCCTCACGGGGCAGCTCCTGATGTTCAGTCGGCAGCAGGTGATCGAGCCGAAAGTCCTCGACCTGAACGACGTCATCTCCGACGTGGAGAAGATGCTCCACCGCATGGTCGGCGAGGACGTGGAGCTCGTGTCGAGGCTTTCGCCCTCGATCGGGAAAGTGAGGGTCGATCGCGGCTCGTTCGAGCAGGCGCTCATGAACCTCGTCGTGAATGCCCGCGACGCCATGCCCGCCGGCGGAACGCTCACGATCGAGACCTCCGGCGTGGTGCTCGACGAGGCCTACGCGCGCGAGCACTTCGGCGCCAAGCCGGGGCCGCACGTGCTCCTCGCCGTGAGCGACACCGGCACAGGGATGGACGAGGCGACGCAGGCGCGCGTCTTCGAGCCCTTTTTCACCACGAAGGAGAGGGGCAAGGGCACGGGCCTCGGTCTGTCGACGGTCTTTGGCATCGTCCAGCAAAGCGGCGGACGCATCGGGCTCCAGAGCGCACCGGGAAAAGGTAGTTGCTTCCAGGTATACCTTCCGGTGGTGGAAGGGGAGGTCCACGGGCGGCGACCTTCCGTGGCCGCGATGATACCGAGCGGCTCCGAGACGATCCTCCTGGTCGAGGACGACGAGCAGCTGCGCGGGGTCGTGCGCGGCGTTCTCGAGCGCCGAGGCTATCGTGTCATTGCTGCCCCCGACGGGCGCGAGGCGCTCGCGCTATCCGAGAAGCACCCGGGGCCGATCGATCTCTTGCTCACCGACGTGGTGATGCCGCACGTGAGCGGGCCCGAACTGGTCAGGCGGATCGCGCCGATACGACCGGCGATGAAAGTCCTTTGCATGTCCGGCTATACCGACGACGCCGTCGTTGGTCGCGGCGAGTTGGACCCGGGGATCGCCTTTCTTCGGAAGCCGATCACGCCCACCACGCTGACCAACAAGGTCCGCGAGGTGCTGGACGGATGAAACCCGGCCGCCACGGACCGAGCCGAGGAAGGCGATGATCATGGGATTGGGGGCCGTGGAGACTGAGGCGGGAGCGGCTTCGGCTCTGGGAGTCGGAACGTCGTGACCAAGCGCTCGACGTCATCGAGCGTGACCGCAACAACCGCTCCGGCCGCGCTCGTCCACGAGGCATTGGGCGCCCGCAGCGCAAGACCGGAGAGCACGAAGGTCCCTTGCCAGCTCGCATCGATGCGGGCACGGAGATCGGCGACGACCCTGTCGGCCTCCGGAAGGCACGAGGAAAGCGCGCACGAGAACCCCACCACCAACGGGCGCAGTCGCTCGATCTCCTTCGCCGCCTCGAAGACGGGGATCTCGGGCACGACCACCTGCGTGCAGATCCCGCGCGCATCGAGGAACTCCGCTGCAAAGCGCGCACCCAGCGAGTGGGCGTTCCCCGGCGCGAGCAGGATGAGCAGATCCACCGGCGTCACCGGCGCCCGAGGGGGCAGCTGGGCGAGGAAGCGCTCGCACCACAAGGTGAACCGGTGCTCCTCGACGACGGACATGCACCCTTCTTGCCACGCGCGCCCGGCGCGGTAGAGCGCGGGTTGCAAGAAGCCTACGAGCATGGAGGCTGGCGACAGACCTGCGGTCCCAGCCTCCGCGATGAGGCCCGGAATGGCTCTCTCGTCGGCACGGGAGGCGCACGCGAAGATCCGGTTCATCAGGTCTCGGACCCGTTCCGTCATGTCGACCAGCTCGTCGCCGCGCGCGAATTGGACGGCGCAGGAGGGGCATATCCCGTGGGTGAGGGAGGGGTCGTCGTACGGACGATCCTCCCCCACGAACGCCTGACAATACGAGCACCAGCGAATCACGTTGCCGCCCCCGCGGCCGCGTCGGTGAGCGCGCGCGCGCGGTCCAGCCCTGGGCGCGAAGCGCGCTCGAGGCCCAGCGCTTGCTCGCTCGGGACAACGCTCTCCGACCGGCTGACGAAAATCACCGCCAGAGGGTACCACGCCTCGGCGACGACGCCCGGCAGGGGTCACGGCCATTGCCGGCGTGGGTGCGGCTCTTCGAAATCCCGACAGAGTGCACTCCCTCGATCGCGCCGCAGAAGGGGCTCGCTCAACCGAGCCTGGCTCAGTGGCTTTGTCGCGCGACGCACGCGAGCGAGAAAACCGAATGGCCGC
>CAZVPE010000077.1:4307-22100 GCA_964628155.1 uncultured Polyangiaceae bacterium | reverse complement strand
CAAACCGCGACGCTCGGCAGCGCGGTAGTCGGTTTCCTCGCTGAGCTTGGCCGAAGGGAACTGTCCGAGGATACCCGGCAGATGTATCGACAGAAGTGCGGCGTCCTCAACCGCATTCTTGGAGCCGACCTTCCGCTCGGCGACATCAACGCCCGTCTTGTGGATGGCTTCATTGAAGCTAGGGCCAAGGAACCGGTAGCGTTCGACGAAAATGGATCGCCGACTCGTCTTGTTACAGCGAGCACGATTCACAAGGAACTCGTCGCGCTGCGGCAAGTGCTCAAGCGCGCGCGCCGGCGGGGTGAGTTTCGAAAGGACCCGGGCGAGGTGCTCCCCGTCGGCTTCTCACCGAAGTACGAGCCTCGCAAAAGTGGCCCTGACCGCAGAGGAGGCGTCCAAGCTGTGCGCAAGCCTAAAGGTTCACAGGGCGGCGGCTGTCGCCTTCGCTTTGGCCACGGGCGCACGGCGGTCGGAGGTTTTCCGGGCGCGTCTCGAGGACGTCGACGTCTCGACTGGGCGGGTGCGGCTGCGAGGAACCAAGACGGAACGCGCGGAACGGGTCGTTATCGTTCCGCCCTTCGGAAGGGAACTGCTCGAGTTCGCGCCGAGAAACGGCGGCGGACTCGAGGCCTGCTTGTGCGTCCGTGGCCGAACGCGCGGCGTGGGCTGGCATGCGCCTGCAAGCGCGTCGGGGCTCCGGCAGTGACGTGGAACGACCTGCGTCGAACGCTCTCAACGTGGCTTGTGGAGGGAGGTGTCTCGGACACGGTCGTGGCCAAGGTGCTCGGACACGCGGACACCAAGATGCTGCACAAAGTCTACGGAAAGCCGCGCGAGGAGGCCGTCGGTGAGCTCTTGGCGCGTCAAACGGCGTCGCTTCGGCCTGTACGTGTATTGTACGTGTCCCCCGCCGAACCCAGCGGATCAGGACCGAACGCGTCAGCCGCAAGTACTGGAGAACATTCAAAACAGGGTGGGCCGAGCGGGACTCGAACCCGCGACCTACGGATTAAAAGTCCGCAGCTCTACCGACTGAGCTATCGGCCCGACGGAAACACTCCTTACACGAACCTTTCGAACTCTGGCACTTGGCTGCTCCAGCTTTCGCGCGCCTTCTCGATGCACGAGGCCGCGGGTTGGCGCCTTCTACCATGCGGGCGGCCCGGGTAGGATGAATCCGAACGCCTGTCGTCAGTGGCGCGCGTAAAGGTCGCGCACCCTGGGTACCAGGTACTCGTCGAACGCGGCGTCCCAATCGTATTGCGGTCGCCATGTCCAGTCCGAGCGGGCGCGCGAGTCATCGACGCCTTCGGGCCATGACGCGACGATTCTGGCGCGGACGGGGTCCGGCCGATGGTCGATCGCGGCGCCCCGAAATGCGCCGCGCACGCGGTCCGCGATTTCGCCGGCGCTGACGCTGAACGCCCCGATATTGTACACGCACGAGGAAAGGCGGCCGCGCTCCGCGCGCGACAGCTCGAGGAGCGCGCGGACTGCGTCGGGCATCGCCATGAACGGGATGATGGCCTCGGCTTCGACGAAGCTGTGGTAGGGGCGCCCCTCGGCCGCCGCGTGGACCATCTCCGGGCCGTAGTCGCTGGTCCCACCGGCCGGCACCGTGTCGGCGGACATGAGGCCCGGGAAGCGCAGGGCGCGGAAGTCGACGCGTGCGGCCGCCGCGAGGGCGCCCATTTGACCGACGTAGAGCGTGAAGTATCGCCCGAGGTGTTCGCAGTAAAGCTTGTTGCAGCCGTACATCGTGATGGGCACCGTCCATTGCTCCTCGCGAACTTTGCCGACGGCTCGCTTGGTCTCGAGCGACGGCAAGCCGTAAACGGCGATGGAGCTCGGGAAGAGGAAGCGGACCGGTTGGCCCGATCGCGAAGACTGCTTCTGCGCGATACGGAGGACGTTCATGGTGCCCTCCACGTTGACGTGGTGGGCGAGCTCCGGGTGCAGCTCGCCGCGCGTCGAGAGGAGGGCCGCGAGATGGAACACCAGGTCGACTTCGTGCGTCGCGGCGAGCTGGTCCAGAAGGTGGGAGTCCATGATGTTCCCCACGTAGCTCGCGCTGACCAGCGGGCGCTGCTCGCCTGGCAGGGGCGTGAGGTCGAGCGAGACGACGTCGTAGCCGCCGTACTCCGCGAGCGCGCGTAGGAGCGAGCGGCCAATTTCGCCGTTGGCCCCGGTCACGAGAGCGAGTGTATTCGCCATCTAGACGATGCCGTGTGCCTTTCCCACTCGAAGAAAGGATGCCACGGCGTGGTCGATCATCTCCGGGGTGTGTGCCGCCGAGAGCTGCACGCGAATGCGCGCCTCCCCTCTCGGAACGACGGGGTACGAAAAGCCCACGACGTAGATCCCTTCGCGGAGCATCGAGGCCGCGACATCTTGCGCGAGACGGGCGTCGGTCCCGTCTTTGGCGCCGGGGCCGCTCATCAGGATCGGCACGATGGGGTGAAATCCAGGTTTGATGCGGAAGCCCGCCGCCCCCATCGCCGCGCGGAACCGCTTCGCGTTGTCGAGCACCCGCTGCATGGGTTCGGTCGTGGACGAAAGAAGGTCGAGCACGAAGAGACTCGCTCCGACGACCGCAGGAGCGACCGTGTTCGAAAACAGATAGGGACGCGATCGCTGGCGTAGGAGTTCGACCACGTCTTTGTGCCCGCTCGTGAAGCCGCCGGTCGCCCCGCCGAGGGCCTTGCCCAAGGTCGAGGTGATGATGTCGACGCGCCCCATGACGCCGCAATGCTCGATAGAGCCGCGCCCTTTCTCGCCGAGAAAGCCGGTTGCGTGGCTGTCGTCGACCATGACCATGGCCCCGTATCGGTCCGCCAAGTCGCAAATCCCTTGGAGCGGCGCGACATCGCCGTCCATCGAGAAGACTCCGTCGGTCGCGATGAGACGGGTCCGCTTGTTCTGGGTCTTCTCGAGAGCGTCCTCGAGTGACCCGAGGTCGCCGTGCATGTACCGGTGCCGCTCGGCCTTGCAGAGGCGCACCCCATCGATAATCGACGCGTGGTTGAGCGCGTCGGAGATCACGGCGTCTGTTTCATCGAGCAGGGCTTCGAATAGTCCTCCGTTCGCGTCGAAGCACGACGAGTAAAGAATGGTGTCTTCGGTCTCCAGAAACTCGCTGAGCTTCTTTTCGAGCTTCTTGTGCGCGTCTTGGGTCCCACAGATGAATCGGACGCTCGACAACCCGAACCCGTACTGGTCGAGCGCGTCGTGCGCGGCTTTCACCACGCCGGGGTGTGCGCTCAGTCCGAGATAGTTGTTCGCGCAGAAATTGAGGACCGGCCGGTCGCTTTCGCGCAGCCGAATCGACGCGCCCTGTGGCCCGAGGATGGTTCGCTCGCACTTCTCGAGACCGGCTTCGCGGATATCGCGGAGCGTGTCGGCAAACCGGTCGTTTGAGGGTCGAACCATGATTGCATCTTAGTTCACCTCGGCGAACTTGCTTCGCCGTGGGGAGCTTGGAACAGAACCGCGCCCGGGGCGATGGTCGCGTCGTACCAAAAGGCCGAGGCGACGATGACGAGAAGTCCAAGCAGAATAGGCCAGCTAGAGCTCATGGATGGGCCTCCGCGGTCTCTCGACGCGAGTGCAGCTGGGATGCCAACCCCCGATTGCCGCAAAAAAGGCTGCGCTTGACCCGATCGCCCGCGCATTTGCGCCGGGGCATTCGGTCATTTCGGTCGCACGAATTCGACGCTGCTGCCGAGCTGCCCGCCCTTCCGGGCGTCGAGACATGCCCGTGACCCCGGTTCGACGAGGCGGCAGTCGTCCGGGCGCACCTCGTAGATGCTGCAGGGGTATCGTCCGGGCACCGTGACGTCGAGGGCGGCGCAGCGGTCGCCTGTGTTGTCGACGAAGCGCCACCCGGGAGGGCGGCTGTCGAGGACGGTCAACCGGCGCAGGATCTCCGCGCCGCCCGGGTGCGAGAGCACGCGCGCGTCGTCCGTTTCCAGAAGGTGCACGGTTTTCGGACCGTGATGGCAGCACCGGCCGCAACGCACGCAATCGGCGCCGTCTGGATCGGGAATGCCCAAGATGGGCTCGAGGGCCATTTCTCTCCTCACCGACCTCCGGCGGGCCACGCAAGAAGGGCGAGGTCCGGGGCGATGCGCGAGAGCTCTTTGCGCACGACGGCCGCGGTCGGCCGATCACGCGGGTTACGCCGGAGCGTCGAGAAGAGCAGCTCGGGTAGGCTCGGCAGGCCGATCGACCGGGCGAGCGCCCGCAATGGAAGCGGAAATCCGTCGTGCGCGACGTGAAGAGAGATCTGCGCGATCTCCGTCTCCGCATCGAAGAGAACGCGGCCGGTCAGGGTCTCGAACGCGACGCAACCGAAGGCATAGGTGTCGGCTTTGGCAGGGGAAATGCCCGCGGCGCCGGATTGGCCATCCGCGGCTCCCCACACTTCCGGTGCGCCGTAGGGGCCGGTGGCGCACCCGGGGCGAATGTGTCGTCCAGCGAGCCCGAAATCGACGAGAACGGCCTCTTCGCCTCGCCGCAGGACGACGTTGGACGGTTTGAGGTCGAGGTGTCCGACGCCGACGGCGTGCATCGCCTCGAGGCCTCGGAGCACGTCGTCCAGGATGCGCAGCGCGCGGGGCATGTCGAGTCCGCCAGTCTCGATGAGTCTCTCCAGCGTGATCCCTTCGACGAGCTCCATCACGAGGATGGGTTTCGGCTTGCTCCCCGCGTCGAACGTGACGAAGCGCGCGAGGTTCGGATGCTGCGGCAGCGTGATGAGGGCGCCCGCCTCCTCGCGGAACATCTTCAAAAACTCGGTCTCCGAGAGCTGGCTCGCCGCGTTCGCGGAGTACTCCGGGACTTTGAGCGCGAGCTTCTCAGCCTGCGGGTCGGCCCTGTCTTCGTCGCGGGTCACGACGAACACCGAGCCCGCGGCGCCCGCGCTCAGCGGGCGAAGGACGTAAAAGCCTCCGATGGTGCGGCGCGGGGGGAGCCACGCGGGGAGGGCGTCGGACACGTGCACGCTCACGGAGGCCTCGCTCGCAGGCCCTTCGATGGGAAGCTCGGCGACGCGCCATACGACGCCCGCGACCAGCTTCGCGATCGCCTTCGGCACCCCGGCGAGAACGTCGTCGAGCGCCGCGGCGACGACGTGATCGCGCATCGACGGATCGGTCCCGGCGAGCACGCGGGTAACCGACACCGTGAGGGGGCGAACGCTGGACCCGGTGCGTGCCTTCGGAGCCCGCTGCGGATCGAAGCGGCCCCGGGCGCCGATCGCGAGCTGCGCGAGGGACGAGAGCGCTCCCTCGAGCTGGGTCACGGCCTCCGGTCTGGAGTCGGCCGCCAGGGTGCGAAGCGACGTCGCGGAGGCGAGCGCTGCCAGCGCGGCGCCCAACCGTACGAGCACCGCGCGGAGCGCCTCGGTGCGCCCGGAGGCATCGGGAGCCAAATCCCGGATGAGCGCCTCGTACGCGGGCAGAGCGCGCTGCGCGTCGATGCCGACGGCCTTCGCGAAGCGCGCATATTGCTCGAGCACGTGAACGAGGTCGGGGTTCATCGATGCCTCGGCGAGCGTCTCCAAATCGGAGTGGTCCACGGCGTGGCGGGCTACCACGAGGAGCACGTCCACGACGTCGCACGCCCCGGCGCGCACGAGCGCGTCGAGCGCCCGCGCGAGCGCCGCAACGATCGTCCGACGGACGGGGGAGGGGGGACCTCGTTCGAAGCGCTCGAGCAGGACTCGGGCGACTCGGAGCCAGCGGTCGCGGAGCCGTGCGGCACGCTGTGGGTCGGCGTCGTCGCCGCTCATGTCGCTGTCGACCAAGTGAAGAAGCGCGCGGAGCCGGCGGAGCGAGAGGGTCGGGTGTTCGGGGCGCCCGACGCCGCCTTCTGCGGCAACCAACGGCGCGCATTCGCGAGCCAGGATCCAGTCGGCGAGTCGGTCGCGAAGCGGATCGAGAGCGTGGCGCTCCGCTCCGGCCTGACCAAGCGAGAGCAAATGCTCGAGTACGTCGCGCTCGAGAAGGCTCACGTCGAGATCGCGCAGGACTGCGAGCGAGGCGCGCCGCGCCATCGATCCGGTACGTCCGGGGGCGCTGTCTTCCTCCGGTGCGACGGCCTCGAGCGCATCGAGCGCGCCGTGCGCCGAGGCCAGGGCGTCTCGGACCCGTACGTGCGCCTCTTTGGCCCCGAACATCGCGAACGCGAGAAGGGCTCGGGCGATTTGGTCCCGGAGCGGCGCGTTGTCGCGCGCCGTCCCGTCGAGATCGCGTGTGACGTCGAGCGCGAGCCCTTCGGCACCGTCGTCGCCGCCACCCTTGGTTCGTCGAGCGAGAATTTCGAGCCCTCTTCGGGAGGCCCGCTCGGAGAGGGGCGACTCGCCGAGCTCTGTCCGCAGTTCGACCAGGGCTTCCGCGACGTCGGGCGACGCACGGTCGAGCACCCGATCGAGGAGCTCCTCCGCGGCTTCGCGCTCCAGTTCGGCCGCTCGGGCCAGGCCCCATACGAACGCTGACGCAGCTCCCGGGTCGCGGTCGAGCAGCGCGAGCGCTTTCTGAGCAGTCGGCATTGCGGTCTCGGGCGCGACCCCGACGTTCGCTGCGATGGAGGAGGCCGCGCGACGCCACTCGGTCGGCGACAGAGACGGGTCGAAGCCCTGTTCCATGGCCCGCGCGAATTCCGGCACCCATGGCGCCAGCAGTCCGCGCGCCACCGCAACGTGACGCCAGACGAGCGACTCGCGATCGGCCAAGAGTCGCTCCCATGCGGCCGATACGGCGTCGGACTTGAAGACGCGCAAGTAGTGGTCGTCTCCGTAAGCGGCGCACCGCGCCGCCTCGCGCGCCGCTCGTTCGAGGAGCCTTGCCGCAAGGCGCCGTGACGGGAGGGATCCGGTCGACGCCACTGCGATCCATTCGCGAGACAGGTCCCGGCGCGATACGATGGCGAGCGCGAGTGGTCCGTCGGCGACGCCGAGCCCGATGGGGAGTTCAGTGACGAGGGCGACTCGCGCGCGAATTCCCGGGCTGGCCAGCCCCTTACCCTGTCCCAACGCCATCCGGCGTGCGACCGCGACGAAGGTGGCTGCGTCCGCGGCCAGCACGCGCGCCAAGACGCGCCGCCCGAGTTCGCGCTGCTCCGGCCCGAGCGGGAGGGCCGATGCAAGCTCATACAGGGCAGACCCTGCCGCCGGGGGCGCGAGCCAGTCGAGATCGTCGACCAACCCCGACTGGAGCGCCGCCCGGACGCCGTCGACCAGGGCCTCCGGATGGACTCCTTCCAGGGGCCCCGGTCCGTCGTCAACCGTCGCGCGTGCCAGCGCGGCCATGCACTGCCGCCACGACGCCCGGCGCTCCGAGGCGCTCAGCTCGTGAAGCTCGAGCAGTCCGTTGACGTAGAAGGTGGGATCGCGCACAGGGGCAGGCGGCGGGTGGCGAAAGGCTTATTTCAGCATAAGGCGAGCGCGAACGTGCACCCTATTCCTGCGCTTGGGTCATCCGGTCTCATATAAGTGCATCTGGCCATTTCCCTGTTTGCGCGCTTCGCGCAGGGCGTCCCCCGCGCGCCGAAAAACGGCCTCTGCGCTTTGCCGCGAGGGTGGCACCCAGAGCGCCCCCCCCACCGACACCGTCACCGTTCGCTGCGACGGCATCGGCAAGAGCGGTTCGGGCAGTCGCAGGGCGCCCTCGTCCTCTGCGCCCCACGTTCCCGCCGCGGCTGTGACGACGAACGCAAACGCCTCCCCGGAAACGGCCTTCCTCATCCGCTCGCTGACGGCACGGGCGGCGACGGAATCGGCTCCCGGGAGCAGCACTCCGAACTCGTCGCCTTCAAGGCGGGCAAGGACGTCGTATTCGCGCACGCACGCCTCCAAACGCCTGGCGACCTTCTCGAGCAGCTGATCGCCGGAAGGCGCCCCGAACTCGCCGTTGATTGCTTTCATGGCGTCGACATCGACGCGCAGGAGCGCGTAGCTGTCCCAGGCTCTGGTGCTGCGACTGTGCTCGCGCCCGAGCTCCTCGTAAAGGCGGCGCTGGTTCAAGAGGCCCGTGAGGCTGTCGAACGGCATCAGCGCGCGCAGTCGGGCGCGGAGCTGTCGTGTGGAGCCCTCTGCGGCGCGTTCCAGAGTGACGTCGCGTAGAAAGATGATACGCCCAAGGCTTCCTGCCCCGCCTCCCTCGGTGGGGGGCGCACCGTCGAAGGTCCGAGCCATCGTGATGGATCGGCACATCACGGTGCGCGCGAGCGGCCGGCATACGTCGATCTCCACCGCCAAGGCCTGAGCCACGACTGGAGGAGCGGCCGCGCGGAGGAATGCGTCCGGTTCGTCGCACGCGTCGGCGAAGAGCTGGAGCACCTCGGCGCCCGACTTGCCGGCGCACGCGGCAGGCTCGATTCCGAAGATTTCGCCGGCGCGGCGGCCGATCATGCGGCACTGGCCGTTGCCGTCGATGACGATGTACCCCTCGTCGGATGCGTCCAGCATCGTCAGAAGCGTGCCGTGTAAGAAACTCAGGTCCGAGTCGTCCCTAGACAAGCTTGAAGCTCTCCTTGTCGATGGCTTTCTCCAGCGCCGTCTCGTGCGTGATTTCTCTCGCACGGACGAGGCGCTCGAGCGCCATATCCATCGTCTGCATTCCTTGCGCCTGGCCCGCCTGCATCAAGTTGGGAATTTGGAACGTCTTGTTCTCGCGAATCATCGAGGAAAGAGCCGCCGATCCGACGAGTATTTCGTGGACCGCCAAACGCCGCTTGCCGTCGGCGGCGCGCACGAGCTGCTGCGCCACGATCCCCGCGAGGCCTTCCGCCAGCATTCCGCGCACCTGCGGCTGCTCGTCGGCCGAGAAGGCGTTGACGATGCGGTCGATCGTGGCGGCGGCGCCGTTTGTATGGACGGTCGCGAAGACGAGGATTCCGAAGCTCGCGAGCTGCAGTGCCAGTTTCATCGTCTCATTGGTCCGGAGCTCGCCGATGAGGATGACGTTCGGGTCCTCGCGCCCGGCGCTCCGGATCGCGTCGGCGTAGGTCAGGGCGTGGGCACCGATCTCGCGATGGGTAATCTGCGCTCTTTGCGGTACGTGGACGAACTCGACGGGATCTTCGATCGTGAGCACGTGGCACGCGCGGGTCTTGTTGATGTGGTCGATCATCGCCGCGAGCGTGGTCGACTTACCGGAGCCGGTCGGACCGGTGACGAGGACCAGCCCGGATCGCCGGTCCGCGAGCTTGCGGATCGCCGGCGGGCAGCCGAGCTCCTCGAGGGTCATGATTCGGGTCGGGATGGTACGAAAAACGGCGGCGAGTCCCGTTGCCTTGTAGAAGTAGTTGGCTCGGAAACGCGACTTTTGACCGTAGTCGTACGCAAAATCGAGGTCGTAGGTCTCGACGATCGTCTTTTTCTGCTCGGGGCTGGCGATTTCGAAGAGAAGCGAGTCCATCTCCGCCGATTCGATCGGCGCCCCCCGCATCGGCACGAGGTCGCCGCGCTGCCGCATCATCGGCGGGTGGCCGATGGCCAGGTGAAGGTCGCTGGCGCCTGCGGCGATGAGCGCGTCGAAGAGCGCGTCGATCCGGGGCATTTCACGCACCTCTCTTTCCGTAGGTCTGCGTGGGGGCCGGGGCGGGGGGGCGCTTGCCCGAGAGCACGGCGTCGAGCTCGTCAGGGTTCTCGGCGACAGCCAGCGCCGCGGCGCGCGTCACGCGGCCCGACCGTACGACCTCGGCCAGCGAGTCGTCGAGCCGCACGATGCCGAATGCCTTGCCGCGCTGTTGAAGGCTTGGAATCTGGTAGGTCTTGTTGTCCCGGATGAGGCTCCAGAGCGCGACCGACCCGGGCAAGAGCTCGACCGCTGCGACCATCCCGGTGCCGTTCGCCGCCGGGAGTAGTCGCTGGCTCACGATGAGGTGCAAGCCGCCGGCGAGCGCCATGCGGACCTGAGGCTGATCGGCCGGTGGAAAAAGGTCGACGAGGCGGTCGATTGTCTTTGCCGCGCTCGGGGTGTTCATCGTTCCGAGCACGAGGTGTCCGGTCTCGCTCGCCGCCAGCGCCATGCGCACCGTCTCGGTGTCGCGAAGTTCGCCGACGACGATGACGTCGGGATCTTCGCGCAGCGAGGCCTTTAGGGCGCTCTGGAACGATCGGGTGTGGGTGCCGACCTCTCGCTGGCTAATCATCGCTCTCTTGCGCGGGTGCACGTATTCGACCGGATCCTCCACTGTAATTACGTGATGTGTCGTGCCTGCGTTGATGATGTCGACGATCGCGGCCATGGTCGAAGTCTTGCCGTGGCCCGTCGGGCCCGTGACGAGGACGAGGCCCTGATGATGGTGGGTGGCGCGCTCGATGTCGGCCGGTAGTCCCAGCGAGGCGAGCGTCGGCACGGCGGCCGCGATACACCGGAAACAGGCTTTGAGCCCGGTGCGCTGGCGGACGACGTTCACGCGGAAGCGCCCCGAAGGACGCTCGATTGCGAAGTCGCACGATCCCTGGGCAGCGAGCGGTGCACGAGCCCGCTCGGGTACGAGGACCGCGACCATCTCCTCGACCGCGGACTCACCGATCTGAGGGCCGCGCGCAAGCAGCTCCCCCCCAATCCGCAAAAGCATCGGGCGCCCGGCGACGACGTGGAGGTCGCTCGCTCCCGCCTGGCGCGCCGCCACGAGCAGCTCGTCGAGCGCCGATCCTTGCCCGGGCGTCATCGGTCGGGTTCGCGCCGCCGCCTCGCCGTCCCCGCCAAGCAGCAGCGACGTGTTTTCGACGGGGGTATCCACAGGCCCCGACCGGGAGGTCGGGGCAGCCCGGTCCACCGAGGGTCGCAAGGGGTCGCCACGTGCAATCGAGGGAAGCGACGGCCGCCGGACGAGTGCGAAACGCGCTTGCACGCGGCCCAAGCGCATCAGCGCGGTGATCCCGATGAGTCCCACTCCCTCGACGCGCGTCGTCCATTGGGCAGGTCCCGCGAGCAGATCGTCCACGTACCCCCCGCCGCCGGCGGCTACGAGCATCTCGACGATTTCCGCCGTCGACCGGGGCGTGTCGTCGACAGGTTCGTAGTTTCCGCCCACTTTGACGCATGGAAGCCGGTCGCTCGCAATCGCGAACTCGGCGACATCGGCGCGGGAGAGCTCGCGCAGCATCTGATGGAGCGTCTTCATGTTCGCGAAGCGGTAGGAGGGACGGGGCGCTTCGCTTGAGGGTACAGGGAGCTCGGGCCCGTGCGCCACATGCTATCGATAAGGTGTGCATCCGACCGCCCCGAGCCGCCCCCTTCGCGCCTACGGCGACCGAGACGACGACGGCTTGGTGCAATTGTCGTTCGTGCTCGAGCTGCCCCCTAGCGCCCGCGCGCGGGAAGCCGCCAAGCGCTTCGTCGAGCTCCACGGCTTGGTCGACCCCGTCGTGGCGACGATGGAGCCATGCGCGGAGGGGTTCTCCTTCTTCGTGGTTTACGGTCGTTCATCGATCTCCGTGGACAGTTCGACGCTCGACGTGCCCGAGGTGCGCGCCGAGGCGCTTTCGCGCGAAGAGATCGAGCACAAGATCAAGGTGCGACTCGGGAGGAAGATCGTCGTCGTTGGCGCGTGCACGGGAAGCGACGCTCATACGGTCGGCATCGACGCCATCCTCAACTACAAGGGCTACGCTGGAGACAAGGGGCTGGAGAGCTACAAGGGGTTCGAGGTGTACAACCTGGGCGCCCAGGTCGAAAACGAGCAACTCGCCGCTCGCGCTCGTGGGCTGAGCGCCGACGCCATCCTCGTCAGCCAGGTCATCACCCAACGCAATTGCCACAAAGAAAACGGCCGCGCCCTCGTCGAGCTGCTCGAACGCCAAGGCTGGCGCGAAGACGTTCTCCTCCTCTTCGGGGGACCGCGCGTGGATCAGAAGCTTGCGCTCGAACTCGGGTTCGACGCCGGATTCGGGGCCGGAACGAAGCCGGGCGATGTCGCCTCCTACCTCGTTTCGCGCATGTGCGGCTCGAGCGCGGACCGCCGTTCTACGCAATGATTCGTCAGCCTACGCCGCGCGTCCGCGTGCGACCGGAAGGCGTTTGGCCGCGCCGGCGCGCTCCTCGATCATCGCTTCGATTGTATCGTGGCAACCGCCGCAGTCCTCCCCCGCGCAGCACGCGGCCGTCACGGCCTGCACCGTGTTGGCCCCGGCGTCGATGGCGGCGTTCACTTCCTCTTCCGTGACCCAGCGGCACTCGCAGACGTACATCCAGCAACCTCGCCAGGCTTCAGGATAATGAATGCCGTTTTCAAAGTCCAGCGCGAGAGCGGGTACAACCGATGAGGACCACCCCTCGTCGAAGCCGCCGGCGAAGTTGGGGCCAGAAGTCCGGTAGGACTTCTTTGGCAGGCGCTTCTACGGGTCGATGAAGGACTTCAAATGCTGCGAGCGCCCACCGCGCCGCAAACGGTCGAGCGCCTTGGCTTCGATTTGGCGAGCGCGCTCCCGCGTCACCGCGAAGTGGTCGCCAACCTGTTCGAGCGTGTGCTCGCCCTTTTCGCCCACGCCGAAGCGCATACGGAGCACTTTTGCCTCTCGAGGGGTCAGCGTTTCGAGCAGCCGCTGCGTCTGGTCGGCCAGCCTGGCGTGTGCAGCTCCCTCGAGCGGGGAGGGGGTTCGCTTGTCTTCGAGAATGTCGCCAAGCGTCGCGCCGTCGTCGGCGCCGATCGGGGCCTCGAGGCTCACGGGCTGCCGCATGCAACGCAGCGCCGTCTGAACTTGAGCCGCCGGGATCTCGAGGGACCGGGCAATCTCGTCGACCGTGGGCGCCCTCCCATACTCCTGGACCAGGCCGTAGCTCGCGCGCCTCACTTTGCTCACGAGCTCGAACATGTGGACCGGCATCCGAATCGTTTGCGACTGATCGGCGATGGCGCGCGAAATCGACTGGCGGATCCACCAGGTCGCATACGTGCTGAACTTGTAGCCGCGCTGGTACTCGAATTTTTCGACCGCGCGCATGAGCCCGATGTTCCCCTCTTGAATGAGGTCGAGCATTTCGAGCCCGCGGTTCGCATACCGCTTGGCGATGGACACGACGAGCCGCAGGTTGGCTTGTACGAGCTCGGTGCGCGCCGAGTTCGCCAATCGAATCGCCTCGACGACCGCGGCGTTGGCCGCGCGCACCCGGGCGGCTTCGGGCGGCGGAAGAGCCTTGTACGTCGCCCCGCGCTCCATGCTCTTAAGCGCCCGGACCAGGGCCTCCACCATGCGCTGATTGAGGCGCATTGCGGTCAGCGCCTCGGCAATCTCGTCGACCCCCTTGCGCGGCGCCGTCGGTGACTTCCCCTTCGCCCTCTTGGCCGGACGCTTCTCCTCGACGCTCTCGCGCCTGGCAGCGATCTCTTCCACCGTCTCGATCAGCCGCAAAAGGCGGCTGCGCTCGGCCTCTTCCCAGTGACCGTCGCGATCTTCGTCGCCCCCGCCGCGGACCAGCTCGCGCGCACGCACCGCGCCGCTGCGGAGCTTTTCTCCGAGCAGCCGAATCTCGCGGATTCCCCCGTCGCATCCAGCCACCGCGCGGATGACCGCGTGCTCGCCGAGTTCGATGCGCTTGGCGATCCTGATTTCCCCCTCCCGCGTGAGAAGCGAGAGGTGCCCAATCTGGCCCAAATAGGCGCGCACCGTATCGTGCAGCGCTGCCGCCTCCGTGGGCATTAATTAGCTCCGATGCCTGCCGAGCGGCCCAACGTGGCCCCGCCTCGAATTACCCAAGTGGTAGCGCGTACACATTGAATGCCCGTCCTACTGAGGGAACCTTCGACGGCGTTCCCATTGGGGCGAGCAGCGCGCGCGCGAGGGGACCCATCCGACGTTAGAAGCTTGCACAAGGGGGCCGAGCCTAGCACGCGCGCAGAAAGCCAGCCCATCTTCGTCGCTCGGAGGTCCGGAGGTTCCCCGGCGCCGCGTGCTATAGGGAGCGACAATGAAAGATCAACGGCTCAAAGTGTTTCGCGGCGCCGTCGAGGGCGTCATCGAATCGCTCGACGCGCTCGTTCGCGTGTCTCGATGGAAAGAGGTAGAAGCGCCCCCCGAGCCGCTGCGCACCGCCGTTTCCAAGCTCGTCGACCGCCTGGGGGCGGCGGATCGCCTGTCGTCGGGGGCGTTCCTCGGCTCGCCGGCCGACGTGAACAAAGTGAGCGCAATGTGCACGGCGATGAAGCGTTTGGACGCGGCATACGTGACGTATCGCAAGCGCGTCCAATCGGCTCCCGAGCAGACCTCCGACGCGGCTTCGGCGCTCGAGGCCGAGATTGCAGAGACGACCGCGACCTCGGCGTACTGGCGGTAGCGCGTATTTTCACGGCCCTCCGAAGGACGCAACCGAACGCTCCGCTGAGGCGTAGCTCGACACGGTGGCCCCGAAACGACGATCGCTGTTCGTTCTAGCCGCCTCGTGCGCAGTCGTGGTCGGAGGGGCAACCCTCCTCGGCTCGGCGGCGAAGAGCAGCACGGTTCGTCTACCGAGCAGCGACGCCGAAGTGCTCGAGCGCGTCCCGAGCGGGGCGGCTGACCCGCGCGAGCGAGAGCGCATGCAGCTCCAGCGACTGCTCGCCGCGCGGCCGGCCGACCGGCGTACCGCCCTTGCCTTGGCGCGCCTCGACATCGAGCTCGCTCGGACGCGCTCTGATCCCCGCTACCTCGGCTACGCGCAGGCCGCGCTCGGCCCGTGGTGGAAGCTCGACTCGCCGCCTCCGGACGTGCTCGTCTTGCGGGCGACGATCCGCCAATCGTCCCACGACTTCGACGGCGCGCTCGACGACTTGGACCACGTCCTTGCTTCGAATCCCGGCGACGCGCAAGCGTGGCTCACCCGTTCGGTCGTCTTCGCCGTGCAGGGCCGATACGAGCAGGGCAAGGCGAGTTGCGCGCCCCTTGCGCGGCTGACGACACAGCTCGTTTTCGCCGTCTGCGAGACGTCGATCGACGCGCTCAGCGGAGCGGCCGGCCCCGCCTACGACCGGCTGGCTGCCGCGCTCGGGCCGGACTCCAGCCGGCTCTCGCCGCGCGGCGAACAGGACGCAGACCGAGCCGACGAAAGGGAGTGGGCAACCTCGACTCTCGGCGAGATCGCGCTCCGCCTCGGGCGCGAAGCGGACGCCGAGCGAGCATTTCGAGCCGCCCTCTCCATCGAGCCCGGCGACGCGTACGTCCTCGGCGCCTTGGCCGATTTGCTGCTCGACCAGGGGCGCGCTCGAGAGGCCGCCGATCTCGTGGGCGACCGAACGGACAACGACGCGCTGCTCCTCCGCCTCGTCCTCGCGGAAGTCGCATCGCGCGCGAAGAAGACCGATGCGCATGCGGCGCTCCTCGCCTCGCGCTTCGACGCGAGCCACCTTCGTGGCGACACCGTCCACCGCCGCGAAGAAGCGCGCTTCCTCCTGGCGGTGCGAGGCGACGCGCCGGCCGCGCTTGCGCTCGCGCGCGCCAATTGGAACGTTCAGCGGGAGCCTTGGGACGTGCGGATCATGCTCGAGTCCGCCCTGGCGGCGAACTCGCCCGCTGCCGCCGACGAGGCGCTCGCGTTCGTTCGGGAGCATGGCCTAGAGGACCCGCGAATCGAGGCGCTGGTCGCGAAGTTTGCCCCGGTAAGGCCGTGAGTAGCGCGAAGCTTCGTCCGGTCGTCGCCCTGGCGGCGTTCGCTCTGGGCGTTTTCCTCACCGCCACGGCATCCGCCCACAAGCCGAGCGACAGCTACTTGACTCTGGCCGTTCGGGGTCCGCACATCGAGGGGCGCTGGGACGTTGCGCTGCGCGACCTCGACAACGTCATGGGTCTCGACCGGGACGGCAAAGGGGACATCACCTGGGGCGAGGTTCGCACCCGCGCCCCCGAGATTGCGTCGTTTGCCTTGGATCGCCTCACCCTGGCCGCGGACGATGCTCCGTGCCCGGTTCGCTTCGGCGACCTCCGCATCGCCGATCATTCCGACGGTTCGTACGCCGTAATTCGCTTCGAGGCGCTGTGTTCCGCGACGCCGCGCATGCTGGACGTCGACTACCAGCTCTTCTTCGACGTCGACCCCCAGCACCGCGGCGTCACGCGAATCGACGACGACGCCGCCACGCGCGCCGCCATTTTCACGGACGCCGAGCGGCATCAGCGCTTCCCACTCGCCCACGCCGAGCGATCGCGGCAGCTCGGGGCCGCCATCAGACTGGGAATTGCGCATATTTTTTCGGGGATCGATCACCTGCTTTTTTTGATCGCCCTGCTGCTTCCCTCGGTGCTCTCGCGAAACGGCGCGCGAGGCACGTGGGAGCCGGTTCTGCACTTGCGGGCAGCGCTGCTCGACGTCCTGCGGATCGTCACCGCGTTCACCTTGGCCCATTCGATCACCCTCTCGCTTGCGACTTTTGGCGTCGTGCGACCGCCCAGCCGCTTCATCGAGGCGGGGATCGCCGCCTCGGTCGTGCTGGCCGCAATGAACAACGTCTTTCCCATCCTCGAAGAGAGTCGGTGGGGGGCGGCGTTCCTACTGGGCCTTCTTCACGGCTTCGGCTTCAGCGCCACCCTCCTCGATCTCGACTTGCCCCGGCAGAATCTCGTCGTCACTCTTTTTGGATTCAACGTAGGCGTCGAGCTCGGTCAACTCTGCGTCGTCCTTGCGTTCGTTCCTCTCGCGTACGCCGTACGAAGCACCGACGCGTATCGGCGCGTGGCCATGCAGGGTGGATCGCTGGCGATCGCCGCGGTGGCGGGCGTTTGGTTCGTGGAGCGGGCGTTCGCGTGGAGGATGTTCTGAGACGCCCCGTGCCCTCGCGTCACATCGCGAGGAATGAGTCGACGAGTTTCTTCTTGAGCGCCGTGGTGGGCGGGTCGGCTTTCAGCTGGATGATGGCGAGGGTGTCGGCCTTGTGGACCCACACGTCGCGATTCGCGACGCGCACCAGCAGTTGCTTGGAGAGGGCGCCGCCGGACGTGGCTGCACCGGCGTCGCCGTACTCGCATACGTCGATCGCCAGGGACCGATCGGTCGTGTAGCCGCCAAGGCAATAGCTCGCGCCGTACGTCGCGGCGAGCGACTGCTGTTTGTCGGCGATCGGGGCGCCCAGGCGATCGAACGCGGCGAGAACCTCTTCGGCAGCCGGCTTGACCGCGGGCCGGTCTCCTCGTTCCTTCGCGAGGCGGCCCATCAACGTTTCGCCCGGCGCGAGCACTCCGCCCGCGCCCGGCGCTTGCCCGGCAGCCGCGCCCGTCTCCTTCGGGGCTGGCGCCAGCGCCGATGCGGCCGTCGAAGCGGCCGGCGCCGGCGCGCCGGGTCGGGCGTCGGGTCGATCGCAGCTCGAAGCGAACGCGGCCAGCCCGGTCGCCACGAGAATCGAGCAGAGGTGGTTTCGAATCGTTCGACGATGGCGATCCATACGTGTTGCCCGTACGTATAGGACTGGACGTCGATCCGCAATATCACGATAAGACGCGAAGCATCGGTCGCGGGGGCGCGTTTTCGGGCTTTGAAACATTGCCCCGCTCGCTACCGCGGGGCGCATAGGAGGCGTGAGATCATGATGAGGATGCGAACCATAGTCGCAGCATTGTCGGTGGGCGGGCTCCTTGCCGCATCAGGGCAGGCCATGGCATCGAGCCACCGCGAGGCGCCGTTCGTCACGAAAAATCCGAAGGTCGACGGGACCGATTTCTACCTTTTCAACAGTTACGAGGCGGGCCGCACCGGGTACGTGACGCTCATCGCGAACTACCTGCCGCTGCAGGATGCTTACGGCGGCCCCAACTACCTCGGCACCGTGTTCCGGATGACAACCAACGCCGTATTCTCAACGCTGGCCTCCTTTAATGGT
>CAZVPE010000077.1:0-4297 GCA_964628155.1 uncultured Polyangiaceae bacterium | reverse complement strand
CCCAACTACTTTCAGCTCGACCCCGACGCACTCTACGAAATCGAAATCGACAATACGGGCGACGGCGTCGAAGACCTCACGTTCCAGTTTCAATTCGCGCAAACGTTGGCCAACGCCGGCAGCGGCCTCTCGCTCGCCATCGGGTACCCCGACGGCGGTTCCCAGCAGACGGTCGCCGTGCCCTTCCTGAACCTCGGCGACATCAGCATGCCGGGCACCCTCAACGTCCAGGAGACGTTCACGGTCAACGTCGTCTCGGGCCCGCGCCGTTCCGGAACCTCCGCGGCGGTGAAAAACGCGGCTACCCAAGCGACGAAGTTCGTCAAACCCGCCGACAACGTCGGTCCGAAGTCGTTTCCGGGCGGGTACGCGGCGTACGCGGCGCAGTACCTCTACACGATCACCATTCCGAACTGCGCCACCCCCGGGAAACTGTTCGTCGGGCAGCGCGCCGAGCCGTTCGCCGTGAACCTCGGGCCCATCTTCGATCTCATCGACGCGCCGAAGGCGGTCGTGACCGGCGGATCCGGACCCGCGGTCGTTCCGAACCCCCTCGCATCGAAGAACATCACTTCTCTCGCGCTCGAGGTGCCGGCTTCGTGCCTCACCTCGTCGGCCTCACAGCCGGTCATCGGGGCTTGGACCACGGCCAGCGTTCGTCAGGCGCGCGTCATCAATCCGAAAGCAACGTACACCGTTCCCTCCGTCGAGGGCGGCGCCTGGACCGAGGTCTCCCGCCTCGGCGCGCCGCTCGTGAACGAAGTGGTCATCGGGCTCCCGGACAAGGACCGGTGGAACTCGAGCGAGCCGAGCGGCGACGCGCAGTTCGCGAAGTACGTAACGAACCCGACCCTGCCCGCCGTCGTCGACATCCTTTTCGGCCCGGGCCTGGCGCCCCAGCTCTTTCCGCGCACCGACCTCGTCGAGGCGTTCTTGACCGGTGTGCCCGGCGTGAATGCGTTTCCGACGACCGACGCCGGACCTCAGCCCGCGACATGCGAGATGCTGCGCCTCAATACGAGCATCGCCGCAAACACCGGAACCCAGAATTATCTCGGGGCTCTGGGTTGCTTCGTCAACGGAGTGCTGACGCCGATGGCCTCGGGCTGCGATACGTCGGGCTTTCCGAACGGCCGCCGTCCCGGCGACGACGTGGTCGACATCGCCCTCCAGGTCGTGATGGGCGCGCTCATCGGCAACCAGTCGATCGCGCCGGCGTACAATGTGCCCTTCACCGATGGCGTGCAGCAAATCTACACGCAGTTCGCCATGGCATTCCCGTATCTCAACACGCCCCACCCGGGCGCAAACGGCGACGGAACATGAAGCGGACCATCCACGCGCTCTCGGCGACCTCCAGCGTCCTCGTCGCCGTGGCACTCGCTGCGGCCGTGGTCACGGCGTGCGGCAACGGCGACGACTCGACCCCGACTCCTACTGACTCCGGCGCTTCCGACGGGGCGAAGACCGAAGGTGGAGATGCCGCCCGCAGCGATGCGAGCGGCGTCGGCGATGCGCCCGGGCCGGAGACGGACGCCGGTACGAGCCCCGATGCGGGGGACGCCACGCTTGCAACCGACGCGTCCGATGCGGGAGACGCGGGAGACGCGGGAGACGCATCGGACGCGCATGATGCAGCGGATGCCGTGGCGTGCAACTTCGCGACGTTCGTGAAGGGCCTCATCGCCAACGACACGACGATGACCGCGTTGCCCTCGGCCGACCTCGGCCAGACCTGCGTCGACGATCACAACCAAGCGGACTTCCAGTCGCTCTTTCCGTGACCCGCGGGGCCGTTCGCTGGGACCCTCTCCAAAGGGGGTCCCAGCCGCGCTCCCAAGAGGGCAAGAGAGACGTCCGGCCGGAGTCAAGGCCGTGGAAGATCTACCGACAGCCACACGTCGACGCCGTCGCGCCCCACGCGATGTGCGGCGTTCGCGCGCACGACGACGCAGTTGCACGGGTCGTGGAGCTCGAAGGCAGCCAAGACGGCGACCAGACGACGCCCGTCGAGGTCGAAGTCGGCGCCCGCCTTCGTGGTGATGCGGGGGCCCAGCGGAATGCCCACCCGAGCCCCCCCAGTCCAACCCGGCGCGACCAGAAAACCGCTCGCGGGCTCGAGCGGCGCGTCGACGATCGCCCGCGCGACCAGCGGGTCCACCCCGTCGCGTTCGGCAACGTGACCGGAGAGGTACCAGCCCGCTGCCTCGCCGATGCGGGCGCGCGCAACCAGGGCGCCGCCCCCGCCGGCCTGCGTTCCAACCAGCACCCGCGCGAGGTCGCCCTTCAGCGCGAACCATTCGCGGCCCGCCACCGCGCGCGCGCGAAGGACCGGCAGCCCGCGCTGCTCGTCGCCCACGGCGCCACCGGAAGCATCGAGCTCCGCCGAGTCACGCGATCCCAATCGTCCGAGTGCGTTGTACCAGCCAGCAGCCAAGACCCAGACGGCACCGCTCGGTGCCGCCGCGCCTCGCCCCGCGGGGACCACGAGGACGCGGCTCGCGTGCGACGCCAGCGCCGCGGCCTCGATGCGAGGCTCGGTGCGATGCACCCATGGATCGTCCTCGTCGGACGATGCGAAGCTCCGTTCGAGTGGAACTCCGCTGGTGGCGCGCGCTTGCGCCGCACCGTCGACGCCCGAACGCGCTCCGTCGTCGGCAACGTCCCCGAGCGCCCGCAAGGCGAGGGAGGCTCCCGCGGCACCCAAGTGCGTCGCGAGCAAGGCTCCCCCTTCGGTGCGCGCGAAGCTCGTCATGCGCGACTGCCCGCCGACGATGGCTCCGCCCTCGATGGTCGCGTCGTACGAACCGATCCGCGCGATGGCGTCCGCGCGCCGGGCGACGACGACGGGGCCGCCCACGCCGGCGCTATAGAGGTCGCCGCCTCGCGGGGCGAGAGAGCGCACCCCGGAGGCGAACGTCCAACCACCGGCGCGCCAGGATGCCTGACCCTCGGCGCGATCGAACGGAAACGCAGCGACGTTCGCGTCGGTGGTTGCGCGAACGGCGCGAGCGCCGCGCAGCGCATCGACCTCCCACGCGATCGAATCGGGCCGGCTATCGGCTTCGGTTGCCGTGGCGCCGTGGAGTCCGAGCGCGACCCCCGCTTTTCCTCGCAAGAGATCCCACCCCACCTGCGTCTCGCTGACCGAGGTGCGCATGGCTGCTTGCACGGCGGCCCCCCCGTCAAGGTACGCGCCTGCACGCAAGTCGACTCCCCGCGTGAGATCGCCCTTGCGCCACGGCACGTGTATCCCCTCCCCGAGAAACAAACCGTCGGCGCCGCGCCAGGCTACCTCGGGAGCGAGGACCCCGACTCGGCCGGGCGACCTCAACCAGATGGACGGCGCCCAAGCGACAGGGACTCCGAAGACTTCGAGGACCGGATCGCGAAGGATGAGGTCGTGCGGCGGCGCGACCGTCGCGGACCGAAAGCGCACGGCGAGCGGCGTGCCCAGGCAAGGACAGAACGCAACGGCCCCCGGTCCGTCGAGCTCGACGCCCAGCGGCACCCGACGCAGTCGCAAGTCACTACTGGTCAGGTGAAACGGCGGCTGATCGACGTGGACGTGACCGGAGGCGTCCAGGGCCTGCGCGCGCGCATCGAAGTGCAGCTGGTCGGCGCCGAAGACGACGGGGATGTCCTCCGAGGGTTCCGCAGCCGTCGCCCCGGAGCTTGCCGTCGTACCGAGGAGTGCCAGAGCGATCCTGGGCGCGCGGCGGCGCGGGGAGCGACCTCTCCGGCTCTCCGGCTCCGCCGTATTTCTCGACCGCATCACTCGAGCGCCGAGACTTGCACCGGCGAGGGCCGGAGCGGTGAAAAATTCGAGCCGGACGAGGAGGACCGGGCGCGCGAAGGCCCACGGCGCTTCGCGCGAAGGGCTCGCTCAGCGGGACACTCTCCCCGTGGAGGCAACGGCGGGGGGCGGCGCCTCCGCGCTCGAGGGTGAAGCCGGCGCGGTCCAGGGCGGCTGGGACGCCGGCAGGTAATCGCCCTTCGGGAAGTCGATGCGGAGCCTCGCCGAACCGTCTTTGGTGGCATCCATGGTGGCCGTCGGTTGCACGTCGGCGCGAAGGTCTACGACCAGCCATACGTCCCGGCCGTGCGGCACGAGACGCGCGCTGTTGACGGGCGTGTTGAAATGGACCGTGACGAGCGGGTTTTCGTTGTTGCGGCGCTCTACGCGCGCGTCCCGGAGGACATAGGTGAGCGTCGATCGCCCTGCCTTCGTGTCGGCCTTCGTGTCGTACGGCGCCGGCTTGCTCAGGTCCACGAAGAGACGGGTCGAGCCGTCCAT
>CAZVPE010000076.1:0-22231 GCA_964628155.1 uncultured Polyangiaceae bacterium | reverse complement strand
GCCCGCGTCCGACCGAGCCTCTACCCGCCGGCGGGGTAGGGTGCCGACGGCTGCCCGACGCGAAGAACATGAACCGCAAGGGGGGACGCCAGGGATCCAGGCGAGAAGGCTTCCCCTCCCCTGGCGTCCCTTGTGTCCGTGCGGTCTTCTTCTCGTTTCGCCCCTGCGCCGTTTTTCGGAGCGCTCAGCCCGCCGCACGAAGCGCGGGCTGCGACGGGTAGCCGGCCAGCGTGTCCGCGTCTGCTTTCGGTTGCTGCAGCGGATCGCCGTGCACCAGGAAATCGTCGATGTGGAGCGCGGCTCGCCGGCGGCCATCCATCCTCGCGATCCGCAGCGCGAGGAGTTTGCATCGCTCGGCGTAGTGCGAATCGTTCAGCAAGGTGTGGACGGCGCCCTCGAGCGCCGGACCGGTGTACTTCGAACGCGACATGGGAATCCCGAGGCCGAGCGCTCCGACTCTGCCCATGTTGATCTCCTGGTCGAAGATGCTCGGAAATCCGATGATCGGAACACCTCGAGAGAGCGCCTGGTACACGGTGCCGTTGCCCCCATGGGTCACGACGACGTCGCTGGCGGCCATGAGGGCCTCGCCCGGCGCATACTTCGCCACGAAGACGTTGGGCGGCGGGTTCGCAATCTCCGCGATCCCGCCGGTCGTGATGAGGACCTGAAACTCGGTGTTTCCGAAGACCCGCACCGCTTCCTCGAAGAACTTCGCGTCCCCGGTGGAGCCCATCGTGAAGTAGATGGTCGGCCGATTCGCATCGAGTTTGTTGAACCACGACGGGAGCTCGACGCGCGCGTCCCAAAGAAGCGGGCCGGTGAACCGGAAGCTGCTCGGAGCGTCGGCGGTGACTGGCATGAATTCCGGGAGGTCGGCGAGGAGCGTGATGTCGCCCTCGATCGCGTCGTGAATCGTTCGAATGGGCGGAAGCTTGCGGCGCTCACGAATCTCGCGGTACCCGAGCGCGTAGAATTTCTGCATCTGACGGACGAGCATGGGAAACGCCGCGGAAGCCAGCCGCCGGCCGAGGAGCTTCTGGACGATATGCCCTTCGGGCAGCTCGAATGGCTCGGCGAACTTGCTCGTCCAGCACGCGTTGGTGACCGAGATGAATGGGATTCGGTTCACGCGCGCGCTGGTGGACAGCGACCATCGCATGTCTCCCACGACCGCGTCGGGCCGGACGATTGCCATCGCTTCCAGGTCCGACGTGACGGAGCGGTCGCAGACGTCTTTCCACCATCCGAGGCTGCAAGGTCCGAAGCGCTCGGCGAGTTTCATCGTCGTGTCACGATTCACGGTGAAGACGGGTACGACATGGAACCCGGCCTCGCTCGCGATGTGGGCGTAGGGACCGTCGCAGCAGAAGACCACGCGGTGGCCGAAGCAATCTCGCAACGCGCGACCCACTTCGAGGGATCGCGTGACGTGAGCCAGGAAGCCCGCATCGCAAAAAACGGCGATTGTCTTCGTGTGCCGGACAGGTCGAATCATGGTCTCCTCGTCGCCGCGCGAATCGGCGTTGGGAGCTCGCGCTGCAGGCTCCGTTCCAAGCGACGGCCCTCCTCGAAGCGGGGCGCATCGGCTCGATCAGGCCGAGAGAGTTCCCGTCCCGAGCGCGGCGTCCCGCGCACCCTGCGCGACAGCTCGCGCCGGGCGTGCACGCGCGGCGCCGTAACAACATGAGCTCCGAGGGGAACCCCGACACGCGAACGGCTGGCGGCGTCCGCAGCAGGCTTCAGTTCCCCCGCTCGCCGGCCGTCTGATTACGAGACAAACTCACGAGAGGACATGCGTCGCGAAGGGGGGCTCGAGCGGGCTCCCTGTTCCGCCAGGCGGCACGCTGGCTGCAGAGATATGAACGTTCGGCGGGCGTCGAACGGCTCGAAAAACGGAGTGAGGAGACCATGCAGGACCACCGGACGGAGAGCGCGCACACGCGAGGGGCTGGGATGGGAGAACGTGTGTTGCTCACCGGTGGGACCGGACTTCTCGGTTCGCAGATCGTCAAACGTATCCTTCGGGATTGTCCGAGCACGCGCCTTTCGCTCTTGGTCCGCTCCACGGCTCGCGAGGCCGCTCGGAGTCGCGTCGACAAGCTGCTCGCCGGCGTGCTGGGCGTACCGGACGCGAGCACCGCGCGCGATCGGGTCGAGGTCGTCGAGGGCGACATCGCCGACCCTGCGTTCGGGCTGAGCGCGGCGTGCGCGGGCGAGCTCGCGGCGCGAGTCGATCACGTCATTCACTGCGCGGCGACGGTTCGCTTCGATCTTCCCCTCGAGGTTGCGCGCCGGCACAACACGGAAGGGACGCGCAACGTGCTCGGGTTCGCGGGCAGGCTCTCCGGTCTCCGGCGCTTCGATTACGTGGGAACCGCCTACGTCGCCGGGCGCCGGGCGGGGCTCGTCCGCGAGGACGAGCTCGACGTGGGGCAAGGCTTCTGGAATTCGTACGAGCAGACCAAGATGGAGGCCGAGAAGCTGGTCCGAGCCTTCGGCGCGAACCACCCGACCGCCATCCACCGCCCGAGCATCATCGTCGGCGACTCTCGGACGGGAGAGACAACGGGGTTCCAGGGCCTCTACCAAGTGCTCCCGCTCTATTCGCGGAGTCTCATCCTAGCCATTCCGGCGGACCCCAGGACGCGCGTGGACCTGGTGCCCATCGACTACGTCTTGGACGCTCTCTTCGCGCTGATGAACGACGAAAAGAGCATCGGGGGCTCGTTTCACTTGGCGTCGGGCCCCGGCAACACCTGCACCATCGACGAACTCGTCCACATGCTGGCCGATTTCGCCAACGCCGCCCCGCCGCCCTACTTGTCGTTCGATACGTACCAGCGGTTCGTCAGGCCGGTGTTTCGCGCCGTGCTCTGGGGCAAGCGCCGCGCGGCGATGCTGAAGGGCGAACACTATCTGCCGTACCTCTCGTCGAGACACGCGTTCGACAAGACCAACGCGGACGCCCACCTGGCGTCCCTCGGAATCCGTGTGCCGCACCCTACGTCGTATTTCGGGAGACTTCTCGCGTTTCAGGCCCGTAGGCCCGGACGCGGCCTCGCTCGCGGGGAGGGCGCCTCACGGGCCGCGGCACCGGCGCGCGAGGATCTGTCCCCCTTGAAGACGGTCCCCACTCGAAGTGTGGTGCCATGAGCGGCGCGGTGGATCCATCGCCGGCGACCAGCGAGACGGCCGACACCGTCGAAGCTCTTTCGCTTGGCGAGCGCTGGCTGCCCGACGCGTTCCGCGTGATTGCCGCACCCGGCGGTTTCGCGCTCCGCATGGTCGACATGACCCAAGCGACCGCCGCGCTGAAGCTGCTGCGGGAGGCCGGCTTGCGAGCCACGTTTACGCACCTTATCGTTCGGGCGGCGGCCGTCGCGCTCGCGCGCAATCCAGAGCTGCGTCAGATGGTCTGCGGCTATCGAAGGCTGACTCCAGCCGACGTCGATATCGGGCTGTCGATGGCGGGGGAGACGACGTACGCCCCCGTCGTCGTACTCGCCGGGGCCGACCGCACGCCGCTCGGGCCGCTCGTCCCGTCGCTGAACGAAGCGGTTCGGGTTGCACACGAAAAAGAGAAGCGCGACCTGAAGAACATCGGCCGAATCGGGTGGATAATCCCGTTGGGCTTTCTCCGGCGGCTCATCTTGCGTTGGTTGCAAAACACGTTTTGGTTTCGGCGCCGCCTCGCGGGCACGTTTCAGGTGAGCTGCCTCTCCAGCGTCGACGTCGCGGCGCCGTTTCTCTTCTATACGGGAAGCCTTCTCTCCGCGGGGCGCGTCTGCGACCGGGTGGTGGCGGTGGACGGCCAGCCCGCCGTACGCCCCACCGTTTGGCTCACCGTGTGCGTGGACCACGTCGCCATGGACGGCCGGCGCGCGGGCCAGCTGCTCAAAGCCATCAAGATCGTGCTCGAGGGCCAAGAGCTCGTGCGCGAGGCGCAAGAGGCCCTGTCGGCGCGTCGAGCCCCGGTGACGCCGCCGGCGGACCGCGCAGCCGGGAGCGACTCCGCCCCGAGCCCGACGCCCGCGCCCGGCGAACCCGTCTCCCGCGGTGAGACGATCGCCGCGTTGGGGACGGCCGGCGGGGCTTCATGAACGCGAGCCGACCGAAGCGCCACCGTCCGCGCGGACTCGGCGGGTCGAGCGTGCGCATCGTCACGGCGCTCCGAATGGTCTTCGTGGGGGCAGTGAGCGTCGGAGTGCTGTCGGGGGAGGGGCAAGCCGCGGCGAACGGGCGGTTTCCGGCTGCCAACCAAATCGTGTTCTCCCCGAGCGACCCGGAGGTCGTCGTCGGCCGCACGACGTACGCCGTACTGCCTTCGCGCGACGACGGCGCGACCTTTAGTTACATTTGCGAAGACGCGCTCGGCCTCCCGACGAATGCCTATCAGGACCCGGAGCTCGGCCTCACGGCCAATGGGTCGCTCGTGGCGGGTCTCTATTTTCCCACTGCGGGAGTGGACGTATCCAGCGACTTCGGCTGTAACTGGAGCTGCACGGGCGGGCCGCTGGCCGGGCAGAGCATCGCGGACGTGGTCGTCAGGCCCGACGCGCCCGCAACTGTCCTCGCGCTGACGTCGACCTCCGTCTCGGCCGACGCCGGGGGCGGGAACTTCTCGCAAGTCTTCCAGAGTACCGACAACGGAACCGGCTGGGCGGCGCTCGGCGTGGCTTTCGACCCGGACGTGCTTGTCCAAACCATCGACGTGGCCGCGAGCGATCCCAATCGCGTTTACGTCTCCGGTACGCGGGGCTTCGGAGCCGGTCGCACGGCTTCTCTCTTCGTGTCGGCCGACGGCGCCGCGCACTGGGCAGAGCACCCCCTTCCCGACTTCGACCCGACCAGCGAGGACTCGATCTACATCGGGGCGGTCGATCCCACGGACGCGGATCGCGTGTACATCCGCTCGAACTCCCTCGCCACGGGGGGTCGGTCGAGGCTCTTCGTGACGGGCGACGGGGGAAGTTCATTTCAGGTGGTCAAGCAATTCGACATTCCGGATCCGGGAGTTCTGGCGAGCGAAGGCGAGCTCCTCGGCTTCGCTCTCTCACCCGACGGCTCCAAGGTCTACGCCGGAACGAAGGGGGCGGGACTCTTCGTCGCGAACAAGGCGGATCTCGCCTTTCGAATGAAGTCATCGATCCACGTGCAGTGTCTGGCGACCCGCGGTTCCGAGCTATGGGCTTGTTCCGACGAGGTCAGCGGATTCGTGATCGGGGTGTCGACCGACGACGGGGCCACGTTTTGCCCGAAGCTCTCGACGATCACCGGTCTCGCGGGGCCCATCGCCTGCGCGCCGAACGCGGGCGGCCCGCTCGCATGCGGCGCGACCGCGAACGCCTCGCAATGCCGCGATTCGTTCGAAGCGTTCTGTTCGTCGGCGGCGCCGAGCGGCAGCTGCAGCACGAGCGCGAGCGAATGCGGCGCCCCCGCAGACGGAGGCGAGATGCTCGTCGCCGACAGCTCGACCCCGCAACACGCGCGAGGGAGCGCATCGGGAGGATGCTCGGTTGCCCGCGATCGGGGCGCGTCCGGGGTCGGTGCGGCGTGCCTTGCGGCGTTTGTCGCACTCTTGCGAAGAAGAAAGCGGGGGCCGAAGCTTGGCGCCCTGCGCCGGCCGTTGCGCAAGCTGGTCGTCGGGACGCGCAGCGTCTCTCGACGCCGCCCAGTACACCGGGCTCGGATCCGAAGAAACGGCGTCAATCCGCCGGAAAAGACGTAGGGCACGAGCGATGCAGTGGACTCCGGACCAGTGGCCGAGGGGAAACCGCACCGAAAGGGTCGAGGTCGATGATGAGAATTCGGAATTTGGTAGTTCCTTACGCGCTCCTTGGGGGCATGTGCGCAATGGGGTGCGGCGGGGGCGGTGCGGGGAACACCAACGCGGCAGGGACCGGCGGGGCTGACAACGGCAATTTGGGTGGTGGCGGGTCGAGTGTGTCGGGGACGGACCCCAACGGGCCCGGCGCCGACGCGGGCGGCGGCAGCGCCGCGACAGGTTCGACCCAAGGTTCGAGCCAGCCCGGTGTCGACGCGAGCGCCGCGAGCCCCGGCACGGGTACAAATCCCGGAGCCGGCGCGGGCGCATCGGCCGGCGACGCAGCTTCCAGCGGTGGAGATGCGGCGGCCGTAGATCCCGAGATCGCGTATTCCGTGACGCTGACCATGGACTCCTTCACGGTCCCTGCCGGGCAAGAAGTCTATATGTGTCAGGACTTTGCCAATCCGTTCAACGGGATGCAGGCCGACATCAAGACGTACGAGCTGCATATGGCGCAGGGGTCGCACCACATGTTCGCTTTCTACAAGACCAACGCGACCAACAGCTCGGTCGCCCCGTGTCCGCAAGGTGGCCTTCAGTTCGCCCCTTTCACGTTCACTGCGCAGACCCAGGACGTCGTGCAAACCTACCCGGAGGGAGTCGGCGCAACGATCCCGTCGACGACCGGGTTCACGCTGAACGCGCACTACGTCAACACGGGTTCGACGCCCGTTACGGGCCACGTCGCCCTGACGATGCACGTGGCCAAGACCGGCGTCATCACCCAGCATGCCGGTGTGATCTTTCTCAATCAGGCCCTCCTCACGGTGCCCCCGACCGCGACGATGGCCAACCCTTCCACGTCCTCGTCGACCTACACGCTGCCGCAGGACGCGTACGTCATGTTCTCGAGCAGCCACATGCACAAGAGAGCCACGAATTTCGTCTCGAAGGCCTCGAGCGGGCAGACGCTGTTCCAGACCACCCAGTGGGCCGAGCCTCCTCCCTCGACGTATACGCCGCCGGTTCACCTGACGGCCGGTACCAACATCCAGTGGTCGTGCTCGTACTACAACGATACGGGGCAAACCCTGACCTTCGGCGAGTCGGCCTCGAGCAACGTCATGTGCATTTCGGTTTCGATTTTCTATCCGGTACAAGACGTCAATAATCCGGTCCTCAGTACTCAATTTTGAAGTCGACCGCCCATCAAGGAACCACCATGCGCTTCGGAATCGTGCCTGCGATGGGTCTTCTCGCTCTTCTACCGGCGCTACCCGCTTGCTCCAGCTCCCCAGCGAGCGGGAGCGCGGGCGGCGGCGGGGCGACCATCGAGGGAGGAGCGTCCATTTCGTTTCAAAACGATATTCTGCCGAAACTCGAACATGGGTGCGGTCTGAGTTCGAGCTGCCACCAGGACCCGGTCGTCGATCCGACGATGCAGCGCGTGTTTCTCGGCTGCGACATGGCCGCGAACTCGAACTGCAGCGTAGCTTCGCCGGGTCCCGTGGTTTATCGGGGGCTCATGGGCAAGAGCCAAGAGAATCCGACGATGCCCTTCGTGACTCCCGGAAATCCGAGTCAGAGCTTTCTCCAGTACAAGCTCGACGGCAATTTGAGTGCGCTTCACTGCGCGCAGCTGACCAGCGATCCAATCCTACAAAACGCCCCGAGTGAGCCGCAGCCTGCTTCGCCGTGCGGAGTGGTAATGCCGCTGGGCGGTGGGGTGTCGACGGAGCTTAGCGGGGCGATCCGCGAGTGGATCATGGCGGGAGCTCCGAATAACTAAAAGGGGAAGTAAGGGGGCAGCGAGCGAGAGTCGCCGAAGGCGATTGCTCGTATCTGGGCGGCGGTGCCGCCGGCTCGCGGCAGCACCCAACGTTGCCAAAGTACGTCCTGGTAGCTATCGTCCCGGGATCGTGAAACGAATGCAATCTCCTGTCACGGCTTCGCTTTGCTGTGTGTTCTCCCTCGCTGCCTCCTCGTGCAGCTCCGGTGGCAACGCTGGAACGACCCAGGCCGATGCTTCCTCGCTCGCCGACGCGTCTGCGAGCAGCGGTGGAGATGCGGGGCCTGCATCCGCCGATGGGTCGGCGGTCGACGGTGCCGATGTCGACGCTGGGGGCTCCTCTGCCACGATCGACGGAGGCACCGACGCCGGTGACGCCGGACCGGACGTAGTGCCCAACGCCGATTCCGCCTGCTCCGGTGACGGTGACGGCGGCTCAGGGACCTTCACGTGCACCGGGCGCCTTGCCGTGGCGCGCAGCGCACCGGGCGGGGCGGTCCTGGCAAACGGGCAAGTTCTCATCGCGGGCGGCTGGAACAACCAGACGCTCACGAGCAGCGCAGAGCTGTACGATCCCGTGTCGGGGACATTCACGCTCACCGGAAGCATGGATAGCGGGCACTATCTGGCTGGTTGGGGCTCACCGTGGCCGGTGTTCGCGAACGGCAAGGTTCTCGTGGCGGGGGGGCTCGACGCATCGGGTGCGCTCCTCGCGTCGGCGGAGCTCTTCGATCCGGCGACCGGGACTTTTTCGCCTACGGGCGCGCTCGGCACGGCCGTCGTCGCCTACGATCCGGTGACGCTACCGAGTGGCGGAGCTCTCTTCGTCGGCGGCTACTCTTCTGTCACGGTCGGGACGCTGAGCGCCGGTAGCGGCTTCGCGTTCACCGGGGGGACGAATCAGGTGCAGCGCTACGACCCGACCTCGGGAGCCTTTGCTTCCGCAGGTACGCTCGCCGAAAACCGTCTCTTCGGGTGCAACATCGTCCTTGCTTCGGGCAAAGTGCTCGCGATTGGCGGTTTTCAAGGCGTATCGACGACATACGAAACGAACATCGAGCAATACGACCCGAGTACCACCACGTGGAGCACGGTCGGCACCCTCCCGGCCAGCGGGGTCTACTGCGCCGTGAGCGCCTTCGTTCTGCCGAGCGGCAAAGTTTTCCTCGACGGTTCTTACCTCTTCGATCCGGTGGCGCTGACCGCGACGCCGACGACGAACGCGCCGCCGTATACCCAAGAAACGTTCATGCAGCTCGCCAACGGCGACGTCCTCGCACTCCCCCCAAAGAGCGCAGCCGCTGCTCCGAATGCCTATGTGTATCATGACGCGACGGGGCTCTGGACCGAGGTGGGCAGTCCCGGCTTTCTCGGTTGCAGAGGCTTTCTCCTGTCATCGGGCGAAGTACTGGTCGTCGGGGGCAGCGACTCGAGCGGGAAGTCGCAGGCCACGGGCATGATCTATCACCCTTGAGGTCGAGATTGCCGATTCCGGCGCTCTCTACGCGACCCGTCGGATCGAGTCGATGACCGATCGCCTGGACGCAGTCCACGCGGGAATCGCCGATGCGATCGCGCCGAGCGCCGCGGGCAAGAGAATGCCGATCGCCATCTGGCTCGCGTCGAGGCCGAAGCTCGGGAAGAAAGGCCCCATGGTATCCGCGACCAGCCGAGCAACGAGGACATCGATGAATGGCCACGCGAGCGCTGTGCCGAGCAAGCCGCCGAGGGCACCGAGCACGAGCGATTCGGCGACCACCGAGAAGGCAACGTGGCTGGGCAAGAACCCAATCGCCCTCAGTACGCCGTACTCCGCGGCGCGCTCTCGAACGCCCATGGCCACGGTATTGCCGAGAATGAGCATCATGACCACCAGAATCACGGCGGACACGGCGTCCAGCGCGTCGAGGATGGCAGAGAGCATCGCGAGAAAGTGCGCGCCGACGCTTCGCTCGTCTTGCGAGAGCGTTTGAATGTCGCGGTCGTCGAACAAGCCGTCGATCCCGACGCTCACTTGAGCGGCGCGGGTGGGGTCGTCGACGCGGCTCACGATCCAGCCAATCATGTCGCGCCGGTCGACCGGAACGCTGTCGTTGATGTAGTCCCAGCGAAGAATGAAATTCGAACGGTCGACCGCCTTGGACGTCGCCGTATAGATGCCGTCGATGGTGAAGCGCCACTCGCCGGGGACGATTCCGCTCTGGAGCACGACCTTCTCCCCCACCCGCCAACCGAACTTGCGAGCGAGGACGTCGCCGACGATGGCGCCTTGCTTGTCGTGCTCGAAGGCGTCGCGCTCGGCCCGCGGAACCTTCATGTCGTCGTAAACCGAAAAGTAACTCGACGGATCGACGGCGAGGGTGGCGAAAAAGTCGGTGTCGTGTCTGGGGTCTCTGCCGCCGAACCAGCTGGCCCAGGTCGCGGCCTTCACGTGCGACGAGCTTCTCACGACCTCGACGTAGTGCTTCGGCAGCGCCATGGCGAAGGTGACCTTGTGACGCGTCACCACCCGGTCCCTCGGTGCGGACCGAGGGCCGGATACCCACGCCGCCGTGACCGCCTGCAGGAGGAGAAAGGCCAGGACGGCGACGGCGACGCCGACCACGGTGAGCGCGGCGCGAAGCCCGTTGTGAGCAAGGTTCCGAACGGCGATTCCCGCGAGCGTCACGGCGAGTCCTTTCCGGGACGAAGCATCACGACAGCCGCCTGAAAATGGCGCCGCAGTCGATGGCGTTCCGCGTGAGCGTCTCCCACTCCGCCGCGGCATGCCAGGCGATGCGCTTGCGCCCGAGCAAGGGCAGAAAGACGTTCCGTAGCGCCCACGCGACGATCCGCGGCGCGTGCCTGAAGAACCATACGTAGATGCTCGCTGCGGGTTCGAGCACGGACTGCTCGTGCACTTCGAAGCGCTCCAGCACGAAGCCCGCACCCTCGACCTTGCGCCGGAGCTCCTCCGGCTCGTACCGCCGGACGTGACCCATGTAGCGGTCGAACGAGCCGAAGTTCCTCATGCCCATCGGGACGGTCAGGATGAAGTGCCCCCCGGGGCGGGTGATGCGCGCGATCTCGCGGAGAAACTCCGTATCGTCGGGGACGTGTTCGAGGACTTCGAAAGCCCCCACGAGGTCGAAGGCTCCAGCGGCGAAGCGCTGGTCGTTCAGGTAGCCGCGGTGCACGATGGCTTTGCGCCGTGCCAAGACATCGAGGGCTCTCGACGACAAGTCGACGACGTGGGTGCCCGCGACGGGCATTCTCGGAAAGACTCCCGGGCCGATCTCGAGGCGGTGTGGCGCGGACGCCGCGAGTGCGGTGATGGCGGGCCACCAGGGCAGGCGGTCAGGCGGGTGAAATCGCAAACGACTCCAGAGGTCCTCGTAGAGTTCTTCGTTGTAGCGAGTGGCGCTGTCGATCGTGGATTCAGTCATTACGGAGTACCGGGGACAGGGGGTCACGGGGTTCGCCCGCAGATCGTCGATCCGCGAGGTGGGTGCGATTCGGAGGCCAGCCACTCGAGTCCACTGCCCGCCCCGCCCATCACGAGAGTGCGGTCTGGGTCGCGCAGCCGAACCGAGAAGGCCCGCAGTGCGTCGTTCGATGCGTCGAGCACGGTCACCGTGTACCCGGGCCGATCGATCGTCTCGCCTTGCCGAAACGCGGATCGCTGACCTGCGAGCGCGCGCTCGAAGTACGAGGCGAGAAACCCGCTCTGCCGGCGGAGGTCCAGTCGGTCGGGCGCGCCAAACGCTATCGTGGAGCGGTCCGGGCCGCCGAAGAGGCTTGGACCTATGCTGAGGATGGCTACGTCGATTCGGCGCTCCGGGCGCTCCAGTCGCAGCGCATGTGGAAAAGCGAGCGAAGCCGCCCACGGAAGGTCCGCGACGAGAAGGTGCCGGGCATGCGGGGCGCGATCGAGGAGCTCCTCCGCGTCGTCGATCGCGCGGGAGGAAGCGAAGGCCACGCCGTCGAAGAGAACCGTGCGCCCGAGAGAGACGGCGAGGACCGCGGCGACGGTCGCGATTCGCAGCAGCCGCGCGCGGTTGGTCAGTGACGCGGCCACCGCTGGGAGCTTGGCGCCAAGCAGGATGCAATAGCCCATCGAGGGTAAGTACAGAAAATGCTCGCCAACGGTGAGGGTCCACACCGGAAGGAGCGCCACCGCCGTCCAGACCAGCCCCCAAAGCCAGACGCGGCGATCGGAGATGCGCCGGACCGTGTCCCGCGCTGCCCAAAGACTGATGGCGGCGAGCACCGCGAACGCGACCGGATGCCCATGCCAGAACGGGACGGAGACCATCGGGTCCGGCGGAACGAAAATGGCGAGGTCGGCGAGATAGAGGAGCGGCGCGGTCACCATGTGTTCGATGAAGCCGGCGCTACCGACGTGATACGCGAACGGGAAGGGCGGCGCGTGGAGCGCCCCCAGGACGGCAAAGCGCAGACCCAGGTAGACGGCGGCGAGGCCTGCGGCGAGCGCAGAGGGAACGAATCTGCGGACACCGCCCTTCCCGTCGGGCCGGAGCAGCGTGTCCGCTAGAATCACCACGGGTAGGGTGATGGCCATTTCTTTGGCGAGTAGCGCGAGGGCGAAGAGCAGCATCGAAAGAGACAGTCGACCGCCCGACCCACGCCGGGGCGAGCGGCTCTGGAGATAGAGGAGAAAGGCGCCTGCGTAGAGCGTCGAGGCCAGGACGTCGGTGCGACCGGAGATCCAGGCGACGGACTGGACGTGGCATGGGTGGACGGCGAAGAGGGCGGCGGAGGCCCAGGCGCGGACTCCCGCTCCGAGCACGATGCGTGCGATGGCCCACACGAGGAGCGTGGACGCCGCGTGCATCATGAGGTTCGTGAAGTGATAGCCGCCGGGGTGCAATCCGTAGAGGAACCGATCGATTGCAAACGAAAGGACGATTAGCGGGCGAAAGTATTCGACGGACAGTCCGGGAGGCGTCCACCAGGCCCCCGCGCTGTCGATGGGCAGGACCCAGCCGCGCAGGAGCGACTCCGGCAGGTGCGACGCGGCCTCGACGTGGAGGTAGTCATCCGCGAAGAAAGGTGCGAAGAGCGCCGGCGCGAACGGCAGCGCGGCGAGTCCGAGCAGTCCGGCGGTCGCGAGCAACCGCGCCCGGTCGAAGCTCGACCGCGCATCCGTGGACGTCAAATCGAGTCCCCCGATGGGACTACAAGCGGTCCCACGCCCGATTTGGTTTAGGACGTTCATGGGAGCGTCCCGCCTACATGGGTCGGCCGTGCCAACCGGTGTCCGTGTCTATCTTTCTTCTTCAAGAGTTCTCTGCTGCAACGCAGACAACGTGCCGGACCGAGTCTGGGGCCTGAAACGGCATTCCGCGACGGCGATGGCCCTCGTCCTCAGGGAGCGCACGTAACCCGCGCGCGATGTCTGCGCGGCCTGCGCACCGGTTCGCCCGGAATGCGCAGGGGCAGGGCGCGGGCGTGTGCTCGCCGCCGCCCAATTTTTCGCGGACCCGGTGCTCTACTGGTCGATGGAGACGTCGTCGATGAAAAGGTCGGGGAGCTCCGTCCCGCCGTTCTGATTGAGATAGAGAAGGGCGCCCGTGCATCCGCTCGGCACGGTCAGACCGCCCACGAGCTGCACCCACGTATTGGGCGCGACCGTCGCCGGTCCAGCCGAGGTCACGTAGTTCGTCGCCGTCCCGCAGACGAGCTTCGTGGTGAGCAGGAGCGATTCGCTGCTCGATCCGTCCTGATAGACCCACGCGGACACCGCGTACGACGCGGGCGCGGTGGGAAGCGAATAGGCGGGCCCGTTCCACGATGCCGTCCGCCCCGTGTCCTCGCCGCTTTGGGTTCCGCCGTGAGCGACCGTGGAGCTCACGACGAAGCTGCCACCGAAGGCCGACCACCCCGCGCCCCCCGATTCGAAATCTGGATTGGCGACTACGTTCGTCGGTGGTTGGTAGTTCGCGGTCACGTCGTCGACGTAGATATCCGGATAGACGCTGCCGCTGCCCTGCTGGAAATAGAGGAGCGCCGTCGTGCAGCCTTGGGGTACGAGCAGCGTTCCCGTGAGGGGTACCCAGATGTCGGGGGGGGCGGTCGCCGATCCGATCGTGAGGTATTGCGTCGAACCAGCGCACACGAGCTTCACCGAGAGGAGCAATGGCAGAGTCGTCGTACCGTCCTGAAGGGCCCAACCGGCGACTTCGTAGGTTGCCGGCCAGTTCGGAAGACCGTACGACGGGCCGTTCCAGCTCGCCGTTCGTCCGGTGTCGACCCCGCTCTGCGTTCCGCTGTGCGCGAACGCAGAGCTCGCGCTGAACGCTCCCCCGAAGGCTCCCCACCCTGCGCCGCCGGATTCGAAGTCCGAGTTGGTGATGACGTTCGTCGTCACGACGTGCCAGAGCAGCTGCTGCACCGACGCGTCGTCCGCAAGGAGGTTCACGCCCACGGCCGGCCCCTCCGCGTAGAGGTCGAGTTCGATGAGCGAGCAGAGCGGGACGACAACCGTTCCGGAGAGCTCGACCCAGCCCGCGTCGGTTGCCGTGCCCGACGCGATCTGCTGGTAGACGTCAGGCGCCCCGTTGCACGTCGTCTTCACGGTCAGGTCGACCGGCGCACTCGCGGCACCGTCGACGCGCAGCCACATGCTCGCCGCGTACGTTGCCCCGGGCGTAACGGCCGAAGTCAACGTGGTGACCGGCCCCTCCCAAGTCGCGTTTCGGCCCGTGACAATCCCGCTATACGCCCCCATATGCGCTTGGGCCGTCGTCGCTGCGATGCTTGCCCCGCCCCAGGCCACCCAACCGTCCACGGTTCCCGTTTCGAATCCCGGATTCGACAGAAGACTCGGGCCGCGAGGCTCCGGCTGCGGACGAACCGCCACGTCATCCACATCGAGGTCGACGCCCGGTCTGGGTCCGGAGAGACCGAGCGACAGCGATTGGAGCGTGCAGTTCGGAACTTGGAGCGACCCCGCCAGATGCGTCCAACGGGCAGGACCCGCGCTCGCCGAGTCCAGTACGACTTGGGTGACCGGCTGCCCCGCGCAAGCAATCGTCGCCCCCAGCGTGACACCATCCTCGGGTGCGCACCCGATTGTCGCCCAGGCCGAGACATCGTAGCCGTGCCCCGGAATGACGAGCGCGGTGACATCGTAAGTCGGGCCTTGGAACGCGGCCTCCCGACCGCGAAGGAGGGCGCTCTTGAGGCCCGAGTGCGGTCGCCGTGTGCTCGTCTCCAGCTTGCCGCCCGAAGTCGACCACCCATCGAGGCCAGCTTCGAAGGTCGCGTTCGCAATGAGGTTCGGGGCAAGTCCGATCGCGTCGGGGGCGACGCCGGCGAAGCCGTCGACCAGCCCGTAGAAGGCTGGCTTCTTCTTGTATTGCGTGTCGAACTCCAAGGGCTCGTCGGCCCCAAACGCGCCCGTAATCCACGTATATTTGTCGGTGAAACCCCACGTCGTGACCGCGTTGCAGCGCGGGACAGAGAGGCACGCCGCGACGGCACGGTGAAACACCTGCTTTTCGGTCGCGAGCTTTTCCGGTTCGCTCGACGTGAGCGAGGCGACGCGCACGTCCAACTCACTGATGTTTACGCTGAGCCCAAGATCCGCGAACCGCGCGAGGTTCGCGATCATGTCGTCCGTGCTGGGCGCGGTCGCGGCGACAAGGTGCATCTGGAAGCCGACCCCATGGATCGGCACCCGCTCGGCGAGCAGCCCCTTGACCATGGCATACACGGCGTCGGATTTCGGATTCGCGGTCTCCGTGCCGTAGTCGTTGTAGAGGAGCTCGGCGTCGGGGTCGATTTCGTGGGCTTCTCGGAAGGCCCAGGCGATGTACTCGCTGCCGAGAGTCTGGGAGAAAATCGTGCTGCGCAGACCGGATCCGTCGTCTGCGATAGCCTCGTTCACGACATCCCACCGATGAATCCGGCCGCGGTATCTGCCGAGGACGCGGCGGAAGTTGTTGCGCATGTATTCGCGGAGCAGCGCCGCGTCGATGCCGCTCGTCACGAACGGGGGTAGCTGCTGATACCAGACGAGGTTGTGCCCCTTGATCGCTTGGTGGTGAGCTTCGGCGAAGGCGACGATGGCGTCCGCCCCGGTGAAGTCCCAGTGATAGGGATCGACTGGCTGAACGGAACCCCACTTCAGTTCGTTGCCCGGAGTCACGTAGTCGAACTGACTCGAAAGCGTTTCCTCATAGGCTGCTTCGGTCGCAAGCGGCGCGCTGTCGACGGCCGTCCCGACTCTCCTCGCGGTGCGGTCCGCGGCGAGAGCCAGCGTGATGTCGCCCTCACTCGATGAGCGCGGTTCGGAGCGGTCGCAGGAGGGTGTTCGTCCTTCTTCAGCGTTTCGGCTTCCGCGATTCTCGATCGCCTCGCTGGTCGTACTTACCGTGTCGGCCGTGGACGCCGCCGCGCAGCCCGCGACGAGCACGGCGAGAATGAGGCCGACCACTTGTTTGATGACCATCGCTGAACCTCTCTACTTCACTTCGTGCGTTCATCCGGGCGACGGCGAGAGCAGCCGCTCGACTCGGACCGGCAGTTTGGCCAGGCGGAGTCGCTGCGGAAACTTGCCCACGGGCACGCTTCGCACCTCGCGGCCCGTCCGATAGCTGATGACCGAAACCGCGTTGGCGGCGCTGATCGCGACCAAGCAGTGCTGGCCGTCGCGGCTCGTCGTAGCCCAGTAGGGCACGTTGCCGACGTCGGTGGTCGAGATCACTTCCAATCGGGCCGTGGAAACGATCGAAACGGTGTTGTCGATGGTTCCGACGTCGCAGAGCCGCGTCCCGTCTCCGGACATGGCGAGACCGTGATGCGCCGAATTGTGGGGGTAGTCGTCGGGCGTCGGGTACGTAGAGACTGCGAAGGCGCTGAGCGGCTCGGTGAGAGTTTTTTCTATTTTCCCCGTCACGAGATCGAATTTGATTAGCCCATTGAGGTAGGACAGCTGGGCGTACATCCTCTTTTCGTCGTCCGTGACCACGGTGGGCCGAACTCCCTCCGTGAACGAGTAAATTCTCAGGACCTTAAGCGTGACCGCGTCGACGACGGTGAGCTGTCGAGCGCCCTTTTCAGCGTCCTGGGCGAACGGCAGTGTCACGTCCCCGACGCTGCCGTTGTAGATGTGACGACCGTCGGCGGAATACTCGTCTTGATGCGGAAAGTGCCCGGTCGGGAACGAGCCGACGAGCACGCCCGTGTCCGCGTCGAACACGTCGGCGACGTCGGCCGTAGTCGCCGACACCACGAATCGACGGCCGTCGGGCGAAAGGGCGGCGTGGTCGGCGAGGAATCCGTCGACGTGGGTTCGCCAGATCATCGGGTGAGCGGCGTCGGTCAGATCGAAGGCGGCGACGTCCGCGAGGTTCGACCGGGATACGTAGAGGCGCGTCCCGTCCGGCGAGATGGCGACGTCGTCGATGAGCCGGACGCCGCCGGATGGCTCGAAGTGGCGAATGATCTGACTTTCCGTCACGAGCCCGTAGGCGTACGCCTCGATCGGGTTGGCGTTGATCTCAGCCAGGCGCTCCTGAAGGTCGGGAACGGCGTTGACGGACCCTACGTTCCTGAAGTCTCGACCGTCGAGAAAACTGACCGTCCCCGAGACGCTGTTTTCGGCCACGAGTACGTCGCGCAAGTCAATGTCACGGTGCTCGTCCCCGTCGCGGCCGTGTTCCTCCGCGCTGCAGGTCGTCCCCCGGTCGACGCTCGTCGAAGCTTCTTGACCGCCGGCGCTCCTGGCGAGCGCAAGCAGCCCAATCGCCAGCGACGTTACCAGGCGCCTAGCGGTCCGCGACGCCCGATGCGCGGACGTTCGATCCATTGTTCGCATTTCACACCCCTCCTTCCCCGTCCTGTGCGGCGATGCCGTCGGGGCGTCAATTGCAGCCGATTGCATCCTCGGCAAAGCGAGGTCGCTACGAGGCGGGCACGTCCACGACTATTTGTTGAAGAGAATGACAGGTTGGTAATGGGGCGAAAAGCCCGTTGCGCGAGCGTCGCCTGCGGGCGGATCCCAGGTGATGGCCATCTTTTGAAACCCGAGCGCGCCCGCCTTCGACGGCGTCACCGTGACGTACGCTTTTTCACCGTTCTGCCCGGAAGTCTTGTCGATCGTCACGGTCGCGGCCCCATTGCTGATGGGGTTGAAGTTCAGATCGCTCAGCGTCACTTGCGGGAAGTCGTAAGCGATGGTCCACGGATCCGATGGGCTGTCGCTGTAAAAGCCGACTTGAAAGGTGACGGGTTGCCCGACGGGCGCGCGAAACCCGAGCGTCGTGATGGTGCCCATACCCGCCGCGGATAGATCGACATTGTCGCGCGTCTGCTGCGCGGGGAAGAAGGTCATCCCGTAGTACGGAGTGCTGGGAGCGGGCACGCAGGGGTCTCGCCCGGCGATGGCGTGGGCGTTGGACCAGACTCGCTGGACCCAGAACGGGAACGGCGACGACTCCTGGTAGTACGAGTCCGCCCAGTTCTGACAGACGTCGGCAATCTCGTTGCCGAAGTCGCCCGTGTACAAGGACCACGCGAGGTGGTCCGAATCGAACCCATTGTAGCCGAGCTGGGTCGCCGACAGACCGAACGGATCGGTCACAGCCTCCACGAGCTCGTGCGCCGCCGACTCTTCGAGCTCGGGGAGCGTCTGCGACGCGCATTCGAGAACGATGGAATACGGGACGAACTTGCCATTGACGTTCGCGCTGTCGTGATATCCGAGACCCCCTTCGCTACAGAACGATCGGCCGGTCCCAGGCTCGACCACCGTCGTCGACGCGGGGATGAAGAGTGCATACACGATAGGGACCTCGGCACCTCCGTCGGGGCTCAGGGGGACCGGCCAAGGAGGATTGGCTCCGCCGCCCTCGGCACTGGCTCCGCCGTCGGAGACCCCCCCGTCACCGGCATCCACGCCCCCTTCGGGCACCGCCCCATCGCCGGCCTCCGTGCCGCCTTCAGAGACGGCTGCCTCGTTCGCAACCGCATCGCCCTCGAGCTGTCCCGCCCCATCGCCAGCTTCGATTCCGCCCTCGGGCATCGCCGCGTCGCCTGGGTTCATACCCCCCTCGGGCGCACCCGAGTCGGCCACCATACCGCCCAGCGACAGGAGCACGAAGTTTTGAAGGTCGAAATAGCTCATCGTCTTCGGCAAGGGCTGGACCATGTGGACATGGTTTGCCGCTCCGCTCGACGCGGGGTTTACGCCGTACTCGCTGGTCGCGGCGCTCCAATAGCTCGAAGGGCCGATCAAATCGGCGAAGAAGTCCCACGTCGCCGCGTTTGGGTCATGCGCGGGCCACGTGACGGTGACGATGACTGGACTTCGGAGGATGATGCCTTGGTTCGCGGCCACCTGCGGCATATCGACCGTGAACGCCGGGTACGTGGCGCTGACCGAGCCATGGTCAGCCGCGTCGTCGCCCCCGGGGGTGGCTTCCGGCGACCCTCCGTCGGCGCTCGCGCCCGAGCTCGAGGGACCGTTGCTTCCGCACGCGGCGACGGCCAAGGCGCCGGCGAGAGAACGTAAGACCGAGCGCGCGACGATCGACGTTGTTGGGCGCATCAGGCGGGAAGCATACGACAATTCGGCGGCCTCGGCGGAACGTCACCCGTCACGAGGCTCAGGCACTGGGCCTAGCGTGCACCGAGTCGAACCGGACGTGGCTTCTTGTCACCCGTTCGGGCTACGGGGTACGCGGCGGCGCGTGCGGTAGCCTCCGGAGACTCGGGTCGCGAAGCCGCTTGACTCCAGTCGCCATCGCGACATAACGGGCAGGGGCGAAGGACTTTCGCACGGGAATCGCAAGGGAGCAGTAGTTTGGCCGAAAAGTCGCGGTTCTCCGAGGGGGACGTCATCGCCGGCAAATACCGCGTCGAGCGCGTGCTCGGAGCTGGCGGGATGGGCGTCGTCCTCGCAGCGCACCATCTGGGCCTCGACAAGATGGTGGCCGTGAAGTTCCTGCTTCCGGAGATGCTCGAACATCAAGACGTGATCGCCCGGTTCGCGCGCGAGGCGCGAGCCGCGGCCCGAATCACGAACGAGCATGTCGCCCGGGTGTTCGACGTCGGTGCGCTCGAGGACGGCGCGCCGTACCTGGTCATGGAGTTCCTCGACGGGATTGACCTCGGCCAGTGGCTGAAGGAGCGCGGTCCGCTTCCCACGGCGCAGGCAGTCGATTTCTTGTTGCAGGGCTGCGAGGCCGTCGCCGAGGCCCACGATCTCGGAATCGTCCACCGGGACTTGAAGCCGGCCAACATGTTCTGGACCCGCAGGCTGGACGGAGGACCGTGCATCAAAGTCCTCGACTTCGGGATCTCGAAGTTCTCCGGCATCGGGGACCGTACGGGTTCCAACCTGTCGTTCACGCGGACGGCCGCCGTGGTCGGCACCCCGTTTTACATGTCGCCCGAACAGATGGAATCGTCGAAAGAGGTCGACGGCCGTTCGGACATATGGGCGCTCGGCGTCATCTTGTTCGAGCTTCTGACGGGCAACGTGCCATTCGACGGGCAGACGCTCCCCGAAGTGTGTGTGAAGATCGCCACGCACAGCCCGCCGCCGGTCCGGCGGATGCGGGCGGACGCACCCGAAGGTATCGAGAAGGCGATTCTACGGTGCCTCGAGAAGGACCGCGACAAGCGTTTCCGGAGCGTCGCGGAGCTGGCGACGGCGCTCGCGCCCTTCGGGACGGAGCACGCGGCCGATTCGGCGATCCGCATGCAGCGGGCGATGCGAGGCAGCGCGGGTGGGGCCGCGCCGCTCGTACCGTTCGCGTCGGTCGAGCCGAAGCGCTCGCCAATGGGCGAGAGCCTGAGCGCTCTCGGCCTCACGAAAGCCGTCTCGCTTCGCCGGAAGACGGCGCTGCTCAGCCTTCTTGCGGTCGCCGCGCTGATCGGGGTCGTGACCGCGGCGTTCGTCCTCGCGGGGCGACGAGACGAGAGCGGTCCGCACGCCCTTCCGCCCGCTGTCGCCGCATCGCCGCCGCCGTCGGCCCCCGCTCAGGTGGCGACCCAGACCCAACTGCGCGCGCTCGACGAACCAACGACGGACGCCGGCGCCCTGCCTTCCGCCGCCGAAGAGCGACGACACGCCGAACCCGCGGCAAACCCGCCAAGAACCACGAAGCAAACGAAGGCCACCGTCCTCGCCGCTTCCCCGGACCCCGTCAAGCCCGCGGGAATATCCAAGAGCGGCAAAACGACGGCCGCCGAGCAATCACCGCGACCGAATCCGGAGCCAGCTCCGGGTTCGAATGCATTCGACGAGAGGCTTTGACCGATGAAAACACATCGCAATTTCGTGAGTGGCTTGTGCTTGGCGGCTGCAGTCGGCGCGGCGCCCTTCGCGCGCGCCGACGACAGCGTGGCCGCCCAGGCGCTGTTCGATCAGGCCAAGAAGGCGATGGCGGCCCACAACTACGCCGAGGCGTGCCCGAAGCTCGAGGAGAGCCTGCGGCTGCAATCGGCGCTCGGAACGCTCCTCAATCTGGCTCAGTGCTACGAGTTCGAGGGCAAGCTAGCCAGCGCGTGGAGCAAGTATCTCGAGGTCTCGTCGAAGGCCCGCGCCGCCGGACAGGCCGAGCGAGCACGCATCGGTCGCGACCGCGCCGCCGCGCTGGCCCCGAAGCTCTCGAACTTGGCAGTCGATGTGCCGCCCGGCAATCATCCCGACGGACTCGAGATTCGCCGGGACGATACGCTGGTGGGAGCGCCCGAATGGGGGGTGCTCATCCCGGCCGATGCGGGACTGCACACCATCGAGGCAAAGGCGCCTGGAAGAAAGTCATGGTCTCAAACCATCACGCTGTCCGACGGAGCCGCGACCGCACGGGTCACCGTGCCCGACTTGCCGCCGCTCCCCGTGGAGCCTGCCGCGCCTCCCGCCCCCCCCGCCGTAGCCTCAGCGCATCCCGATGAAGCGCCACCGAGCACTCGCGAAGGCGGTTCGGGGAGCGCGCTGCGAGTCGTGGCCTTCGGAACCGGAGTGGCCGGCTTGGCGGGACTGGGCGTGGGTACCGTCTTCGGGCTCCTCTCCATGTCGAATCACGATACGGCGCAGCGCCAATGCCCGGCGCAGAAGCCAACGTTCTGTACGCCGGCCGGCAGTCAGTCTTGGACCGACGCGGTCAATGACGGCAACATCTCGACTTTGGCCTTCATCGTCGGCGGAGCTGCGGCCGCGCTCGGAGTGACGTTGTGGCTGGTTGCGCCGGCACCGACGGAGCCGAGTGCCCCGGTCGCACGCCTGTCCGTCGGACCCGGAAGCCTCGGGATCGACGGCGTTTGGTGAAGCGCAGGCTACCGGCGCTCGTACTGCATCTTCCCGAACAGGGCCTCGCGGGCCTTGTCGTCCATCGGAGCCTCGTTGCGGGGAGGGATCGAGAGGCCGCGCTCGACGGCGGGACGAGCCCGCAGGGCGCCGAGCCACCGCGAGACGTGCGGGATTGTCGCGAGATCGATCCCCAGGCGCTCGTAGGAGAGCAGCCAGGGTAGGTTCGCGATGTCCGCGATGGAGTATTCGTCGCCTCCCAGAAATGCCGATTGCGACAGGCGGCGGTCGAGCACGCCGTAGAGCCGCTTCGTTTCCTTCTGGTACCGATCGATCGCGTACGGAATCTTCTCGGGGGCGTAGTTTGCGAAGTGGTGGAGCTGGCCAATCATCGGCCCGGTTCCCCCGACTT
>CAZVPE010000075.1:0-22511 GCA_964628155.1 uncultured Polyangiaceae bacterium | reverse complement strand
CAGGAGTGCGACGGTCGCCGAGTGGCGCATCCGGTCGATCTGATCGTTTATGATGGCGTCTTTGTCGATGAACGTATCGGTGGTCGGGATGTACGCTTCGGGCTGATAGTAATCGTAGTAGCTGACGAAGTACTCGACGGCGTTCTCCGGGAAGAGCTCGCGCATCTCGCCGTAGAGCTGGGCGGCGAGGGTCTTGTTCGGCGCGAGGATGAGCGTGGGTTTGCCGGATTGTTGGATGACGTTTGCGACCGTGAACGTCTTGCCGGATCCGGTGATTCCGAGCAAGACCTGGTGCCTTTCGCCGTTGCGCAGCCCGCTGCCCAGCTGCTCGATGGCCAGGGGCTGATCCCCCTTCGGCTCAAAGCTGGTTTTCAGGCGAAATTCGGCAGGCATGGCGATCTAGGTACTTTCGCCGCGAGGCGCCCTTCGCGCAAGCTGTTCGGTACCGGTCCGCGGCCGGCGACGCAGCAACCGGCTGTCATCCTTTTGTGTGACATCCTCGGCCCCCCCTGCGCTTGCCAAGTCGGGTAAGAACGACTCGCCTCTTTTCACAAGGAGCTCTCGATGCGAACCGTCGCCGTCCTCTTCGCCTCCGCCCGCGCCTCCGTCGTTCGCCTCGGCGGCCTCGGCGCCCTCGGCATAGCCCTTCTTCTTTCGTGCAGCTCGTGCGGGGCGTCGATCGACCCGGCGATGAAAGCGAGCATCGACGGGCAAGTCGCCGCGCTCGGTCAGACCACGACTACCTACGAAGCGCCCACGTCGACCCAGCCCATGCCGCTCGCTCCGGGCCAGTGGACCCGCCTCAAGCTCGTCACCAAGGATGGAAGACCGAGCTTCGCGACCTACAAGATCGTCGGACAGGAGGGCGACGCCTTCTGGGTCGAAGTCGTAAACGAGCGGTATACGGGGCGGACCATCGTCAAGATGCTGGTCGCGTACGGAGATCGGACCGATCCAAACCAACTCGACATACGCGCCCTGGTCGTGAAGCTGAAGGATCGTGACCCCATCGACTACAAGGAGCCGCTCCTCAGCATCGTGAAGGGCACGTACAAGACCGTGGCCGAGGGCATCGTGATTCGGTGGGAGGGTCTTCCCCAGGAGACGAAGAAGGTGCTGGCGGGTACGTTCACCAGCGCCTACAAAGCCGACACGCAGGTCAGCCTCTGGGGCTTCACGTCCCGCGCGAAGACCTGGTCTCACAGCGCGGTGCCGATTCAAGGACTCGTGCATTCCGACGGCGACGACGGTTCGACCATCGACCTCGTCGCATTCGGGATGTCCGGGGCGACGTCGGATCTGTGAAGGGGCTCGCGACGCGTCCTGCGTCGTAGGACGCCTCGATCCGGGGAGCTCAAGGCTCGACGCGCTCGACGATCCCGCTTCCCGCCCCGAAGACGATGGCGTCGAGAACGAACTCGTCGTCCACGAGCGCCAGGGCTGGATGGTCGCGTCGCACGACAAGTCGCCCTCCCGCGTCGGCGAAGCCGCAGGCCGCGGCGCCCTGGAGCGACCCTTCGCGCCACAACTGCTCGGCCGGCGTCCCCAGCACCGGGCGGAAGGTGACGCGCGTTCGTGTTCGCAACCGCTCGTGGGTTTCGATGGCGCGCAGATCTTCGATGGGATCGACGATGACGTGGCTGTCGACGCCGGAGCAGAAACGTACGCCGGCGGCACGCAGCGCGCTCATGTCGGCGAGACCATCGCCGAGATCTCGCTCGGTGGTCGGACACACGCAGACGAACGCGCGCGCGGCGCCGAGAAGCCTTGCTTCGTGCGGCAGCACATGCGTTCCGTGCACGGCCACGAACCGATCGGAGAGGACACCGCGGTCCGCGAGCAGCTCCACCGGCCGGACGCCGGATTCCGCTACACATTCGGCGACCTCCTGCTCGCGCTCGGCGACGTGCATGTGCAGGGGAGTCGCGTATCGATCGGCGTAGTCGCGCAGAGGGTCGAGCCAATCCGGCGAAACCGCGCGCACGGAGTGAGGCGCGACGCCGACGACCACGTTCGGGTCGTCGCGCCAACGGGCGCGAAGCGTGTCGACGTCCCGCAGCACGTCGTCGACGCTCGAGTCGCTGAAGCGGCGCTGCGCGCCCTCCGGCGGCCGGCCGGCCCCGGCGCGCTGGTAGGCTACCCGAAGGAGTGCAATGCGAAGGCCCGCGTCCTTCGCGGCCCGGACGACGGCATCGGCCAGAACGGTACGGTCGTCGTAAGGCGTTCCGTCCGGTTGATGGTGCAGATAGTGAAACTCGCCGACCGTGCGCACCCCCGTGCGGGCGAGCTCTCGGAAGGCCACGAGGCTCACGGAATGGAGGGACTCGGGAGTCAGCGACGACGCAAGCGCGTACATCTGCCCGCGCCATGTCCAAAAGTCGTCCGATCCAGCGGCGCCGAAGCCCGGACGCTGCGCCCGCCCGCGCATGGCCCGCTGAAACGCATGCGAGTGCGCCGTCGTGAGCGCGGGAAGGCGGAGCATTCCATCGGACGAGTGCTCGATGACGCCGTCCTCGGTGGGCGCCCCCCGGCTCATTGCAACATGTCGCGAGCGCTGGCGCGGGTCACGTAATAGAACGCCGGCCAATGCCGGTACCAGAGGGCGTGCACGACGGGCGCGCCGTTCGGCGCGACTTCCTGCCCGATCGTGCCCACAACGCGCACCAGTGACCTCGAACCCACCGAACGCGGGCCCACGTGGTCGTCGCCACGGAGCGCAACCAGCGCCTCGACGACTCCGAAATCCTTGTCGCTCACCGTCACGCGGCAGGAGTCGTCGTCGGTCTCCAGGCTGCACAGGTTTCGCGGTTCGAGACGCCGCACCGAGAGCGTAAGTCTCGCTTGACCGCCGGGGCCCGCGTCGCGGCGCTCAACCACGCCGAAGAGCACGATCTTGCCGTGTCGCCACTGGTCCGGCTGCTTTTCGGCCATGATCGGGTCGAACTCGCGAGCGCCGGCCACGGCGACGGCCTCGTCGTCGATCTCCACGTAGTGGGGCGCGTGGCCGTACGCCCCCGCGCCCTGGCAGCCGAAAAGGCAAAGCGCGACAGTCAGGACCGGTGGCCAGAAAGCGTTTCTCATGCGCCCGCCCATGAAGCACCATCCGCGCGGGCGATGGCAAGACCGTCGCATCACGCGGTTTTTCTCTGCCCCAGCCACAAGCGGAGCGCCATCTCGAGCGCAACGAGCGCCAGCAGCAGGAGTGCCACCGGACCGCTGATGTCCACCGACGCGCGCCGCTCGCCCAACCCCGCACCCTCCGTCGTCGAGGCCGCCGGGCGCGGACGCAGATCGAGTTCGCGCACGATGGGCGACGCGACCCTCGCCTCGACCCGTCCATCCACCGAGACGCGGTAAGAACCGAGGAGCGGAGGAACGACGCGCACGCTTCGCTCGTCGCGTGTCGCGGCCACCGCCCCCGCCGGTCCCAAGGCTTCGACGGTGCGAGCGCCCGGAAAAACCCAGGGGGACCCGACGTCGCTGCGCAGAGCGGCCCTGCGGTCGAGCGCCTCGTGCTCCCACGCGGCGAGCATCGCGAGAAACGCCGGCCGGAGCGCGAGGTCGCTCGCCTCGAGTGACACGGGAAGCGTGAGGATCCACGCCGATCCTCGGCCGATCGCCCGCCGCGCGAGCAGCGGGGCGCCGTCGGTCCACTTGATCATCGACTCGAGCCCCGCGACGTCGTCCGCAGAGAGGACGGCGCGGCGGGGCGCTCCGAGATCGAGGAGGCTCTCCGCCGACTCGCCCAGCTCCCCGGCGGCGCTCGCCGGGTCGGCGCCTGGAACTTTCGTTTCCGCCCACGTGAACGCGTGCCCGACGACGGGCTCGAGCGACGCTCCGAGCGGCGCGGCCGCGGCGTGGGGGCCGAGCGCCAGGAGCACGGCTCCCCCCGCATCGATGTACGCGCCGAGTGCGTGGCGCTGTTCGGGCGTCAGCCCCGCGGGGTCATCGAGGAGAACACCGAGCGCGCCGGCGAGGTCCTCGGCTCGGTCGGGGAACGCGGGGATGGGCCGGACGTCCACGTTGAACCGGAGCGCAGCGAGCGCCTGCTCGGCGATCGGCGCGCCGCCGGTGACCACGGCCTCCGCCGCGTCGGCCACGACGGCGATTGCACCGCGGGGGGCGTCGGGGACGACAGGCGCGACATCGTCGACGGCGATGGCGTCCGGCTCCAAGAGCCGGGCCCGCGCGGGGTTCGCGTCATCCGAAGGCAGGAGCACCGTAACTTCCACGTTTGCACCCGCCGGGGCCGAGGCATGACCCAGCGTGGATCCGCGTTCGTCTTCGACGACGACCTCGCGCCCGGCGGCGCTGGCCCCGGGCCCGCACGCAACTCGGGCGCGCACGCGCGCGCCCCCACGGTCGGCGCGAAGGAGCGCACAGTCGGAGCCTTGCGCCCGCAGCTCGGGCAACGCGACCCAGATCGGTGTCGGGCTGCCCTCTCCCAGCCGTCCACCCTCCGAACGGCCGTCAGCGAGGTCGCTCAGAACGACGACTCGGCGGTCGATCTGCGGCAGCGGTGCGAGCAGTCCGCTCGCGAGCGACACCGCGCCGTCCAAATCGGTGGCGCGGTCGCTCTCGGGCAGGCCGTCGATCGTGTTTCGCGCGGCTCCGAGGTCGGTGGTGGCCGCGAGCGCGACCCGCGCGGGCGCACCGGCCAGGACGACCGCGACGGCGTCTCCCTCGCGTGCCGAGGCGAGAAGCTCCCGCGCGCCCTGGCGTGCTCGCTCGAAGCGGGAGGTCGTTCCCGAGAACTTCGCGCGCATGCTCATCGAATCGTCCACGACGATCGCCATGGCCACCGACGCGCCTCCCGATCGCTGGAGCGACAGCCTCGAGCACCGAACGAGGGGCGTCGCGCCAAGGACGGCGAGAACCGTGATGGCCGCAGCACGCGTCGCGAATAGGGAGCGATCTTCGAGTCGCGAACGACGCCTGGCCTTGGGCGGGGCCGGATCGACGAGGCGCGCGGGCGGGAAGAGCTGCTCCTCTGCTCTCTTTCGCCGCAGCCGATGCGCGAAGTAGGGCGCGACGACCAGGAGCGCGGCCGCAAGCGCGAGCGTCGAGAGAAACGTCACGTGGGAGCGCTAGCACGACACGTCGACACGTCGAAACGGGCTGGCCCGCGGGTTGCTCCCCAGGAGCGGGTGCTTCGCGTATTCCTTGCCGCGACGGCCATCGCCGGGGTTCTCCTTCCGGTCGACGTGGGAGCCCAACTCGCAGTCCCGCAAGGTTCGGGGCTGACGCCCCAACAGCTCGCTTTTTTGAATACGCAGCGGTTTACCAGTACGGAGCAGCTCGCGGCTCTGGCTTCGAGTTTGCCGCCGGGCGGGGTGGCGGCGCTGATTTCCACACTCTCCCCGCAGCAGCTGGCGGCGCTGACTGCGCAGCTGCCGGCCATTTCCGCGGCGATCACTCCGGAGCAGCTCGCGGTACTTTCCGGGCAACGCTCGGGGGCCGCGCCCCCGCTCGTCGAGCAGCAGCTCGCCGCCCAGGCGTATATGCAGACCCTCTACGTACTTGAGCTCTCGAGACAGCAGCCGCTAGCCACCCAGGACGAGGTGGAGCGCCAGCGTGCAGAGTACTTTTCGAACGGCGCGGAAGCGGCGGGGGTTCCGAGCGCCGGGCCGGGTGCTGCGTTCTTCCAGAACGGGGCAGAATTGATGGCGAGCCCGACGAACAGTTGGCGGCAAGTCGATCCGTCTCAGGGCGCGGGCGCGTTCGAGAGCATGGACGGCGGAGCTCGCCCTTTCTCCGCGCAGGAGAACCCAGGGGACGCGGGAGCCGCGGCGGTAGGGATCGCCGAGGGCGGGACACCCAACGCAGCGACCGCGGCCGAGCGTGAGGAGGCGGCGCCATCGGCGCGGGGTGCCGCTACACCGGAGACGCCAGCGACGGCAACCTCTCCGGCTATCGCGCCCCCTTCGGCCGCTCCAGCCCCCTCGGCCACCGCAGTCCCCTCGGCCACCGCAGCCCCCTCGGCCACCGCAGTCCCCTCGGCCACCGCAGTCCCCTCGGCCACCGCAGTCCCCTCGGCCACCGCAGCCCCCTCGGCCACCGCAGCCCCTTCGGTCAGCGCGGCCCCAACCGCCCCCGCGACGCGAGCTCCTACTCCAACGTCCCAGGCAGCGGCCATTCCCGCACGTCCCACGATTTCCTCGATGGCAGCGTCCGCGGCACCCACCCCTTCCCCGTCCGGAAACGGGCGACTGGTGCCCCCAATCCTCTTCGGGGCCGCCATCGGGGCGTTGCTGGCACTTGCCGTGGCGTGGCGAGGCCCGCGGCGGTCTCCGCCTATCTGAAGGAAGCCGCGGCGTGCGCGGTAGGCCGCGAAGGCTCGTTGGGGCGCTCGGCTGTCAGACGGGGGCTCTCGGCCTCTCACCGGACGCTCTCGACGATAGAGCGGACTACGCCCAGCGGACCATCGGACGTCGTGGCGCGGACGAAGCGACCGCCCCGTCGCTCGACGTCCGTCTGCCAAGAGCTCGTCATGCGGGAAAGCGCGGCAATGTATCGATCACGCGTGCTATCGGCGTCGGTCTCGACCACCGAATCGCCCTCGAGCGCGCGCAAGCGAACCGTCCCTTCAAAGGGAAACGCGACCTCCGCGGGATCTAGCGTCTGAACCACCGTGAGCACCCGGCCGCGCGAAGCCAGTTCTCCGATCGACTTGGGGGCGCTGTCCGGCAGGTCAATGAGGTCGCTCAGGAAAACCACGATTGCCCCGCGCCGAGCGCCGCGCAGCACCGAGCGCAGCGCCCGGTCCACCATCGCGTGGTCGACGCGCGCGTCCCCGCCCGGTTGCACGGACTCCAGCGCAGCGACGATCCGCTCGAACTGCTCGCGACCCCCGGCCCGCGCTACCGGCGCATCGCCCCTTCCGCCGCCGACGAACGTGAGACTGACCGGGTCGCCGCTCCCCACCGCCAGCCGCGCGAGTGCCGCAGCAATGACGGCCGCGAACGCGAGCTTGGCCCCCGGCGCGCTCGGACCACGGAACGCCATCGACGCCGACGCGTCTACGACGAGGCATAGCGCGCGATCCGTCTCCGTCTCGAACTGTCGCACGAGGAGCCGGTCGTGACGGAGCAGCGATCGCCGATCCAGCCATCGAAGGTCGTCGCCCGGCACGTACTCTCGGTAGCTACCGAACTCGACCCCCGCGCCACGGCGGGCGCTTCGATGCACGCCGGCGTACACTCCTTCCGCGACTTCGCGTGCGCGAAGGCGCAGGGGGGCCAAGTCTCCCCAGTCGATGGCGCGCCGGATCGGCTGGAGCGCGGTCACGGAATCGAGACGTCGGGCGGCAGCGGGCCGCCGAGCTGCGACTTGCCCGGGTCGAGAATGTCGCGCGCGAGGGTCACCTCGCTGAGCTCCACGCCCGACCCGGCGACTACCTGCCGCAAGAGCTCGTCGCCTCCCTTCGTGTCACCGGCCGCCCGGTGGTCCAGCGCCGCGTAGAAGAGAGCTTCGTACTTCTGGATGGGCGTCGAGGCCCGCGCGATGAGCTCGTCGCCCTTGAGCTTTCCCTCGCCGAAACGGGCCAGCCTGGCGACCCAGCGCCCGTCTTCGGCGACCGAGACGAAAACGCGATCGGGCGTCCCGTCGGTAGGCACGCGCAGTTGCCGCTCGAGCAAGCGGACCCAGAGAGCGAAATAGACGAGGTCGTCGTCGTCGAGATCGGCCGCGAGCCCACGCTGCAAACCGGCCCGCGCGGCCGCCAGATCGCCGCGGACGAAGGCCCGGCCGACCAGCAGCTCGATCGTCTGGGTGGCCTGTCGCTTGTCGCCCGGCGCCGCGGCATAAGCTCGCTCGAGCGCGCGCTGGGACGGCTGGACTGCTCCGAACCGATCGAGAACACGCGCGAGGACGCGCTCGACCCGAGCGCGAGCGTCCGCACCCGGCACGTTGCGCGACTGAACGAGCTCTTTGAGCGCTTCGGTGAGCGGGGTCCGCGCGGCGTCGGCGTCACCTTTGTCGTGGGTCACGTCGCTCAAGAGGAGCAGGATTTCGCCTCGCATCGCCGGATCGTGAGCCGCGTCCGGGGCGGAGAGCGCCTCACGAAGATGATCGAGCGCCGCCTGAGCGAGGCCGTCCCTCCAGTCGATGCGCGCGAGCGACAGGAGCGCAGCAGACGACTTTTCCTCGTCCGCGGATTGCTTCAATAGAACGCGTGCGGAGTCGACGCGGCCCTCACGCAACTCGATTTCCCCCATCGCCGCGCGAAGGCGCGCGGGGCTCGGGTGGACTTTGCCGCTGAGGGCCGCTTGCGACGCAGCCGCGAGCAGGGGCTGCGCCGCTTGAAACGAGCGCCGCGCAGAATCCGCGTCCCCCGCTTCTTCCTCGCCCGCCATCGCGTCGAGCGAGAGAGCGAGCGCCTCGCTGAGAACGCGGGCATCCGGGTGGGCTCGCACCGCCTGGACCAGCAGAGCCGGTGTCGCCTCCGCCATCCCGAGCTCCTCGACCGCGACCCCGAGGGTCAGCGCAACCTCGGGAACAGTCGGGTCGAGGCGATAGCACTCGGCGGCGACGCCGAATGCGGCCGCGCCGAAGAGGTCGCGGTCTTCGACGAAGTCGTCTTCCTCGCGACTCGACTCGTGGCCCGAAAGGGGCCGGAGCTGGTGCAGGAGATCGATACAGTGGTCGACGCTCGCCTCTTTCGCGTCGGCGACGAGAGCCGCCGCGAGCTGCGGCCGCTCGGACTCGAGCAGCTCGCGGACTTGCGCGCGATCGATCGCCGCCAATGCGCCCGGCACGTCCCCATCGCGCAAGTAGAGCGAGGCCAGGACCACGGGGCCGGTCTCCAGGGCGCGCCACGCCTCGCCGCCCTCTTCGCGCGGCGGCTGCACACGGTTCTTCCGGAACTTGTCGCGGAGGACGACCGACCGCTTGATCCATTCGCCGGTCGCGACGGCCGCGTCCGTGAGCGCCTCTTGGGTGGGTTCGAGCAGGCGGCGGCGGACCGCGGCGCGCTCCAGCGCTCCGGCGCTGCCCACAGGACCTCCCGTGGCCACGGCGGTGCGCGTCCAGCTATCGAGCGCGGCCAGGTGGCCGCGCACGTCGTCGCGACCGGCGGCGGGGCCTACCTGGGCGATGAGGTGGTAGAGCGCGACCGCCCGACCTTCGTCCCCTCGCACCGAGAGTTCGTGAACGCCCGATTCGAGGGCCGACACGGACCCGGCGCCGAACGCGCGCTGAACCGGCTCGCCCACGCGCACGAGATAGATGGCGCCGCTCAGCGCCGCCAGACCGCGGTCGGGTGCCCGCGTTCGGAATCGCGCCGCGGCACGGGCCATCTGCCGATCTTCGACTGCTCCCAGACGCACGGCCCGCTCGGCGGTACCGGGATCGCTCACCAGAAGGTCGTGCACCGCCGCGGCGAATGCCTCGTCGCCCACTTGCGACGCCGGCGGTGAGACCCGCTCGCCGTGCATCGTCGGAGCGCGCGGCGCAACCTGGTTCGCGCAGCCCGCAAGCAGCGACGAACCGGGAGCGACGAGGGCGAGCGCGACGATCGTTCGACCCAGGAGTGAGTCGGAGTGGGCGTTCGGGTGCGGCGTCATCGGGCGGTTTCCAGTCTACACGCAGCGAGGTTCGGAGCGAGTTCTCCCGGCGGCAGCCGGCCCTAAAAGGAGCCCGCGACGCCCAGGCGAATGCCGAGGAACGAATCCGAATAGGCGAGGCCGGTCACAGGAATGATGATGCCCGCGTACGGGATGACCGTGCCGAACCGGAGCGCGATTCTCGGCTCCACTGCCGCGGTCGTGCTCCGATCTCCGCTCTCGGCTGCGAAACGGACGTTGGCCCAGGCGCGTAGGTCGAGCTCGACGACTCGAGTGGCGCGATAACCAACACGGAGTGCGGGGACGAGCTCGCCGATATAGGGGGCGGCGAGCGAGCTCGATGTGGAAAGGAGGTTTTCCACTTTGAGTGACGGCTCGATGCTCAGAAGCGGCCCTCGGTACGAGACGGCGATCTTGGGCACGATCCCGAGGCGCCTGGGCTCGAAGAGCGCGCTGTCTTCTTCGCCACGCGCCATCGAGGCCGCGCGGCTCAGCGAGAATCGGTCGTACGCGTTGACATCGACGGCGGAGGCATTGCGCGCGGCGAGGTCCGACGGGATTTCGTCGCCCAGCGCGGTGGGAAGCGCGACACCGAGGATCCCGACGACGTTCAGCGTGGAGGCGCCGGAGAGCGCGACGCGGCTCCCGTACTCCGCCTCGATCTCGATATTGCCGAATGAGTTCGTGGAGCGGGCCGCCGCCCCTTCGGGTGAAGATCCTTGGGGCGTGAAGGTGGCAAAACTGAGCGGCAGCCGGGCGCCGATCTCGACGTGTTTGGCGACCTCGACCAAACCGCTGAAGATGAACGACTGCACGTCCGAGGGCGTGGCACCCGCGTAGCTGTAGGTGACGGCCTGGGTACCGGTCGTCGGAAGATTTTGAACCGCGAAGGGGGCCTTGCCCCACCCGAGCACGAGGTCCGCTGAGAGGGTGAAGCGCTCTTCGCCTTCCGCGGCGGCGCCGCGATCCTCTTCGGCGGCCTCGGCTCGGCCGGAGGCGAGGCCGCGATCCGTCGGGTTCCGCTCGACCTCGTCGCCGCCGTGGGCCAGCGCCCCGGGGCTGCTCGCGGTGATCGCGGTCATCGCGGCAAGACCCATCAGCCCACGAACGAACGCCATCGTGTTCACGTCACTCCTCCTGGCTCCTCTCCGTCCTACACCGTCTGGCGATGCCCCGCGACGGGTCTCGCCCCTCTTCGCCTCATTGCGCGTATCATCGGAAGACCGAATGAAGCTGAGCGAATCGATCCGCTTCTACGCTGCGACGGACGTGGGCAAGGTGCGCGACCACAACGAGGACAACTTCCTCGTCGACAAGAAGCTGGGACTGTTCATCGTGGCCGACGGGATGGGCGGCCACGCTGCGGGGGAAGTCGCCAGCGCGATCGCCGTGCGCGCCGTGCACGAAGAAATCAAGCGAGAGACCGACCTCCTCGCCGACTACGTCTCCGGAGCCACGGGCGGCAGCAAGGTCACGCCGAAAGACATCATGGCCCTCGTCGACAACGCGGTGCAGCGCGCCTGTTCGAAAGTTCACGAAGAAGCGGTCAACGACGCGGCCAAGCGCGGAATGGGGACGACGCTCAGCGTGCTCTTGGTGGTAGGCAACCAGGGGTTCATCGCCCACGTCGGCGACAGTCGCATCTACCTCTCGCGCGCCGGTCGCATCCAGCAGGTGACCGAGGATCACACCGTTTACAACGAGCTAATCAAGCGCGGGAAGCTTTCGCGCGAACAAATCGAGAAGGTTCAACAGAAAAACGCCATCACGCGCGCGGTCGGTGTGTACGAGCGCGTCGAGGTCGACACCCTCGCCATCGAGCTCACGGCCGGCGACGTCCTCGTGCTCGCGAGCGACGGACTCCACGGCTATCTGGAATCGCCGGAGGAGCTGCGTGGACCGCTCGCGCTCGAAGGAGAAGCGAGCGTTCAAGCGCTCATCGCGCTCGCAAACGATCGCGGAGGGAAAGACAACGTCACGACGATCGTCGTCAAGATAGGCGAGGAGGGCGCGGTGGACGCCGCGCGCGCGAGACGGCTCGCGCTCAAACGTGACGTGCTCGCCAACATGCCGCTCTTCGCGCGCCTCACCGAGCGCGAGCTCCTCCGCGTGATGCAGGCGGTCGAAGTGCGCGAACACAAGGACGGCGACGTCGTCATTCGCGAAGGCGACAAGGGCGACGAGCTCTTCATCGTGCTGGAGGGCAAGGTGCTCGTGTCACGCGGCGGGCAGGCCCTGACACACCTCGGACCGGGCGAGCACGTGGGCGAAATGGCCCTCATCCGGAGCGTTCCTCGCTCCGCGACCGTCACGGCCGTGGGCCCCGCCGAGCTCATTGCCATCCGACGGGGCGATTTCTTCGAGATCCTGCGAAAGGAGCACGAGATCGCCGTCAAGATGCTCTGGCAGTTTCTCGGCGTCTTCGCCGATCGACTGGATCAAACGTCGAGCGAGCTCCACGACGCCAAGCGCGAGCTCGCGGCGGAGGACGTCACTTCGGACATTTTTCCGGTCGACGTCGACGAGCAGCCAGCCCCGTCGCCCGCCCTCCCGCTGGCGCAAGCCAAAGAACGCTCGAGCTAGAGCACCGAAAGAAACGATGGAACCGATTCGAAGAGCCATCGCCCTTGCCCTCTGCACCGCTGCCGCGGGATGCGGTTCGTGCGAGCCCGACCGAGCGTCGCCGAAACGGGACGGGACGGCGCCCGCGCTTGCCGCATCCGGCGCCGGTGAGGTCCCGAGCAGGGCGCCGGCGCGAAGGACGACGGTTCCGTGCCGGGCCGTCGCCGCCGACGGCGAAGTTCGGCTCCAGACCGAAGACGGCGGGGTGGTCCTCGCACCCCAAGACGAACTGGAGCCTGGACATTGGGTATGGCTGTCGCCGGATGCGCGCCTCGTGGCCAAAGACCCGCGCACTTCCCGCGAGACCACCTTCCGAGGGCTGGGTCACGTTCAGCCTTGCGTCGGGCAGGCGGAGGAATCCTGGATCACGAGCGGCAGATTCGAGAGCACGGCCGGCGCCGGCGAGATGGCCGGGGCCGAAGAATGGGTGGTCACGCCGCTCGGCGTCGTGCGTTTCGGAGCGGGAAAGGTGATCATCGACGCGCCTGCGGGCACCAGTTCCGTAGAGATCGAAGTCGCGTCCGCGATTGCTTTCGTCTGGCCCGCCCAAGACGCCTCGGTTCGAGGCCCCGACGGGGGCGCGGTTCCGGCCGCGTCGGACGAGGGGTGGCTTCGCGTATCGGGAACGTCTGCGACGCTGGGCCGAGCCGCTCGGCGGCCGCCGCCGGAAGCCTCGCGCGCGGCGATCGAGGCGTGCCGCGCGGCCGGCCGCTCGGCACACGAACTGGCGGGTGCATTGGTCGGCGCGGACGCCAGCGGAAAGACCGCTGCGGCGCAGGTGACCGCAAGGCGCGTGGCGCGGGCCGCGTGCGCGGTCGCGGCCATACGGGTCGATTCGCTCTTCGAGGGCGCCGGCAAGGAGGCTCTCTCGGAGTCGCTGAAAGAAGCCGATGCCCTGTGGCGGGCGCTCCCTGGCCCTTGACTTGTTGACACCCTTTGCGAGAGGTCGATAGCGTGAACCCGCAAGATGCGCGCGACCGGTCGGCTGCGGATCGCCGGATTGCTGCCGCTGACGTGGGTGGGGGTGGCGCGCCCAGTCGATGCAGACGAGCCGGTCTCGGCACGCGAGCCGCATTTGATGAGCGAGACCGCCGAGATCACGAGCGTCGTCGACGCGTTCGACGACAGCGACCCCTTCGACCTGAACCTTCTCATCGGTTTTTCGCAGTCTTGGAAGCACGCGAACATCCGCCGCGAGACGCAGATCGCTCAGCCCGGGCTCGCGACCGGCGGATTCATTCCCGCCACCGAGAACATCGCCCGCTACTCGTCCACCATCTCGACGCTGCTCGTAGGCGCCGACGTCGGGATCTACCGGGACCTCGCCCTCGTCTTGCGGCTTCCGGTCATCCTCAATTGGTCGCAGAGTCTGGGCGATCTGAACGGGTCGCAAGCGGTCGACGCGCAATTGCTCCAAGACCCGACGGGAGCACCGCTTTTCGCGGTCCCTTTCTCCAGCCCGCGGCGCAGCGGCGTCGACTACGTCGCCGCTGGAATCGATTGGGCCATCTACAACCAGCAGCGCGACCCCACGAAGGCCACCTGGGTCGTCGGCGTGGAGGGACGGTTCGCCCTCGGTGCGCCCCTGCGAGCATGCAACGCGAATCCACCGCCGGGCATCGCCACGTGTCCCGATCCCGTCACCGGCCAGAACCGCGAAGCCGGCATCAGCCGCGGCGTCGAGTCGATCATCGTCAAGAGTGTCTGGTCGCGCCGCTTCGGCTACGTCGAGCCGTACACCGGCTTCTGGGCACAGGCGGACTTCCCCAACGGCAACAGCGCTCTCGGCATGTGGGACCCAACGCAGAACATCGAGCGAACGCCGCCGCTCCTTGGCAGCGTCGCGCTCGGGCTGGAAGTCGTCCCCTACGAGCGCCGCGAACAGTTCCAGCGCATGAGCGCCGACTTCCATTTCAAGGGGACGTACCATTCTCCGGGGCGCGACTATTCTGAGCTGTTCGACGCGCTCGGGTCTTCGCAGGCGCCGTCACTGCGAACACCAGCTCCGGCTGGGTACACGGCCAACCCCAACGCGGGGCCACCGAGCGTCGCCGATCCCGCCTCGGAGCGAGTGTACTTCACGGGCGCGACGGAAGAGCAGGCCTACGGCAGTTTCTCCCTTTCCGCGGCCGCGACGTGGCAAGCCGGCGCGTACGTCAAGTTCACGGTCGGCAGCGCCATCACTTACGCGCAGCCTCATCTCGTCACCGCCGCCGACTCGTGCAACTCGAGCATCACCGACCCGGCGCAGGCAGGCCCCTGCCGGGGTACACTCAATGGACAATCGGTCGTCGCCGGGGCGCCCAACCCAGATCACCGCGACGTCATCGACCTGCCGGGGCGACGTTTTTCGGTCGACGACACCACCGTCGTGGACCTCTACGTGATGGGCATCGTGATGTTCTGACGCCCCCCGGCCTCGCCCGGCGCGCGCGAAAACCTTCGAGGAGGAGATGGGACGGCAAGGCTATCTCTCGGCGCTGGCGCTCGTGACGCTACTTTTTTGGTGCTGCCCCGCGCGAGCGGATCTCAAGGCACCGGTGGTGGTCTGGCCGACGCTCGCCCCAGCGGGGGACGCGCCAGCGGGAGCTCCGCTGCACAGGCCTCAGGCGGCCGACAAGGGCCTCCTCGAGCGCGCCCAGGAGCTCGACGCAACGTTGCGCGACGCGGTGCAGGACCTCGGGTTCACCCTCGATGTCAGCGACCCGGGGCCTCGGGCCGATCAGATGCGCGACGCAGACCTGCTGCGGCGGGCGCAAACGACGGCAATCGGGGCGCAAGAGAGCGGGACGTGGGTCATCAGCCCTCGCATCGAAGGCGTGGGAGGAGGCGCCTACATGGTCCGAATCGTCGCTGCGCCGCCGAAGGGCCGTGAGCTTCGGGTCCGGATCGAGACCGTGACCGGCGATTCGGTCTATGTGCGCGGACTCGTGATGCTGCGCGAGCTGCTTTCCCCGCAGGCGGCGGCGGCGGCCGCCGTCGAGCAAGAGCGCGAGCACGCGGCGCGGGGCACCTCCGAAGGCATCATGAGCCCCCTTCACTCGCAGGGCCGGGCCGTACTGGCGGTGAACGCGGCGTTGTTCGGAGCCTTCACGGCTTTCAGCATGCAGCGCGCCGTGAGCCAATCGGACGACCCGCGCGTTCTCTATCCGCTGCTCGTGGTCGGCACGGGCATCGGCATCGGCAGCGCCTTGCTCGTCGCCGACGAGTGGGACGTCACCTCGGGGGACGCCTGGTTCGTGGCGGCGGGCGGCTGGTGGGCGGCCGCGTCGGGACTCTTGATTGCAGCAGGCGGGCACGTGCACCCGTTGAACGATCGGTACACCTGGGGCGTCGCGGGCGGGGTGACGGGGATCGGACTGGCGACGTTGGGCGTGACCGTCAGCCAGATGGATGACGGCGACGCGGCGCTTGCGCACTCGGGTGGAGCCCTCGGTCTTCTGCTCGGCGGAGCGACCGAGTTCTTGTACCGGGGCACGACGGCGGTGCCGCCATCCATGGGTTTCGGCGTCGGCACGGCTGTCGGGCTCCTCGCCGCCGGGACCCTGGCAACGCGGGTCGCCGTGTCGCCTTCGCGGATGCTTCTCATCGACCTCGGCGTCGGAGGAGGTGCCCTTCTCGGCGCTGCGGCCGCGAGCCCGCTCCTTTTTCAGAATTTGCAGCAGCCGACCGCATCGAACACGCGCGGCTCGATCTCGGCGAGCATCGCCGGCAGCATCGTCGGCGGCGCGGCAGCGTGGTGGCTGACGCGCGACACACAGCCCGCAAGCCGCCCCGCCCGAATCCTCGGAACGCCGTCCGCCGGCATCATCGGAACCAGCCCGACGCGCGGCGGCGCAACCCCCATTTACGGCATCAGCTGGGGGGGATCATTATAGAAGCCTGGTGATTTTCGTCGAGAGCAAGCGAGGCCGGCGGCGAGCGCGCGGAGCCTACTTCTGTAGGCGAGCACGCTCGACGCCGGGATCGCGCCGCTATCGGCGAAAAGCTCCAGGCTTCTATGGGAATATCTCCCGCTCTTTGTACACGGCTTCGATGCGCTGGAGCGCGATCACGTAGGCCGCGATGCGCATATCGCACTTCTTGCCTCGCGCGCACTCGCTGACTTCTCGGTAGGCGCGCTTCATCGCGGTCTCGAGGCGCCCGTCGACCTCTTCTTCCGACCAACTCTCCGAGCGCTTGTTCTGCACCCACTCGTAGTAGCTGACCGTCACACCGCCCGAGTTGGCGAGCACGTCGGGCAGGATGTCGATGCCCTTGTCGAGCAGAATTCGCTCGCCCGCCGGATTGCACGGCCCGTTCGCACCCTCTACGACGAGCCGAACGTCGAGCGACTTTGCTTCCGCCTCGCCGACTTGGTTTTCGAGCGCACAAGGCGCAAAGATGTCTACTTTGGTCGCGAAGAATTCTTCTCGCGTGATCGGCTTGCCACCCGGGTACCCCGCGATGCTGCCGTGCGCTTCGACGTAGTCTTGCAGCTTGTGCGCATTGAAGCCTTCGGGGTTGAACATGTACCCCGTGTGATCGCCGACGGCGACGGTCGACACGCCCAGCTTGGCGAGGATGACGGCGGTATTCGAGCCCACGTTTCCGAAACCCTGCACGCTCATGGTCGAGCCTTCGAGCGTGAAACCTCGCTCCCTCGCCCATTCGAGAACGCAGAAGACGAGACCTTGCCCCGTCGCTTTTTGGCGGCCGAGCGTTCCTCCGCTCGCAACCGGCTTGCCGGTCACCACTCCCTTGACCATCTGCTTTTGCGCGGAGCCCACCATGTTCGAGAAGGTGTCCATCATCCACGCCATGATCTGGCTGTTCGTGCCCACGTCGGGGGCGGGGATGTCGTATTCGGGGCCGATGTTCTCGCCTAGGGCGTGGGTGAACCGGCGGGTGACGCGCTGGAGTTCGGACCGGGAAACCGAGTGCGGGTCGAACTTGATTCCTCCCTTTCCGCCTCCGAAAGGCAGCCGGAGCAGGGCCGACTTCCAAGTCATCATCGCCGCGAGCGCTTTGACGTCGTCGAGGGAAACCTGCGGGTGATATCGAATGCCGCCCTTGAACGGACCGAGCAGGTTGTTGTGCTGCACTCGATAGCCCTTGAAGAGGCGCACTTCGCCGCTGTCGAGCCGAACAGGGAAGTTGACGATGATCTCGTTTTTCGGCTGGCTCAAGATCGTCGGCACGTACGGCTCGACCTTCGCAACCCGAGCGGCCCGATCCAGATACTCCTGGATGGCCTTGTAGAAGTCGTACTCCTTGAGGGAGCCCTGTCGAGACGGGGGCGGAGCGCTCGAGAGCGTGGTCGCTTTGTCGTTCATCGCCGGAGAGCTTAGCGTGCAAAGTGGACCCTCGCGACCCGAGCGAAGCCCCCGCCGGCCACTCACCTGCGAACCAACCGCGAGTAAAAGAAGACCACGACCGCGGTCATGATCAACGCGTCGACCCGATCGAGGACCCCACCGTGGCCCGGGACGATGTTGCCCGAGTCCTTTACGCCGGTGGAGCGCTTCAGCAGCGACTCGCCGAGGTCGCCGGCTTGCCCCAGCACACCGCCGACCACGCCGAGTACGACCGCGTGCAAAAGAGGGAGCTCGCCGCGCAAGTAGCCGAGGGTGCCGAGAACCGCCCAGACGACGCTCGCAACCAGCCCTCCGATTGCCCCCTCGATGGTCTTCTTGGGCGAAACCGCTTCGTAGAGGGGGTGGCGGCCCGCAAAGCGACCGGCGAAATAGGCGCCCGTATCCGTGAACCACGCGAGGCCGAGCGCGAGCAGCACGAAGCCCGGAGCGGCCGTTCCCGACGCTTGCCGGATGACCGCGAGCAGCGTGAGCGGCACGGCGACGAGCAGCGGCCCGACGCCGAGGGCGAACGCGCGGTGAGCGGCCGTCTCGATGGCGCCGAGGCGAAGCAGGGTGACGAGCAGGCCACTCAAGGGCACGCCGACGAGCACCGCGAGTAGCGCGTCAGCGTCGTCGTAACGCAGGTACACGACCCCGGAGGCGAGCCCGGAGAGGAAGATACCGATCCACTGGGACGCGCGGTCGTGCGGATGGGTCATCCCGAAGAGCTCGCGCGCTCCGACCAGCGATGCCCCAAGGACGATCAGGTAAAACGCCCATGGGGGCGCAAAATAATTGGTGCCGAGGATGACCGGTAGGCCGACCGCGGCGGTCCCCAGGCGAACGGCGAGGTTGGACGGCGCCGCGCCCATCTAGATCGCGATGCGCGTGATGGGAGCCGAGGCAGCGGCGAGCGCGGAGGCCACTGGAGCCGGAGGCGCAATCTGGGGCGCTACCGGCGCGCCGACGTGACCGAAGCGGCGCTCGCGCGTTTGAAACGAGGCGATGGCGGCGAAGAGGTCCCGCTCGGAGAAGTCGGGCCACAGCACGTCGGCGAAGTGAAGCTCCGCGTACGCCAGTCCGTAAAGCAAGAAATTCGAAATCCGCCGCTCGCCCCCGGTGCGGATGACGAGATCGGGATCGCCCACCGCGAGGCTCGGCATGTGCTCGCGCATCGCCTCTGGCGTGACGTCGTCCGGACTGATCCGGCCGGCGGCCACCGCTCGCGCGAGCTCGCGCGCCGCGTGTGCAATCTCTTCTCGGCCGCCATAGGAGAGCGCGAGCGTGAGCGTCATTGCGCCATTCTCCGAACTATCTCGCCTCAGCGGATCGAGCACCGCCCGCACGAGTGCAGGCAGCCGCCCGAGGTTGCCGACGGCGTTCAGGCGAATGCCGTTGTCGAGAATCTCGTCGCGCTCCGTCAGCAGGAACTCTCGCAGGAGCTGCATCAGCGCGTCGACCTCGTCCTCCGGTCGCTCCCAGTTCTGCTCGCTGAAGGCATAGAGCGTCAGAGCTCTAAGGCCGAGGCGGCGCGCCACCCTCACGGTGCGGCGCACGGCCAATGCCCCCTCGCGGTGCCCGGCCGCGCGCGGTTGCCCGCGCAATTGGGCCCAGCGCCCGTTGCCGTCCATGATGATGCCGACATGCCCGGGGAGGTTACGGGCTCCGACGAATTCCATGCCTATCGCACGCGAGGTATCATGAGGTGGCGCAAGCGGGCAATGCGAGGGTTGAGATAGGGACCCCGCGGTCGCCCATTCGCGTCCGCCGAGCCCAGCGCGCGGCTTGCCCGCCATGGTAGCGCCGCTGGCCCCCCAGCGCCCACGTGTTACCGTTCCCCTTGCGTGAGTTGCGTGAGGGCCCGAAACCGCGGGGCTCGCGTCCCAGTGGAGACGAACGTCTCCAGCTCGCTCCGAGCGTGGTCAACATCGGACACCCAAAGAGAAGACGCCCAAAACGCACATGCGGTCCCGCGACGTCACCATCCCGCTCACCCTCTGGATTTGCGCCGCGCTGTGCGCGCATTTCCTGTTTGGCACGGGTGGGCTCGTGGTGGCCCAAATGCACGACGATCGCTCCGAGCTCTGGAAGCTTTCGCGCCAGGCGAGCAGCCTCGCCCAGCGCAACGAGCAAACGTTCGAGGTCGCGCTGGGAGAGCCGGCCGAAGACGCGAAGAACGCAGTGGAGCGCCCACCGCCGCCGAAGCCGCCCGACCAGCCGCCCCTCGCGCCTACCGCCACTCAAAAGCCCGAAGAGAAGAAGCCCCCCAGGAACGCGACGGAACCGAAGAAGCTCGTCGTCGTCGACAAGAAGGAAACCGAGAAAAAGCCGCTCGTTTTGCCCGAGGACCCGCTCAAAGACCGGCGGATCGCCGTGCGTCAGCACGCAAAACCCAACCAGCAGGACAACCCGGAGGCGAAGTTCATCGCGGACGAGGCAAACCACGTCGACAAAGAGACGGCGGCAACGCAGACGTCGCACGACCGCGACGACGAGAACCCGACGCCGGGCGGAAACCATCCGGGGAGCGACAAGCGGGCGGGCGACAGTGAAAAGACCCGCATCGCCGAGAGCGACGAGCACGCCGGGGAAAAGAACCGAGCGCCCGGCGAAAAAGGTAACGACATCGACGTCGTGCACGAACCCAAGCTGCCAAAACCGGCCAGTGCGGCACCGGCTACCGCGACGCCGGAGCACGCGGCAGCCGGCAACTCCAGACCACCTGCTCCGGCCCAAACCCCTCAGCCGGAAGCCCAGGCTCAGGCGGCGGCCGGCGGAGCGACGCCCGCCTCGCCCGAGGTCGAGAATGCGCCCACCGGGGGGTGGAGTTTCAATCCCACTCGCCCGAGCGGTGCGCCCGGCGCGACGCCTCAGCCGACCGCGGGCGCCGGCAAGCCCGCCCTTCCGGGAGGCAGGCTCTGGTCTCTGCCGGGGCTCGGGCAGGGTTCGTCACCGGGGTCGATGAACGTAAATCTCAATCCGAGCCAGATCGCCGCGGTCGTCGGATCGGACAATTTGCGAAAGCTCCGGGAGGCCGACGGCGAGCGCCGGAAGAGCGAACACAGAGGCTCCTTCGCGGCTTCGAACTTCGAGCGGTGGCGCAGCGCCATCGAGAACTACGTTTCCAGCGTGAAAGAAGGCAACCAAACGGCGCTCAACACGGCCGCGGTGCCGTTCGCCTCGTATCTCAACGGGATGCACAATCGAATCCATCCCATCTTCGCCGAGTCGTTTCTCGAGTCTCTCGATTCACTGCCCGCGGGCCACCCGATGAACGACAAGCACCTCGTGACGAAGCTCGAGATCGTGCTGACGCGCGAAGGGCATCTGAAAAAGATGGGCATCGTCAAGACGAGCGGCATTACTGCGTTCGACATCGCCGCGCTCGATGCGGTCGACCGCGCGCAGCCTTTCGGGCCGCCGCCGAACGCCATCGTGTCCCCCGATGGCAACGTGTATCTTTGGTGGGAGTTCCACCGCGACGAGGTCTACGCTTGCTCCACTCAGGGCGCGCGCCCGTTCATCTTGAACACGCCGGGTCCGAAGAACGAGGAACCCCTACAGCCGCCGTCGCCACCCGGTTCGCCGGGCCCTGGCAAAGAGCGCAATCCGCCCGCCGGCCCGAACGACGCGCGCGAGGGGGCTCTTCCGCCCAGTCAAGTTCCGACGCTTGCGCAGCGCGGAACGTGATGGAGTAGGCTGCCCGCGCGTGACATGAGCACGGCCGAAGCCACAGAAGCGACGTCCCCGGAGCCGGCCGCACCCGGTGGAAGCCTGGACACCGCCTCGCCGCACGACGACAGTGTCGCACCGACGCGTTCGCGCGTTCCGCCCGGGTCCCCCTTGCTGACCGCCGGGTGGCTGGTGCGGGCGACGGCATTCTCTGCGATCGCGGCTGGAGTCATGGGGCTTATCGTGGCGCCCGGGGTACGGGGAAACGCGAACGAGCAGGTGGTCGTGGCGATCGAGCGCACGGCCGCGGCGCTCACCTATCTATCGGTGGAACTTCTGGTCACGGTGCTCCTTTGGGGCGCGCTCGAGCTCGCGCGCACGCGCGCGGTTGGCGTCTTCGCGCGCGTTGCGCTCATTGGGGGGGGAGCTGCCGTCATCGCGATGTCGGCACCCGGATTGCGCGAGCGGCTGCCGCCGGCGTACGCCGTGCTCGTCGCGGCTGCAGCTACGGTCGCTGTAATCGCGGGCGGGGCGGTAGCCGCCCGCGCGCCGCACACCCGCGCCCTGGCGGGCGTCCTCTTCATGCTGGCGTTTGCAGCGCTCGCCAGACTGGCCGCGTGGGAGCTCGCTACAGCAGCCGGGGACCGCGCGAGCGTTCAGCTCTTCGGCGTGAGTCGAACTTTGGCGACGACCGGCGTCCTGTTCGAGGCGGCGGCCCAGATGATCGCCGTCACCTGGATGGGCACCCGGAACCGCTCGGCCGGACAGCTGGGGTCGACGGCCGCGCTCATCGCCGCCTTCGTCATCACCTGGGGTGTCGCGCGCGGGATGCACGCGGCGCCGTCGCTCTGGCAAGTGGTACTTCGAACGGCGCTGGCCGACGCTCCAGGCGTGCCTCCACCCTACGGTCTCGACGCAGTCGCGACGTTCCTGGTCCCCGCATCCTTACTTCTCGCGCTTGCGTCCGCTGCGCAACCCAAACAGGTGGTCGTCGTCGTCGCCACGATGGCTCTCGCGCTCGTTTCCCGCGGAGCGTTCGACGCGCCCCTCCGAGCCATGTGTGCGGTGGCCGCCTCGCAATGGGCGGCGCTGGCCTGGGCCGACGAGCGCGCGATGTGGAGAAGGTCCACCTAGAGCACCGAGCGGTTTGACCCCGTCGGCTTTGCCGCGATTTTCTTAGCATCGCTTCGTTGCTCCTCCTCAAATTACTCCAGCCCTCTCCCCGTGGAGACACTCCTGACGCCCCCCTCGAGAGCGAGAGGTGGAGAAGCCTGGTGATTTTCGTCGAGAGCAAGCGAGGCCGGCGGCGAGCGCGCGG
>CAZVPE010000074.1:0-22840 GCA_964628155.1 uncultured Polyangiaceae bacterium | reverse complement strand
GCATCGTGTTCGTCATGTCCCCTTGGTTGTTTCGGTACATCCCCTTGCCGGTCCAAGCAATCGTGATGAGATCGGCCCCGACGGTGCGGGCGGCGACGGGCCCGTAGGCCACGTCGTAGTTCTGGGCGGCGAGCTGGTTGGGGCACTGCCCGCCGGTGCTCACGTCCCCGAAGCCGGTCGTGACGGAGTCGCCCACGATTTCGATGCGCCGCGCAGGGGGCTGGCTCGGTGGCAAGAGCGCGCCGCCGGCGGGATCGAGGATCAACCCGAGGAACGCCGTGTCCCCGGTGGCTCCAATTCCCGGCTCGTTGCGTCGGTACACGGTGAGCTCGTGCGGTCCGGCGGCGAGGCCGGTGGCGAGCGGGTAGGCCGTCTTACCGGTCGAGATGACGAGAGGGCTGCTCGTCAGCATTGTCCCGTCGATCGAGACGTCGAAGTACGTCGTCGGCCCTGACAGGTTCACGCCGATCGAGCTTCCCGTGAAGCGCGCGAGGACGGTGCTTCCGGACCAAGCGAATTTCGGCTGGGCGGGGTTCGTGTAGTCGACCCTGGCGACGAATCGAGCGGCCGGGGGACCCGCATCGTACGGTGCGTCGCTACTATTCCCTCCGCCGCTCGGCCGAGCATCGGTCACTGCCTGGACGCTCGCGTCGTCTACCGACGCCGAAGCCTCGGGCTGCACGCTCGCGTCGGTTCCTCCTTGAGGCGGCTGCATGTTGCCACCGCTCCCGGAGGACGGCGACGAGCCACTGCTCCCGCCGCCCGGAGCGCTGCCCGAGCTTCCCGAGCTCGAACCGGACCCGGAGCTGCCGCTGCTCGTCGGGACGGTCGTGCCCCCGCTGGATGAGCTCCCGCCGCTGCCGCTCGGGGCGGTTGACGCAGGGTTGGGCCCCGGAGTAGCCGAGCTGCTCCCGCAGCCCCCGATTGCAAGGGCGAGGGCCGGAGCGGCCCAAGTGGAATAGATGCGTCTTTGCAGCACGATTTCCGCCTCTCTAGGAAAGAGTATCCCGGCTAGGCGGCGCCCGGGAAAGGGGTGCGAATCGATCGTCGCACGAATTCCTCTCGCCGCGTAAAAGCACCATGTTGCTGTTCGCTCGATGAGATTCTTGAGCCGATTTCAACGTCGAGCGACTTGCGCCGCGGACCTCGTCATGAACGCACACCAGGGCGCTCTAGGCCGTCCGACGGAACACAAATAGATTTCCGGCCACGCGTACACTCGTGTCGAGTCTCAGCGTGGTTTCGGTGAGAACCTCTCTCACAAAGTAGGGAGCGGCAGTCGATTCGACGTAACGGGGCGCGTGCGCGAAGCGGCCCGTCGAGAGGATGCGATATCCGTCCCCTTTCAGGAGCTCGGTGCTGAACGCCAGAAGGCCGCCAGGTCGCAAGGCGTTGGCGGCCAGCGCGAAGAACGCGGAAAGGTCCCCGAAGTAAATCAGGACATCGGCGGCGACGACCAGGTCGAACCGAGCGGCGGCCCGACCCAGAAATACCGTGAGCTCCTCCCGAACGAGCGCGTCGTAGGCGCCGCGCCGCGCGGCGAGTTCGAGCATCTTCGCCGACAGGTCGACGCCCGTGAGGTGAAGCGCCATCGGTCGGAGCAACGGTCCGCAAAGCCCCGTTCCGCACCCAGCGTCGAGCGCGTCATAGAGCTTGTCCGGGGGAGTCCTCTCGCGAATGACCGCGCAAAGTTGCTCGGGTACGTCGTAGCCGAGGACGCCGACCAGCTTGGCGTCGAACTGTTCCGCGAAGGCGTCGAAGTTCTCGACGATATAGTCCGGCGGGGAGCGATCGACCCCGGGTTCACCGACCAGCGCGCTCAGGAGGTACTTCGCCGCGGCGCTCTCCGGGCGCAGCTCCAGGCGCTTCTTCGATACCCGTATGGCCGCGTCGATGTGCCCGGAGTGCCCGAACAACTCCGACGCGACTTCGAGCAAGTCGAGTCGATCTCGCTCCGCTTCTTCCCCTGCAGAAGCCGATCGCTCGTAAGCGGCCAGCGCATCGTCGACCGACGCCCCCTCGGATACGTCGCGCAGGAATCGTGATTTGCCGAGCATTCGAGCGAAGTGTGCATTCGCGGGTTCCGCGCGGAGCGCGGCTTCGTACGCGCCGTATCCCTCGTGGACCGCACCGATCTGATAATAGAGTCTGCCGAGGTTACCCCAGACGGCGGCGGTGGCCTGGCCGAGCGCAATGCACGCGCGGAAGCATTCGATCGCTCCCGCGCAATCTCGCTCTTGCTCCCGGAGCATCCCGAGGCACTGCCAAGTCGAGACGGATCCGGGCGACTGCGCCAGCGCCACGCGGTACGCGGCGTCCGCGCCGTGGCGATCTCCGAGCTTGCCGCGGACGACGCCGAGGAGCGTCCAGGTGTCCGGCTGATGGGGTGACAGCGCCACCGCGCGCTCGAGGCACGCGGCAGCTTCCGAGGGCGACTCGGCGCGATCGAGCGCCACGCCCAGGTTGAGCCACATCGTCGGATCGGTGGGAGACAGAGACGCTGCGGCTCGGAACACGGTGACTGCGTCGGCAACTCGGTTGGTTTTCAGAAGGCCAATCCCCCAGCGTGACGTAGCTTGGACCACGGTCAGACCCGAGGCGAGCAGACCTGCGAGCTCCTTGTCGGAGACTGCCCATGCTCGAATGGATTCCGACGCCTCGCGCGGATCGACCAGCTCCCCGGGGAGCTTCACCGCGAGGTGCTCTCGAAGGAAGGGAATCCGAATGGAAAGGGCCGGGACCGCATGGCGAGTCTCATTCGGAGGCGGCCGCGTCCGCCGCAAGCTCGGCGTTGGCGGGTCCGGCGGACCCGTCCTCGACGTCGGGGGCCGCGCCATCGGACGAAACACACGTCGTCTGGCACTCGAAGACGAGGTTGGGCCCGCCTGTCACCAACGCGCCGGGCATGCATTCACATGAATCCGTTCCGCCGTCGCATGCGCTCGGATACGGACAAACGAGCCCGACTTCGGAACACGCGGCCATTGTCGCACTCTTCTCGCTGGGCGGACAACTTGCATCCACCGGGCCGGGACAGCTCGGAGTTTCTCCCGCGTCGACTCGGTTGCCGACCCCGTCGGTGCACGCGAAGGAGCCCTTCGCGCATGTGCATAGGACGGGTATTTGAATGAGGTTGCACGTGTAGGCGGGCGCGCAGAAGAGCCCCTCGGGCTGGCAGGCGACGCCGACAGTGCCCGCAAGCGACGCCGGGCACTGGCCCGCGTCCGTGGCGGTCGCGCCGGTGCTGCCGTCCTCGACGTTCGGGGCCGCGGATCCGCTGTTGGAACTGCCGCAGGCCACGCTGGCTGCGGCGACGAGGCACACAATGCGGCGCATGGAGGTCATCGTCGCCCAGAGCGGGTCGGAGCGCTTCGAAATGTCGACGAAACGCGTCCGATTCATGACCAACCCCCCAGGATTTCGGCGTCTGCCCGATGAAACGGCACAGCTCGTGCGCGGCTTCCCGCAGCTCGTCAGAAATGCCGCGGGCAAGCGTAGCTTGATGTAAAAGTCCCGTATGCGTTTAACGCACGTTGCGGTCCGCGCTCCGTTCGCCCTTGCTTTGGCCGTCACCGCTTGTTCCGTCAGCGCGACCACCGGGTCGGGGGATACCTGCGGCGTGGACGACTCGATCGCCGGCTGCGCGCCTGGGTCCTTCGGTTATTCGTGCGCTGGTGCCGCCACGCCGGCCGAAAGCAGCTCGCTCGTTTGCAGCGAGCCTACCCCCGGCAACGGGGCCACGCTCTATTGCTGCGTGGCCGTCTTCGCGCCGACGACCTGCGCGCCCGACCTTACCATCGCGGGCTGCACCGGCGACTCCCAAGGCTACTCGTGCAAAGGTTCCGACACGCCCGACCAGTACGACTTCACGTTGAACTGCAGCGCGGGCACTGCAAGCTCCGGCTCGACGCTCTATTGCTGCGGGTCCGGCGACGGGGCTGTCCCCACCAAGGCGGACGCCGGGTCCAACGACGTCGCGACTGTTCTGTCGGACGACGGAGGTGGCAGCGACGTGGCCACTGCTCCGGATGGCGCGAGCGACGCGCTTGCCACGTCCGATGCGGGCAGCGGGGACGGGCCCTCGACCGACGGCGTCGGCGCCGACGGAGCGGTTTGCGGAGTCACCGGGGACACGGGGAGCGACAGCTGCAACCAGTGCCTCGATACGTCGTGCTGCGCGGCGCTCGAAGCCTGTGGAACTCCGGACGATGCGGGCACGAACGACGCGGGAGCGAGCGCGTGCGAAGGCCTCCTCCAATGCACGCTCGATTGCGTCGCGGGCAATCCGGACGCCGGGATCCCCGCGGGTACGCTGAGCGACTGCGAGGGGCTCTGCAATCCAAGCTACACGACGTCGGAGCAAGCAGCCGCGAGCGCGCTTCTCCAATGTCTGACGACAAGCTGTGCGACGCAGTGTCAGTGAACGGAAGCGCGCTCCCGTGGCGCGCTGCGCTCTCCATTCGATGGCCCTGGTGGCGAGCCGGGTCGGGCCTCCTCGATGCTCACTCGAACCGGAGCGCGTCGATCGGGTCGAGCTGCGACGCCTTCCGCGCCGGGTAGATGCCGAACACGATCCCGACGATCGCGCTGAACCCGACCGACACCGCGATGACGTCGGGCTGAATCAGCATCGGCCACTGGAGCCGCGCGGCAATCCACACCGCAGCGCCCACCCCCAATGCCACGCCGATGAGTCCCCCCGCGACGGAAAGCGACAGCGCTTCGATGAGGAATTGGACCAAGATGTGATGCGGCTCGGCGCCGACCGCCATGCGAATGCCGATCTCGCGCGTGCGCTCGGTCACGCTGACGAGCATGATGTTCATGATTCCGATGCCGCCGACCAGCAGCGACACCGCGGCGACGCTCGCGAGCAACATCGTCATCGTTTCGGTGCCCTGCTGCTGCGCGCTCGCGATTTCGGCCAAGTTGCGGATCGAGAAATCGTCGTCTTCGCCGGCGCCCGTGTGGTGGCGCTCGCGCAGCAGCGCGGTGATGTCTTGCTGCGCGCGGGAGGTCGTGGCCGACGAGGTCGCCGCGACCATGATGGATCCTTGCAAATACTTGCCGAGCCCTCCTTGGACTTTGCGCGCGAAAGTCGTGAACGGAATGAACGCCGCGTCGTCGTAGTCTTGGCCGGTCGCCGACTGCCCCTTTCGAGTCACGACCCCGACCACCTGAAACGGCGTATTGCCGACGCGAACCATTTGCCCCACGGGATTGGAGTTCGAGCCGTAGAGCTTGTCGACGACGGTTTGCCCGAGCACGATGACTTTCGTTCCGCCGTCGACGTCCGACTGCGTGATGGCGCTGCCGAGCGCGATGGGCCAATTCCGAATATCGAAGTATTCCGGCGACGTGCCCGTGATGCTGGTCGTCCAGTTCTGGACTTCGCTGATCACCGGCATGCTCGATCGCAGGGTCGGGGCGGCCACCTTGACGGTGGGAACGTCGCTGCGGACCGCCGCCAGGTCGTCCCAGGTGAGCGTCGGCATCGAGCCGAAACCGCCTCTCACGCCGCCCGAGCTGGTCGATCCGGGCAAAATGATGAGGACGTTCGTCCCCATCGCGGCAAACGCCTCTTCTACGCGCTGCTTGGCGCCAGCGCCGATCGCCATCATCGCGATCACCGCGCCCACGCCGATGACGATTCCCAGCGTCGTGAGAAACGCGCGGAGCTTGTTTCGCAGGATCGCGCGCAGAGCGACCCGCAGGGTCTGTATCGGGTTCACGTATTGCTCCCGTCGTGCTCGGAGGGCACCGCGCGCGCGGCCTGCTGCGATCGGTCGGAGAGGACGCGCCCGTCCCGCATCACGATGACGCGGGAGGCGAACCGCGCCACGTCCGGCTCGTGGGTGACCACCACGACGGTGATACCCGATCGCCAGAGCTCTTGAAGGATGGCCATGACGTCGATACTCGTTCGCGAATCGAGGGCGCCGGTTGGCTCGTCGGCGAGAATGACCTTCGGGTCGTTGACGATCGCGCGCGCGATCGCCACGCGCTGCTGCTGCCCGCCGGACAGCTGATTGGGATGATGTTCGAGGCGACGGTCGAGGCCCACGCGCGCGAGCGCATCGGTCGCCTTCTTGCGCCGCGCTTTGGCGCCGAGACCAGCATACTCGAGCGGTAGCTCGACGTTCTCGAGCGCGCTCGTGCGCGCGAGCAGATTGAATTGCTGGAACACGAACCCGAGCGTTCGGTTGCGGATTCTCGCGAGCTCGTTTCGCCGGATGCCGGCCACGCCGCGCCCGGCGAGGACGTAGCTCCCGGTGGTCGGCCGGTCGAGGCACCCGACGATATTCATGAGGGTCGATTTTCCCGACCCCGAAGACCCCATCACCGCGACGAACTCGCCTTCGTCGATTCGGAGCGACACTCCGTCGAGCGCGCGAAGCTCCACGTCGCCCGTTCGATAGATCTTGGTGACCTCGGAAAGCTCGATGACCGGCGCGCCCATCGGATTTCGTCAGAACATGCGGCGCATCGAAGGTGCGCCGCCCGTCATCGCGGGCGCCGGGGGGCCGTCCGGGGACACTGCGTCGACCACGACCTGACTGCCCTCGATCAATTCCCCGTCGACGACTTCGGTGACCGATCCATCGCTGAGCCCCGTGTGCAGGGCGACCGGGTGCGGCGCCCCGTTTTCCAGAACCCAGACCGTGCGCGCTTCGCGGGCGTCCGCTTCGGCAGACCCTCGCCCGCGCCGGTGCGAATCGTCGGTCGTCGGCGCCTTGCCGGCGAGCGAGGGCGGCGGCCGAAAGCGGAGCGCCGCGTTGGGGACCGCGAGCGCCTCGCCCCGCTCGGCGTACACGACCGTCACGTTGGCGGTCATCCCGGGACGTAGTTTCAAGTCGAGATTGTCCACGTCGATCACCGCGTCGTACGTCACGACGTTTTGAACGGTCGTCGCAGCGTTTCGAATTTGCCGGATCTTGCCGAGAAAGCGCTCACCCGGAAACGAGTCGACCGTGAAATACGTCTTCATGCCGACCTGCAGCCGCCCGACGTCGCCCTCGGCCACGTTCGTGTCGACTTGCATCTTGGTCAAGTCCTGAGCAATCGTAAAAAGAGTAGGCGCCGACAGCGACGCGGCCACGGTTTGGCCGACGTCGACGTTGCGCGAAATCACGACGCCGTCGATCGGCGAAACGATGCTGGTATAAGACAGGTTGACCTGGGCCTGGTGCAGTGAGGCGAGCGCCTGGGCCAACCCGGCCTTTGCGGCGTCGATGGCCGCATGGCCCGTCGCGACGTTGGCCTCGGCCGTGTCGAGGTCCGCTTGGGATGCGAGATTCTGATCGCGCAGCGATTTCGTGCGTACGTACTGCTTGTCGGCGTTGAGCGCGCTCGCCTGGGCCGTCGTCACGCCGGCCTTGGCCGAGAGATAGTTGGCCTCGGCCTGCTGCTCGGCCGCTTCGAAGATTTGCGCGTCGATCTTGGCGACGAGCTCACCCTTCTTCACGGAGGAATTGAAGTCTGCAAAAAGCCTCTGGATGCGGCCCGATACCTGCGTGCCCACCTGGACCGTCACCAGTGCCGAAAGCGTTCCGCTCGCCGTGACTCGCCCGACGATGCGTCGGCGTTCCACCGGCGCAGCCTTGTACTGCACCTCCGGGGGTCGGTGTTTGGCGCGATAGATCCCGTAGCCGACCCCCGCGGCAAGCACGACCAGCAAGGCGATCCACGGCGCACGCTTGTTCATTTTTCCGTTCAGCTTCGACCTGAGGCCAAGGATGTCGCTCCGCAACCCCTCCTCGCCAGGCAGGTGTACGTCCGTGACTCCTGTGGTCGCCCGACGCCGGGGACCGGATAGAAGCACACCGCGGGTATGGAGGCGAACGGTTGGTCCGCGCGAATCGACCTCTGGTCGGAAACGAAACGCTCGAAATGTGCGGCTCCGGCGTCAAACGTCCGGCGCCCACGTCAACACCGCGACTCTTCAGGGCCTGCGCCCGCGGTTCCGGGAAAGCCGGTTCTCCCCGGCTCGTAGCGGAGCGGGCGCCGCCCGTCGCAAAACCGCCGCCCTTCGGCGAGATCTTCTCAAGATAATTAACTTTCTCGCCGTTCATCCATTGTGCGGGCCATCCGGGCCTGCATTTCGCATATGTAGCGCTCAGCACGGGAGCAGTCATGAACATCAATAATCTATACGGAAACTTGAGCAACTCGCCGCTGAGCAATGTGGGGAATGTAGGCGCGATAGGCACGTCGAACCGGGGTGCGAGCAGCATTCCCCCGGCCGGGGGCGCTGCGACGGCGTCAATCTCGACGCCCGCTCAATTCTTCAGTGAGTTGCAGCAGCTCTCGCAGCAGGATCCGACGCAGTTCAAGGCTGTCGCCGCCCAGCTTGCGACGAGTTTCCAGAACGCCGCGAGCCAGACGAGCGGCCCTCAGGCGAAGTTCTTGGGTAACCTCGCCAACCAGCTGAACCAGGCCTCTCAAACGGGGAGCCTCCAGCCAGCGCAGCCGTCGCAGGGGACGCAAACGGCGTCGGCCGTTCAGGCCCCGCAGGCTGCAAGCGGCAGCGGGGCCGCCCACCACCATCACCACCATCACGGTGGGGGTATGGGCGGCGGCCAATCGAGCCAGGTACAGCAAGCCTTTCAAGACGCCCTGGGCATCCTGAACAAGGCCACACAATCGACTTCGACGTCGTCTTCTTCGTCGTCGACGACTTGACGCGCAAAACGCACTCGACGCGCGCCGCCATCGAACGTAAGCAAGAGCCGCGATTTGCACGCGCCCATGACGGTGCGGGCATCCGCGTATCGAGCTGCGCATGGCCGCCGTCCTCCCCGAGAAGCTGCTCGCGTCCCGAAAACGGGAGAAACACGCGATTCGCGTCTCGCCCATCGTCGTCGATTCGGCGGCGAAAGATGTCGCGGGCGTCTACGCCCTGCTCCGCACGCGAGCGGAAGGGCTGACGACCGAGGAGGCGGAGGCGCGCCTGGCGGAGCATGGCCCGAATGTTCTCGCCAAGGATCAGCGGGTCGGGTTCTTGAAGTTGCTGTGGCACGCGATCCTCAACCCGCTCGTCATCCTCTTGGCCGTCCTCTCGGGGGTCTCGTTTGCGACCGGCGACCCACGCGCCGGGACCATGATGCTCTGCATGATTCTGCTGAGCGTCGGGCTCAAGCTCGTCCAGGAGTTCAGGGCGGACAGTGCGGCGGCCAAGCTCAAGGCCATGATCTCGGTCACCGCCACCGTCCGGCGCGGCGGCGCGCCGCAGGAAGTCCCGCTCGGGCGGCTCGTTCCGGGGGACGTCGTCCAATTGGCCGCGGGCGACATGATCCCCGCGGACGTTCGCATCGTCCAAGCCAAAGATCTCTTCGTGCTTCAGGGCCCTCTCACGGGCGAGAGCTTCCCCGTGGAGAAATTCGAGCTGGAGAAGAACGCGGCGTCGACAGCGCCGATCGAGCTGACCAGCATCGCGTTCCTTGGGACGAGCGTCGAGAGCGGCTCGGCCAGCGCGGTCGTCGTCGCGACCGGCAAAGACACGTACCTGGGCGGAATGGCCGGTGCGATCGGCCAAGAGCCCCCGCCCACCGCGTTCGATCGGGACATCGCCCGGTTCACATGGCTCATGCTCCGCTTCATGGCGGTGATGGTGCCGCTGGTCTTCGTGATCAACGGCCTTACCAAGCGCGACTGGGGGCAAGCGTTCTTCTTCGCCGTGGCGGTCGCGGTCGGTCTGACGCCGGAAATGCTCCCGATGATCGTGACCGTGTGCCTGTCCAAGGGCGCCGTGGCCATGGGTCGGAAGAAAGTCATCGTGAAGCGGATCAACGCCATCCAGAACCTCGGTGCAATGAACGTCCTTTGCACCGACAAGACCGGCACGCTCACCATGGACCGCGTCACGCTGGAACGGTACTGCGACCTGGCCCTCCGTGAGGACGAAAGCGTTCTGGCCCTCGCCTACGTCAACAGCCATTTCCAAACAGGCCTCAAGAACGTCCTCGAACGCGCGGTCCTAGCCCACGAAGAAACCCACGCTCATGCGCGCGTGCCGGAGTTCGCCAAGGTCGACGAGATCCCCTTCGACTTCCAGCGCCGCATCATGTCCGTCGTCGTAAGAACTCCCGAAGGAAAGGATCGAATCGTCTCCAAGGGCGCACCCGAGGCCATGTTCCCGAAGTGCTCGAGCTTCCAGCTCGACGGCCAGTGCCTGCCCATGGACCATCCGCACATCGAGAGTTTGAAGAAAGAATACGAGGAGCTCAGCGCGGACGGTTTCCGCGTCTTGGCTCTCGCCACCAAAGACGTCGACCCGCGATCTCCCGTTCCGGGAACAGGTGCGGGCTACGGCAAAGCCGACGAGCGCGATCTCGTCCTTCGAGGTTACGTCGCGTTCTTGGACCCACCGAAGGAAACGTGCACGGCAGCAATCGGAGCGCTGCGGGCGCACGGCGTCGAAGTGAAAGTGCTGACCGGTGACAACGAACTCGTGGCGCGCAGAATTTGCAAAGAGGTCGGCATCGGCACCGAGTTCGTCCTGGCGGGTGACGACGTCGAGAAAATGAGCGACACGGAGCTCGGCGAAGCTGTCCAGCGAGTCACCTTGTTCGCGCGGGTTTCGCCGGCGCACAAGGAGCGCGTCATTCGAGCCCTCCAGTCGCGTGGTCGAACGGTTGGTTTCATGGGGGACGGGATCAACGACGCGCCCGCGCTCCACGCCGCCGACGTCGGCATCAGCGTGGACACGGCCGTGGACATCGCAAAAGAGTCCGCGGACATGATCCTGCTCGAGAAGTCGCTTCTCGTCTTGGACGACGGGGTCGTCGAAGGCCGCAACGTGTTCGCCAACATCATCAAATACGTCCGCATGGGCGCGTCGAGCAACTTCGGCAACATGTTCAGCGTGCTCGGCGCGAGCGTCTTCGTGCCGTACTTACCCATGCTTCCGATCCAGATCCTGACGAACAACCTCCTCTACGACATCGGACAGACAACCGTTCCGACCGACGCAGTCGACCCCGAGCTCGTCCAGCTGCCGCGGTCTTGGGACATGAAAGCGCTCACCCGCTTCATCGTTTTCATTGGGCCGTGTTCGTCGGTGTTCGATTATTCGACTTATTTCATGATGCTCTATCTATTTCATTGTTGGGACGTGAGTACCCCGCAGGCTCTTTCGCACAGCCAAAGCTTGTTTCAAACCGGATGGTTCGTGGAGAGCCTTTTGACGCAGACGCTCATCATCCACATCATCCGTACGAACAAAATCCCGTTTTTGCAGAGCCGGCCGTCGCGCGCGATGCTCCTTATGAGTCTCTTCATCATGATCGTCGGCGTCGCGATCCCCGAGTCGCCGTTGGCCGACTACTTGGGGTTCACAAGGCTCCCGGGCCTGTACTGGCCGCTCTTGGCCCTCACGCTGGCGTGCTACGTCCTGCTGACGCAGGGCGTGAAGATGTGGCTCCTTCACAAGCGCTGGATATGAGGCGCGGTGCCCGCCGGCGCGCCCGTCGAGACCCCGTGCCTTCGTCTCTGGCCGTCGCCGTCCGTTCCCGCTGTGACATTCTCGTAGGTTCAACCGATCAGCGTCTCAAGGTTGTCTCGAGTCCGAGAACACAGGCATCGCGGACATGGGCGAGTGAGTCTTCTTCCAGTTCTTGCTCCGAAGGAGTGCGCCGTCATGCGAACGAACCGCCAGGTCGCTTTGGTCACCGTGTTCGGAGTCGCCGTCGCCGCATGGGCGTTCGGATGCAGCTCAAGCCGCGACGCGTCCTTCTTTAGCTCTGGCACGACCGGGGGCGCCGGGAGCAAGGAATCCGGGACGTCGAGCGGGGCCGGGGCAGCCCCGGGATCCAACGCGCCGATACCCAAGAGCGGAGGCGGCAGCGGCGGTCTCGTCATCGGAAGCGGCAGTGGCGCGAGCGTCAGCGATGGGGGCCCTCAGCTTGTCCGCTGCACCTCGGCCGGGCAATGCGCAAACACCCACTGCCCGAACAGCGGCCACACAACGATCAGCGGAACGGTCTACGACCCCGCGGGACAAAACCCCCTCTACGACGTCGCGGTCTACGTTCCGCAAAGCCCGCCCACCGCCCTGCCCCAGGGAGCCTCCTGTTACACCTGTCAGAGCCTCTACACAGGGGGCGTCGTGGCGGGAGCGCTGACCGATGCCGCCGGAAACTTCCAAATCGTCGACGCGCCCACCGGCAAAGGGGTCCCGCTCGTCGTTCAGATCGGCAAGTGGCGTCGGCAGTTTACGGTCGACACGACCGATTGCGGCGATACCCCCGAGCCGATGCTGCGGCTGCCGGCCAATGCGACGGAGGGCGATCTGCCGAACATCGCCGTTTCGACGGGCGGCTCCGACTCGCTCGAGTGCCTGCTCAAGCGCATCGGAATCGACTCCGGCGGTGAGGCCGGGGGCACCGGCGAGTGGGTCAGCGGTGCCGGCGGAACAGGCCACGTGCACATCTTCCAGGGCGGCGGCGGAGGTGGCCGGCGAGGCGGCGGCGGCGGTACCCAGGCGGGACCAGCGATGGCTGGCGGCTCGCCCGCGCCCCAGACCGCACTTTGGACGTCGGGAATGGCGATGCAGCCGTACGACATCGTCATCCTGTCGTGCGAAGGCGGAGAGGACCCGAACGCGAATCCTACGGCTCTGAACGACTACGGGAACTTGGGCGGACGGGTATTCGCGTCGCACTTCCACTATTCCTGGTTCAACCAGGCTCCCTTCCTCGCCTACAACCTCGCGACGTGGACGCCCGGGACCAACGACATGGGGAACATCAATGGCCTCGTGGAGACAACGCTGCCCAACGGGATGCCCTTCCCCAAGGGCGTGGCGATGCAGCAGTGGCTGTCGAACGTCGGTGCCCTTTCGAACACCACGCCGCCCGAGTTGCCGATCCAAGCCGCGCGGCACAACGCGGACGTGACCGTGATGAACACACCTTCGACCCCGTGGATCGTCGCCGACACCGCCGCGACCCCGCCGGGTGCGACCGAGTATTTCTCCTGGGACATGCCGGTCGTGAATCAGGGCCCTGTGCCGTGCGGTCGCATGGTCTTCAGCGATCTACATGTCGGCGCGGGCTCCGGTGACTACGGTCAGGCGGCCGGGGCGGGAATGGGTGGTGGCGGCTTCGGCGCGAATGCCGTCACGCCGAGCGGTTGCGCGGACAATCCGCTTTCGCCCCAGGAGAAGGCGCTCGAGTTCATGTTGTTCGACCTCTCGGCGTGCCTCACGCCCGTGACCGAGACGCCGAAACCTCCAAGCGCGCAGTAGTGGCAAGCCGCAGCAGTCTGGAAGACACGAGCTAGCTCGACGGCGTCCAGTACCCTTGCTGCCAAACCCACTCCTGCCCGTCCCACGTCCACTGGGGGCCGATCCAAACCCAGCCTGGATACGTCGGCGAAACCCACCAAGGTCCGGCCATCCATAGCCATCCACTGGGCCCCCAGCCCCAATAGCCGCGTCCCCAGCCCGCGCGTCCCGAGAACCGCCCCGGCCCGATGTATGCGCGTCCGTAGTGACCGCCGTAGGAGCCGCCGTAGTGACCACCGCCGTAATGACCGCCACCGGCGAAGTGCCCGCCGCCGAAGTGCCCGCCGCCACCTCCAAAATGACCGCCACCGCCGTGTCCACCCCCGCCACCGCGAGCCAGCGCGGAACCGGGCACGATTGCGACCGCAAACGCGGCGACGAGTGGCAACACCTTGAACCTTTTCATGACGCAACCTCGTATCAAAAGTAAGGCTGCTTGGAGGCGCTCGCCAGCTTTCCGCGAGTGGACCCGGAGCTCAGCCGCGATCGAGGCCGCTACAGTCGCAGCGTCACGTTGACGAGCAGTCGATCGTCGTATCGCCGCAAGTCCGGAGTGAACGTCGCCGCCGCTTGATCGCTCGTGGGCAAGAGCCCGTCCGGGCCCGTGATGCCTCCCTGTCCGCTGAACAGGGGCTGGTTGGCGATGCGGTGCGCGTACTCCAGCCGCGTGACGAGCCACGGGCTAGGCCAATAGTCCACGGTAGCGGTCACGCCGCCGCCGAAGAACGGATTCGTTCCCGTCCAGGGATAACGCGCGCCGACGGGGAACTTTGGCGAAATCGCCTGCGTTTCATCGTAGAAGAAATCCCCCCGCACGCTGCTCTTCCAGCGCTCGGTCCAGTCCCAGCGGTGGGTCAGCGTCACGCCGCCCATCGGGCCGGAGGGTGCATTTCCTCGGTGCTCGTAGCCGATATCGCCGACGATCGAAACCGCCATCGATCGAAGAATGGCCGCGCCGCTCCGCTCGTAATAGCGAACTTGCACGTTGTTGTCGGAGTACACGCGCAACGACTCCGGATCGCCCTGCGCCTCACTCCCCGCGTAGACCGAGTTGACCAGCGAGAGCCACTCGCGCGGCCGCCAGTTCCAAAGATATCCGCCGGCGCGCGCCTCGTGCCACTCGCCGAAGGTCTGCCAGCCGTTGACGACCCAGAGTTCGATCTTGAAGCGCGCCGAGGTAAACAGCTGACCGCGAAAGCCGAAAAAGTAATAGGGGGTTGCGTCGGCCAGGAGCGCGTGCGTGTAGCACCAATTCTCCTCCGGCAGATAGCTCTCGAGGCCGACGTACGACGGGAAGATCCCGAGCTCCATATTGATGCCGTGCAGGGCGTGGAAGTGCCATCCCGCGGCGGCCTGCTGGACGTATTGGAGCAACCGGTTCGTCAGGTAGAAGCCGCGGGTGGTCGTCGTGTCCTGTCCGGCGATCGTCTCGACGATCGACCCGTACTGGATGTAGAGGCGGCCGGTGGGGCCATCGAGCCCTGTGACGTCGACCCCGATGTGCGCCAAGTTGAGAGAGATCTCGTTGTGGCGGGGCGCGGTCGTCGTCGGAAAAATGGTGTGGTCGAGAGGCTGCCAGAACTGCCACGCGTAGTACGTGTCGACGTAGAGCGACCAGGTTAGCGGTCCCATTCCGAGCAGTGACGGAGGCTGCGTGTTATTGCCGTTCATCCAAGCGAAGTCGAACTCACCGAAAGGCGGCTCTCGAACGTCGAGCGGTGCGTCCTTTGGAGGCGTGGATGGAGCCGAGGCCACGGCGGCGGGTTCAGCCAGAAGAACAACGGGGGAAATCGCTATCAAGGCGCGCGCAGGCTACTCGATCCGAGGATCGGCCGGGTGAATCCACGTCCGGAAAATTTCTCGCTATGCGATTGCCCGTGCCATCTCGCCGAGCTTCTGCACCGTTCGCCAATTTCGCGCCGTGACGGTCGAACCAACCGCCCGATCGAGCACGGCAGGAGTCAGCCGGGACCGCGCGACGCCGCCCGCGAAATCGATCCAGATGGCGTCGTCGAACACCTCAACTCTCTCCCCCGCCGCAGCGTACCGTCGCAACGTTTCCACCGCGTCGGGCTTCGGAGGGCGTTTCGACAGCCCGAGGTGTAGGAGGTGCGGTCGCTCTTCTTCGGCCTTCCCAAATGGACTGCCGGCGGCATATGCCTGCCACGCGCCGCTCGTACGGACGACGACATCTACGGCGAAGCCGAAGCGCTCCTGGATGGTCCGCTCGAGGGCCAGCTCGACGACACTGGGGATGACGCTCGCGGAGAAGACGAGATTGCCGCTTTGGATGTAGCTCTGGACGTGGTCCCAGCCGAGTAGGCCGGCGATCTCGCGAAGCTCGGCCATCGGTATCTTCTTGTTGCCGCCGACGTTGATCCCGCGAAGGAGTGCGATGAAGGGGGTCGCGCTGGGCGCCGCTCCGGGAGGCGTCGCGGCGAAAGGTCGTTCTTTCGGCTTTGACATGGTGGGACTGCCTACTATGGCGCGTCGGGGCTTGCGATCTCCAAGAGGGGTGCGGGTGCCCTCGATGGACCAGGCTCGCGCGTCGTCGCCGTCTGGATGCGCCGGATCGGCTGAAATCGCTGCGCCGAGGCGCATCCTTTTCGCGCTTCCGACCCGGCGCTCGGCAAAACCGGTAAGCAACTGCACGGCACGCCCGCTGCACCACGGGCCGCCGTGTCCGGGATCCTGCGCATCGCCTACAAGCTCCTTGTCAATGACAAGGGGAAGTTTGCGGCGCTTCTCATGGGGCTCACGTTCTCCGTGTTCCTCATGGTGCAGATGACCTCCATGTTCGCAGGCATGATGAAGAAGGCGTCGGCGACGGTCACGAATACCGGCGCAAAAGTCTGGGTCATGGACCCCGCAGTGACCAACGTGAGCAGCGCCATCCCGATGCCGGATTACGTGCTCGATGCCGTGCGCAGCATCGCGGGCGTGAAGTACGCCGTACCTCTCTATTCCGGCGGAGCGCTCGTGCGCCTCAAAGACGGAACGTACCAGCCGGTGACGGTACTCGGCCTCGACGACACGAGCCTCTTCGGTCGCCCGAACCTCATCCAAGGCAAGATCGAGGATCTCTACGCCGAGAACGGGTTCGTGGTGGTCGACGACGAGGAGTACCCGAAGCTCGAGAGTCCCAAGATTGGAACCGACTTCGAGTTGAACGACAACCGCGGAGTCATCGTGGGAATCGCGAAGGTTCCCGCGAGTGGACTGTTCGGCATCCCGACGCTCTATACGACGTTTCGTCGTGCGACCCAATACATCCCGTCGATGCGATACACCATCTCCTTCATCCTCGTCGAACCGCAGAGCACGGCGACCATCCCCCATATCCAAGAAGAGGTTAGGCGTCTCGGCTACCGAGTCCTGACCGAGCAGGGCCTCATCGATCGAATCACGAACTGGTACATGCTCCACACCGGCATGGGGACGAACCTCCTTCTCATGACCGCCATCAGCTTCATCGTCGGTCTATCGATCTCCGGACAGACCTTCTACACGTTCGTGCTCGAAAACATGGAAAAGTTCGGTGCGCTCAAGGCCATCGGCGCGAAGGGCCGTGAGCTCGTCGCGATGATCTTCTTCCAGGCGGCCGTCACCGGCCTCGCAGGCTACGGCCTCGGAATCGGCCTCTGCGCCGGGCTCATCGCGCTCGCCAAGCTACGAGTACCCGACTACGCCTCCATCATTACCTACAGCAATCTCGCCCTGGCGCTCGGCATGGTGCTCGTCATCTCCGGTTTCTCCGGCTACATCGCGGTCCGCAAAGTCCTTCGCATCGACCCCTACGACATCTTCCGGGGCTGACATGGAGACCGTCGCCATTCGAGCCACGGGGCTGACGAAGTCGTTTGGTCAAGGCGAGTCCAAGATGTACGCGGTGCGCGAGGTCACGTTCGAGGCCCGATTCAAGGAAATGCTCTACATCGTCGGCCCTTCGGGTAGCGGAAAGACGACGCTGCTCAGTATCATCTCCGGCATTTTGCGGCCCGACGCCGGACAGGTCCTCGTCGAAGGCGTCGACGTTTGGGGGCTCAAAGAAAACGCGCTCGCCGATTTCCGGCTACAGAAACTGGGGTTCGTATTCCAGGACTTCCACCTATTTCCGCACCTCAAGACCGTCGAGAACGTAGCCATTCCCCTGGTCTTGAAGAGACGGCCCTGGGGCGACGCGATTCGGGAGGCGACGAAATACCTGGAGGTGGTTGGCCTCGCCAATCGCGCCGAACTCAACCCGACGCGCTTGAGCGGTGGTGAACAGCAGCGGGTCGCAATCGCTCGGGCCCTGGCGAGCGGTCCCGACTTGATGATCTTCGACGAGCCGACCGCGTCGCTCGACGGCGACACCGGGAAAAAAATCGTGGACTTCGTGAAACGCGAGGTGCTGACGGAACACCGCTGCATCGTCGTCGTCACGCACGACGAACGTATCTATGAGTTCGCCGATCGCATTCTGAACATGGAAGACGGACGCCTTCTCCAAGGCAAGGGCGTTGCCGATGCGTAACAAAATCACCTTTGCGCTCGTCGTCGTCGGCGTTCTGGGCGCGCTCTGGAGCGCATACGTGTATGCGGTGCCTGGAAAGCCGCTGCCGCCGGTATTCGACCCTGCGCCCAACCCATATGCGGACGGCATCTACACGAACGGGATCGTCGAGAGCTATCAATCGAACGGCGAAAACATCAATATCTATCCTGAGGTGGCCGGATCCATCGTCCGTGTTTTCGTGACGGAAGGACAGCCGGTGACGCAGGGTACGCCCCTCGTGCAAATCGACGACACGATTCAGCTCGCAACGGTGGAGCAGCTGAAGTCCCAGGCCGAAGCGGGCCAGGCTTTGCTGGAGGAGCTCCGCGCTCAGCCTCGCAAAGAGAACCTCGAAGTATCTCGCGCACAGGTCGAGATGGCGCAGGCCAGCCTCAAGAACATGCAGGACCAACTCGACAAGCAGCAGCGATCCCACGACATCGTGCCCGAGTCGGTGAGTCGGGACGTACTCGACAACGCGATCAACGCGCAGAGAGTCGCCAAGGCCAATCTGGAGGTCGTCACGCGGCAATACGAGCAAACCAAAGCCGGAGCCTGGGTGTTCGACGTTCGCAATCAGCAGAAGCAAGCGGAGGCATCCGCCAAGGCGTATGAGGCGTCCGCCGCCCTCCTCGCCAAGTACCTCATCAAAGCCCCCATCGACGGGATCGTCTTATCCATCAACGCGACCGCCGGCAGTTACGTGTCCTCCCAAGGCGGGTACGACACGTACACCCAAGGCTTCGGCCCGATCGTCGTGATGGGTACGTCGAAGGGAACCCTCGCCGTACGTTGCTACATAGACGAGATTCTCATTCCGCGCCTTCCGCCTGCGGACAAGCTCGAGGCGCAAATGTTCATCCGAGGCACGAGCACGAGTATCCCCCTCGACTTCGTTCGTTTGCAGCCGTACGTGTCCCCAAAGATTCAGCTGTCGAATCAACGACAGGAGAAGGTCGACCTTCGCGTTCTCCCCGTCATCTTCCGCTTCCAACCGCCGCGCGGCGTGCAAGTGTTCCCCGGCGAGCTCGTCGACGTGTACATCCGAGGGAAGTGACGTGACGAGACGACTGTGCGCGCTCGTCGTTCCATGGTGCTTCGGTTTGGGCTGCGCCGTCGGACCAGACTTTCATCGTCCCGCCGTTCCGGACGACGCCGTAGGATTCATCCGGAACCCCGTGAAGGAGACCGTCGTCGCCGACGGCAAGGCGCAGAGAGTCGTGGAAGGGCAGGCGGCCACCGCCGACTGGTGGCGCGCCCTCCACTGTCCCGCGCTCGATTCGATTGTCCGGCAAGCGATCGCCGCGAATCCGGGACTCGAGTCGGCGAGAGCGACTTTTCGCAGGAGCCAAGACAATCTACGAGCGGGCGCCGGAGTCTTTTTCCCCCAAATCGACGCGAAGGCGGGCCTGAGTCGGCAGCGCTATAACCCGGCGCCCGGTTCGCTTCCCAGCAGCATCTTCAACCTGTTCACGCTCTCCGGGACCGTCAGCTATGCGCTCGACATATGGGGCGGCGCGCGCCGCGAATTGGAGGTGCTCGAAGCCGGCTTGGAAGCGCAGCGGTTCGCACTCGCCGGCGCGTACGTGATGCTGGCGGGCAACGTCGTCAACGCCGTGATCGCGCAGGCCTCGTATCGAGCGGAGATCGAGGTCACGACGGCTGCGGTCAACCTCCTGCGCGAGCAGGTGCGCATCGGCAACGCCCAAGTTGCGGCCGGGACGATTCCCTATCTCAACGTTCTCAGCTTGGAGAGTCAGTTGGCGAGCACCGAGGCGACCTTGCCTCTGCTCGAGGAAAAGGTCGATCAGACGGCCGATCTGCTCGCGGCGTTGAGCGGGACGACTCCGGCGACCTTCCGGCGAACCCTCGTCGTGCTCTCCGACCTGGACCTCCCTCGAGATCTGCCGGTGAGTCTTCCTTCGCAGATGGTCAGGCAACGCCCCGATATTCTGATCGCCGAGTCCCAACTCCACGCCGCGAATGCCAGCATCGGGGTAGCCACGGCCGCGATGCTGCCCAATGTCACGCTGAGCGCAAATTACGGCGTAAACGATACGACGTCCTCTTCGTTGTTCAGCGCTGGATCGGTCTTCTGGGGTTTGGGTGCGGGTCTGACGCAACCGCTCTTTCACGGAGGTACCCTCTACTACCAGCGCAGGGCCGCGATCGACGCGCGCGACGCGACGGCCGCCGACTACCGGCAGACCGTGCTGGCAGCTTTCGAACAGGTGGCGGACGCGTTGCAGAGTTTGAGTCACGACGCGGAAGCCGTGTTGGCGCAGACCGCGGCGGTTGCCTCGGCGGACAGAGTCGTGAGACTCGTGCAGGCCAACTACGACGCGGGTGTCGCGACATACCTGCAGGTGCTCGTCGCCAATGGCCAGTACTTGCAGTCGAAGATCGGCTACGTTCAGGCCGTCGCGCAGCGCTTGCAAGACACGGCGGCCCTCTGCGTCGCGCTCGGAGGCGGTTGGTGGAATACACCCGCGGCGACGACCGGCTGAGCGTCGCTCTCTGGGTGTCGCGCCACTCAGCGCTCGTTCTTGGCGTCCACGGCCGGAAACGAAGCGAGTACCGATTCGGTGACACGCCGGAGCCTTGTGTAATCGATTGGATCCGGAGTGACCTCGGTCCTGGCGAAGCCGTGCCAGAGGAGGTCGCGCGTCTTCCCGTCGAAGGCGTCGATGACGAACGCCCCTTCTACGAAATCCAGCTCCTCCTGGTCGAGTTGACCGTGATAGGTGGCCTCGACCTCGGCAGGTCCAGGGGCGTTGCCCTCGCCCGCCGGTGTGGAGAGGCCGGCCACGCCGCCTCCGAGCGGCATTGTCCCGGTAGACATGGGAATCTTGTGCTGTCGGCGGCCGGCCTCGACTCTCACGATTAGGTCGGCGTGTTCGATCGGCGAGAGGATGTATCCCCGACTTTGGAGGATGCTCGCCGCGGTCTGTTGAACGTGGTCGCGCACGTTGGCGGACCTGGCGGACGTTTCGTACTTGCTGGGCGCTTGCGCGCGGACGTCGAACGCAAACGTCCGGTAACGCTCGAAATGCGCGCCTGGAGCCCGGATGGAATGGATGTCGACAGCAGACGTGCAATGGGCGGCTGCGCCCATGAACAATGCGGCGCTGCATAGGACCGTGTAGAGCTTCGCTGGATGGGTCATGGTCGGCCTCGTCTGCACTTGGTTTACTCTTCTTGTGGCCTGCCCTCACCACGTTTCCCAAAAGCTTTGCGGGCGCGTCCTTTTCGTGGGACACGCACGCTGCGTCGTGCCCATCGGACCGATTCGACTCCTGGCCCTTCACGTGATTGTCATCCTGGCGTGGGTCGCCGGTGGCCGGGGCGTTGCACAAGCGTCCGACGACACTTCGCTCGCGTGGAACTTGGAATGGCCGCAGTTTCGGCCCGTTGAATTCGTGGTCACCGGGATCGCGGGGCCGGCTGCAATCGCGATGTACTACCTCGTCAAACCGCCACAGAATCCTAGCTGGATCGGGGGCGTCCTGTTCGACGACGACGTGCGAAACGCGCTTCGCCTCCACAGTCCTGGGGGGTTGAAGACCGTGCGAGTTCTTGCGGACGCGGTCGACGTCACCCTGGTCGCTCTTGCCGTCGGCGTCGATTCCCTTGCGGTGCCCCTGATTCGCGGCAACCTGGATCTGGCAATGCAACTGTCCTTGATGGACGCCGAGTCGTTCGCGCTGAGCTCCATCCTCACCATCGGTCTCTACGACTCGGTGGGTCGTGCCCGGCCGTCTTACGTCGATTGTCAGCACGGATCCTACGACGTCCAGTTCGTGGTGGCGATGACGCGAACGTTCACCGGCCTGAGTCGCACGATCGCGTGCAGTGCCGAACGAGCCCGACCGCGTCGTTTCCGAGCGGTCACGTGAACGAAGCCTTCACGGCAGCGGGCTTGTCTTGCGCGCATCACACGCACCTTCCGATTTACGGGACCCGGCTCGCTGATGCCCTCGCGTGTGCGCGTGACCTGACCCTCGCCGCCGCCGACGCAATTCTCCGCATCATGGGGGATCGCCACTATTTAACGGACGTGCTCGCGGGTGGCAGCATTGGATTCGCGTTCGGCTACGGATTGCCGGTCGTGCTGCACTACGCGTGGGGCGGCCGAGCTTCTCCGCCCGGCTTCGCGATCGAGCCGATGGCAGTCGGTCGTCTGGGCGTCGTGGCCACCGGGAGCTTCTGAGCCGTTCTGCGAGTGGGCGCGACTTGCGCGTCCGACTGCAATTCGTGCGTTCTTGCGAATCGAATTTGTCCCCAGGGTCCCGACCTCGTTTCCGGCCATCGCATGTCACGACTCGACGGATTGTCCCTGGCTTGTCCACAGGAAACTGCGCAGCTTTTTCGCGTTCCGGTCCTTCCGATGCGCGTTCGAAGGTCCGGCGTCCGAACGGGGTCGGTACGAATCGTGCTGCGCCAAGGCCATGCAGACGCTGACGGCACAGGTGAAGGAACGGGCGGGCCTGCGGACGGAACGCGAAGCGAAGCGGGCGATTGAAGCTGCCGCGGGAGCTCTTCGCTGTGCTCTGGAAGAGGAAGATGCGCGGTCGCTGGCCGGTGCCTTGGGCCCCGCCATGGCTGAGATCTTCGCGCGTGCTCCGCCCAAGAAGGTGGATAACCTGGACACGTTCTATGCGGAAGCGGAGCGGCGCGAGCGAGTTGGACTCGGCTTTGCGATCGAACATGCGCAAGTCGTGATGCAAGTGCTCGCCGAGCGGCTCGACGGTGAGACCTTGGTGCGCCTGGAAAAGCGCATCCCTCGAGACATCGCGGATCTGTTCAGGGCGGGTCCGGTGCCTGGCGAGCCGCCACCTCACCTCCATGTGCATCCTCTCCACGAGCCTGTCCCGGTTCAAACCCTCTCCCGGTCGAAGCCGGGGACGTCGGAGCCGATCGCCGAAGCGCACAGTCCGCTCGCCCACGAAGAGTCCGTCGCGCGAAACGAGGCGCCGCATGCCGACGATATGGTCGAGACGGCCCACTCCTGGAGATCG
>CAZVPE010000073.1:0-22854 GCA_964628155.1 uncultured Polyangiaceae bacterium | reverse complement strand
ATCAAATAGGTCTTCCGGGCTGCGCGGGCGTAGCCGTCGACGCGGCCGATGGCCGGCCGCTACACGTCCGGCGGACCTCGGCCGGCCCCGGCACGCGGAAGAAAGCGCGCGCTCGCGCAACGCGCCGTGCATCGAACAGTAGCAGGGCCTGTGATTTTTTCAGTGCAAACGCATAATGCCGCCCAAGGTGAACTCGAGCTTCTTCTCGTCGGTGGGGGTCTGCAAGCGGGACTCATCGCCCTTGCGGTCCTGGCGCGCCGACCAGAGGCGCGCCTCGCGGTGGTCGAGGCCGGGCCCTCTCTGGGAGGCAACCACACCTGGTGTCTTCACCGAGCGCACGTCCCCGAGTCCGCCCGAACATGGGTGGAACCGCTGTTCGCCCACCACTGGAACGGCTACGAAGTTCGCTTTCCGCGGCTCTCGCGCACGTTCGACGTTCCCTACGCGGCGATCACGTCGGCGCGGCTTGCCGCGGTGGTCGGAGACGCGATCGCCGGCGCCGACGGCGCAAGTTGCCACCTGGGCCGGCGCGCGGAACGGACCGCCGAGCACGAAGTGGAGCTCGACGACGGCTCGCGGCTCGAGGCGCGGGTCGTGATCGACGCGCGCGGGCCGACCCTCGAGGGGATCGCGGGCAACAGCGGATTTCAGAAGTTCCTCGGCTTGGAGGTCGAGTTCGAGCGCCCGCACCGAGTCGAGCGCCCGATCTTAATGGACGCCACGGTCCCCCAGCGGGACGGCTTTCGCTTCTTCTATGTGTTGCCCTTCTCACCCCGTCGCTTGTTGGTCGAAGTCACGTACTTTTCGCGGACCGCCGATCTCGATCGGGTCGCGGCGCGCGCGGACGTCCTCGAATACGCGGCGCGACTTGGCCCAATCGGTCAGGTCCCGCGCGAAGAGACGGGGATCCTTTCCATGCCGTGGAAGAGCGTACCGGTCGACCCCGGGCGGTCTCCGCTCGCCGCGGGATACCGGGGAGGCTGGTTTCATCCGGGCACGGGCTACTCGCTGCCCATCGCGCTCCGACTCGCGTGTTACTTGGGAGAGCGCGCGCCCGGCGACGTCTTCGGCCCCGACTTGACGCGGATGTACCGTGCGCAGCGCCGTCAGGCCCGGTTCGCCGAGCGCCTCAACGGGCTGCTGTTCCGGTGCTTCGCGCCGGAAGACATGCGCAACGTCTTCGAACGCTTCTATGGTCTGCCCGAGGCCCTCATCCAGCGCTTCTTCGCGCTGTCGACCACCTGGGCCGACCGCGTACGCATCGTCGGCGGCCGTCCGCCCCGGGGATTCTCGGTCTCACGGCTGCTCGCGCTTTCGAGGGCGGGTTGATGGCCACGAGACCGACGCCCCCGGCCACGTCCCTCACCGAGCTGCTCGACCGCTGGTCGCTCGAAGAGGATGCCCGCGACACGAACCCGCTCGGGGCGGCGTCGCGGGCCCTGCGCGATCGGGCGCTGCTGCAACCGATTCGCGAATTCCTCGGACGGCCCGGAAAGATGCTGCGAGCGAGGCTGGTCGAGGTCGGCTTCCGAGTGGCCGGCGGCGCGGCCGGGGCTCATCCTCCAGAGCTTCCCCTCGTGGTCGAAGCGCTCCACGCCGGGTCGCTGATCGTCGACGACATCGAGGACCAATCCGAAGAGCGGCGCGGCGCGGCGACGATGCACCGGCTCTACGGCGTGCCGGTCGCACTCAACGCTGCGAATTGGCTCTATTTCTGGCCCCAAGTGCTGCTCTCGGCCATGGCGTTGCCAGACGAGGCGCGACTCCGAGCCCACGATTGCCTGGCAAGCTGCCTGCTCCGCTGCCACGAAGGCCAGGCCATCGATTTGACCGTTCGCGTGTGCGACCTGCCGGAATCCCAGGTGCAAGACGTGGTGCAATCGGTGGCGCGCTTGAAGACCGCCAGCCTTCTCGAGCTGGCGACGGCGCTCGGCGCGATTGCCGCGGGCGGCGACTCGGCGCGTGTCGACGCCGTCGGGCGCTTCGGGCGCGAAGTGGGCATCGGGCTCCAGATGCTCGACGACCTCAGCGGCGTCTACAACGTGGCCCGGCGCCACAAGGCGATAGAAGACCTGCGCCAGGGCCGGGCGACCTGGATCTGGGCCTGGCTGGCTCGGCACTCGGACAAGGAGTCGTATCGGCGGCTACTCGACGAGCTGGAGAAGGTCATGAACGGTGCCGACGCCGAGCCGCTGATCGAGCGCATCCGCCTGCGCCTCGGCGAACTCGGGCATCGCGCCGCGCGCCTGCAGCTCGACGCCGCGATCGAGGCGCTGCGGGCCGCGGGCGAATGCGACGACGGCTGCGTTGATTTCCGGCGCGAGCTCGATGAGCTGGAGAGGCTCTATGTCGGCGGCTAGCGCTCGAGCGAAAGGCAAGCGCGTCGCGGTCGTCGGTAGCGGCTTCGGCGGTCTGGCCGTTGCGATTCGTCTGCAGACCGCGGGCTTCGAGGCCACGGTGTTCGAGAAGGCCGACAAGCCCGGGGGGCGCGCCTACGTCTACAACGACGATGGGTTCGTGTTCGACGCCGGTCCGACCGTGATCACGGCCCCCCACTGCCTCGAAGAGTTGTTCTCCGAGGCCTCGCGCTCGATGGCGGATTACGTGGAGCTAATCCCCGTATCCCCTTTCTATCGGCTCGTCTGGGACGACGGCGATAGCTTCGACTACACGGGCGACACGGGCGCGATGCTCGCGCAGATCCGGCGGCGCAATCCCGGCGACGTCGACGGGTATCTTCGTTTCCTGGACTACGCGCGGCGCGTCTTCGAAAAGGGCTACGTCGAGCTCGCGGCGGCGCCGTTCCTGCGCTTCGCGGACATGGTACGCGTCGCGCCCCAGCTCGCCCTTCTGCGGGCGGATCGTTCCGTGTACCGCACGGTGAGCCGCTACGTGCACGACGAGCACTTGCGCCAGGCCCTTTCGTTTCACACGCTGCTCGTAGGCGGCAACCCGTTCGATACGAGCTCCATCTATACGCTGATTCATTACTTGGAAAAGCGCTGGGGCGTGTCCTTCCCCCGGGGCGGAACCGGTGCCCTCGTGCAAGCGCTCGTGAAGCTCTTCCGGGAGCTCGGAGGTGAGCTCCTTCTCTCGACTCCGGTCGAGCACATCGACGTTACCGAAGGGGGAGGGGGCACCCATCGGGTCACGACCGCGACGGGTATCCGAGAGTTCGATCTCGTCGTCTCGAACGCCGACGTCCACCATACGTACAGCCGAATCTTCCGCGGCAACGCGGCGGCGGCCCGGACGACCGCGCACCTCGAGTCGATGGATTGGTCGATGTCGCTCTTCGTCCTTTATTTCGGCACCGACCGCCTCTACCGCGATGAGATTGCCCATCACACCGTGCTCTTCGGCCCGCGTTACAAGGAATTGCTCCGCGACATCTTCCAGGGCGCCCAATTGCCAGACGACTTCAGCCTCTATCTGCACGCGCCGACCGTGACCGATCCGTCGCTCGCTCCAAAAGGCTGTGACGCGTTCTACGTCCTGTCTCCGGTCCCGCATTTGGGTCACGCCCCGCTCGACTGGAACGCGCTCGCGCCCTCGTACGCCGATCGAATCTTCGCATCGCTCGAGCGTGTCCTGCCGAACCTGCGGCGCCACGTCGTCACGCGGCGCTGGCACACGCCGCTGACCTTCCGCGACGAGCTCAACTCGTACCAGGGATCGGCCTTCAGCTGCGCGCCCACGCTCACGCAGAGCGCTTGGTTTCGCCCGCACAACCGCGACCCGCGGATACCGGGCCTCTACCTCGTCGGCGCGGGCACACATCCGGGGGCCGGCTTACCCGGCGTCGTCAACTCCGCCAAGGCCACAGCCCGACTCATCGTGGAGGACTTCGCCCGTTGAACGGCTCGCCGCCCGCCTCCGGAGACTCGATCGCCGCCGCGCGCGCGACGATCGAACGTCATTCCAAGAGCTTCGCGCTCGCCTCGCGTCTCTTGCCGAGCGCGGTGGCCGGCGATGCGGTCGTCCTCTACGCGTATTGCCGTCGGGCGGACGACGCGGTCGACCTCTCGCCTCGTGCGGACCAGGCTGCGCGTCTCGGCGATCTCCGGTCGGAGCTCGAGGCGATCTACGAGGGCAGCCCCCAGCACGACTCCGAGCTCTCGGCGCTCCAGGCCGTCGTCCGGAGCCGCGGGGTGCCGCGCCGCTACTTGGACGAGCTTCTCTCGGGCATGCAGATGGACGTGGCGAACGCTCCGTACGAGACGATGGAGGACCTGCTCCTCTACTGCTACCGCGTCGCGGGTACGGTGGGGCTCATGATGTGCCACGTGATGGGGGTGCGCAGCCCCGAGGCGCTGCCCCACGCTGCGCACCTCGGAATCGCGATGCAGCTCACCAATATCGCGCGCGACGTCTCGGAAGACTGGGTGCGCGGCCGCCTCTACTTGCCGCGCGACGTGCTCGCTCGCTCTGGCGCCCCCGACCTCGGCTCCGCTCTCGGCGGTCCGCTTCCGCCGACGGCCGCGGCGGCCGTGGCGCGCGCGACCGAAGCGCTGCTCGATCGCGCGGAGGCCTACTACCGTTCGGGCGATGCGGGGCTACCCCATTTGTCGTCGCGCTGCGCGCTGGCCGTGCGCACTGCGCGGCTGTCGTATTCCCGGATTGGCGACCGGGTTCGCGAGCAAGGCTGCAGTCCGTTCGCGGGCCGAGCGGTGGTGTCCACTCGGCGAAAGCTGGGCTTGGCAGCCCGCGCAGCGCTGGAGACGGCACTCCTTCTACCCGCGGCCGCGCTCGCACCGCGCCCGTCCATTCCCAAGGGTTGGATCGACGATCCGAGCGGACTCATTGCGCTCGTCGGAGCGTCATGAGCCGCGTTCGTCCCGAGACATTCGTCCTCCCCCGAGCGGGCGGGTCCCGGCGCGCGCCCCCCGGGACCCGCGCCGTCGTTGCCGGAGGCGGAATCGCGGGGGTCGCGGCGGCGACCGTGCTGTGCGAGCGGGGAGTCGGCGTCACGCTACTCGAGAGGGAGCCGCAGCTCGGGGGGCGAGCGGGGGGCTTCTCCGAAACGCTCGCGACCGGTGAGCGCGTGGAAATGGAGCGCGGCTTTCACGCCTTCTTTCGCCAGTACTACAATCTGCGGGCGCTGCTCCGCCGGATCGATCCCAATCTGGGACTGCTGCGGGCGCTCGACGACTATCCGATCTTGGGACCCGACGGGATGGTCCAAGGCTTCGCCGGTTTGCCCACACGCACGCCCTGGCAATTCGCCGCCCTCGCTTGGAAAACGCCCTACCTTCGCGCGGGGGACATCGCGAAGGCCAACGCCCGCGCCGCGATCGAGATGCTCCGCTTCGATTCGGTGCGTACCTACGCGCGCTTCGACGGGATGACCGCTGCCGCCTACCTCGACTCGCTCGACTTCCCGGTCGCCGCGCGCCGAATGCTGTTCGACGTCTTCTCGCACTCCTTCTTCAATCCCGAGTCCGAGATGTCGGCCGCCGAGCTTCTCATGATGTTTCACTTCTACATGGCCGCCAATCGCGAAGGCCTGATCTTCGATGTGTCCCGGCGGCCGATGGGGACGGCCATTTGGGAGCCTTTTGCGGCGTGGCTGTCCGGACGGGGTGCGCGCCTGGAGATGAAGACGGCGGCCGCCCGCGTGCAAAGAAGTCCTTCGGGGAGCTGGCTGGTCGAGCACTCGGCCGGGTCCGTCGAGGCCGATCTGCTCGTTTTGGCCCTCGACGTCGGCTCGCTCCGGAGCCTGGTTCGGTCGAGCCCCGCGCTCGAAGCTCTGCAACCCATGGCCGACGCCCTGCGGGCGACGCGACCCTTCGCGGTGTGGCGTCTGTGGCTCGATCGCCCGATGGCCGCCGACAGGGCGCCGTTCTCCGGGACCACCGGTGTGGGCATCCTCGACAACATTTCGGTCTACGACCGCTTCCAGGACGAAAGTGCGCGCTGGGCGCAGGCCCATCGAGGCTCGGTCGTCGAGCTGCACGCCTATGCGGTACCCGACGACGTGCCCGAGGCAGAAATCAAGGCGAGCCTCCTCGCAGCGTTTCACGCGTTCTATCCCGAGGCGCGCCCGGCGCGAATCCTGGGCGAGTGTTTTCTCTTGAGACAGGACTGCCCGGCCTTTGCCCCGGGCTCGTACGCGAGCCGGCCGACGGTCGAGACCCCCCTTCAAGGCCTCGCCATTGCCGGCGACTTCGTCACCATGCCCATCCCCTGCGCGCTGATGGAGCGCGCGGCCGCCTCCGGTTTTCTCGCCGCCAACACGGTGCTCGCGACGCTCGGCGTCGTCGCCGAGCCAATTCGGTCGGTGCCGTGCAAGGGGCTGTTTTCACCGCGGGTGGCCCGGGACACCGCCACGCCCCGACCGCCGCACCTCTTCGGTCGCCCGCTGCCCGACGCGCCGGGCGTGGACAATCGCCCCGACTGGCAACAGGCGGACGTTGCCTGGATTCGGGGCGCCCTCGCGCTCAGCCAGCGGCTTCCCTCGGGCGGCTGGTACGCGCTCGACGCGGTGCGTGCGTTCTCCGAGAGGCCGCGCTGCATCGCCGTCGACGGCCGCCCGCTCGTGGTCTTTCGGCACGGGGGTCGCCTGCTCGTCGCGCCCGACGCATGCCCCCACCTCGGCGCCTCGCTGAGCTGTGGCCGCGTGCAAGACGGCAAGCTGGTCTGCCCCTGGCACGGGCTGCGTCTCGGCCCCGACGGCCACGGCGCTTGGAAGCCGCTGCCGACCTACGATGACGGCATTCTTCTGTGGGTGCGGATCGACGGGAGAGAGCACCCAACCGACGCGCCCTATCTTCCCGTTCGTCCGACCGCGCCGCTCGACGCCGTCGTCCGGGTCGAAGCCGCGTGCGAGCCCCGCGACGTCATCTCGAACCGACTGGACCCGTGGCACGGCGCCCACCTTCACGCGTATTCGTTCGCCACGCTTCGTGTGATCGAACAAGAGCGCGACGAGATAGTGGTACGCGTCGCCTATCGCGTGCTCCGGTCGCTTGCGGTCGAGGTCGACGCGCGCTTCCACTGTCCGGACCCTCGCACCATCGTCATGACGATCGTCCGCGGCGAAGGCGAAGGCACCGTCGTCGAGACGCACGCCACGCCGCTCGGACCGGGACGCACCGCGATCGTCGAGGCCACACTCGCTACGTCGGAGCGACCGGGTTTCGGCGTCGCCCGACGTGCGGCGCCTTTGCTAAGGCCGGTTCTGCAGTGGGCGTCGCGAAGGCTCTGGGTCGACGACGCCGCGTATGCCGAACGGCTCTACGCCTTGAGGGCGCGACCGGACGCCTCAAGCGGCGCCACGCTCACCAAAGATGCACGCCCCTTGGAACGGTGACCTGCCCGAGGGGGCCCGCGCTTCGTATGCGCGCAGCAACCACACAAGCCGCGTCGGGTTGCATGAGGAGAATCGTGCGTCGCCGCTGCAAAATGAGTCACCACACTTGATCAGGACGATCTTCCTGCTCCACTTATGTGGATGAGAGACCCTTGCGCGCCGACGCTGCGGTGGAGCCACCGCGCGCGCAGGCGAGCCACGCTGGTCACGTTTTTCGGCCTGACGGGGACTCTTGGTTGTTCCGGGCCGGGTCCCAGTGACGCCGCGTTCGGCGAGGGGCCGGACGCCGCGTCCGGACAAGCTTCCGAGGCCGGTTCTCCGGAGGGGGGCTCGGGAAAGAGCCTAGGTCCGGCATCGGTCGACGTCGACGCGACCGTCGTCGATTCGGGACAGCGCGATTCCGGGCAGCGAGCAGACGGCGCCACGGAGGACGCAGACGGCCGCCGTGGCGCGGCGGACGCCGATCGCGCCGAGGACGCCGGGCCCGCACCACCGCACGGAGACGCAGGTGACGCCGGAGACGGCGCAGGGGGCGATCCGGAGACCGGGCGAATGGCCGGCATCACGGCCGCACACAACGCGGTGCGGGCCGCGGTGCAGACGACGCCGCCGCTCGAACCGCTCGTGTGGTCGCCCACGGTCGCGGCGTACGCGCAAGCCTGGGCCACGAGCCTGGCGGCCACGATGTGCGCGCAGCCCGTCCACCGTTCCGGCGCCGAACTCCAGGCGAAAGACTACGGCGAGAACTTGGCAACCTTCGGGGGCGGCGGTCGCGGCGCGGCCCAGGTCAGCACGGCCGAGGAAGCCGTGAACGCGTGGGCGGCCGAGAAGGCCTGCTGGACCTATGGCACAATCCAGGGCACGGAAGCATGCAACACAGCGTGCTACACGAATCTTCACAGCGACGGATGCGGGCACTATACGCAGGTTGTTTGGCGCGGTAGCAAAGAGCTCGGCTGCGGCGTCGCGACGTGCCAGAACGGCGCCTTCATGCAAGACATTTGGATTTGCAACTATGCGCCCGCGGGCAACTTCATCGGCCAAGCTCCCTATTGAGCGCGACGCCGTGGCCTCGGGGGGGGACGACGCCCGCTCGAGCATCCCGTGTTTGCCGGCGGGCCACGCCTCGTCTCGAGCGATCCGCGGCAGCGTTCCGCGCGTAGGTGTATTGGGATCGCGGCTTTACGACCAAGGGACGCGTTTTTTGCGCTGAAGATCGGGTGTTTCGATGAGCGAAGAGACCGCGCTGGCTGACCTCCTCGCGTTCGTTCTTGCCCGGCGGCCCGAGCGCATGAGCGATGCCATCGTCGCCCAGTTGCGCCCGGAGGAGCGGGCGGCGCTCGGCCAAGTGGCCGAGACAGTGGCGGCGCTCGCGGTTGCCCTGACGCCCGTCGACGCCGGCTCCGGATTGAAGGATCGCATCGCCGCCACCCTCCGGCAGAAGCGGGGTAATCCGGCGCGTCGCGCGCTGGTCGTGTGCGACATGATCAACGATCACCTGACGCCCGGGCGTCCGCTCGAGGTGCCGAGGGCGCGCGGGATTGTGGACTCCCTCGCCAGGCGAATCGGCGAAGCGCGAGCGTCGGGCGTGCCCGTTGTCTACGTGCTCGACCGACACACCCCCGACGACCCCGAGCTCGACGAGTGGGGAGCGCATGCTCTGGAGGGAAGCGAGGGCGCGGAGGTGTGGCCCCCGCTCGCGCCTCAATCCGGGGATCGAATCGTCACGAAGGCTTCCTATAGCGGCTTTCATGGTTCCGACCTCGAGCGCGTCTTGGACGATCTCGCCGTCGACACGATGGTTCTGACCGGTTGCTCGTCCGAGGTGCAGCTGCTGGCGACCGCGACCGACGCACTGCAGCGCGGGTTTTCCGTCGAAATGCCCGTCGATTCGCAGGCGGGCAACACCGAAACGGGGGAGGCTGTCGCGCTGGGGGTGGTCGCGGCCCTCATCCCCTACGAGCCCGCCCGAAGGCAGCGTCTTGCCCGAATCGGCGAGCGCCTCGGGGTGAGCCGTCCCTGACCGGTTCGCAAGCCCTGCCGTCGACGAGAAATGCGGGCTAGTCTCGCCATGCCCATGAGGCCGGACCCGGCGACCATCTCGGACAGTGAGCTGCTCGCACGAATTGCCGGTGGTGACGAACAAGCCATCGCAGCCCTCTACGACCGTCACGCGGGCATGCTCCTCGCGCTGGCTCTGCGCATCGTGCGCGACCGAAGCGACGCCGAAGACGTCGTCCACGACGCGTTCGTGACGGTCGGCGACCGCGCCGAGCTCTATGTAAACGACCGGGGCACAGCGGTTGCGTGGCTCGTCACGCTCGTGCGCAATCTCAGCATCGATCGCAATCGCAGGCGGGCGCGGCGAGGCGCCATCGAGCGTGAAGTCCTCGTGCACGAGCCGAGTGAAAGTGGACGGGCGAGCTCGGATAGCCCGGAGTTGCAAGTGCTCGGCGCGATGGAAGCCGCACGGGTGCGGGAAGCGTTGGCCTCGCTCCCGCCTGCGCAGCGCACCACGCTGGAGCTGACGTTCTTCTCGGGTCTTTCCTATCCAGAGATCGCAAAACGAGAGAATCTTCCGCTCGGAACGATCAAGTCACGCGCGGCGCGGGCGATTCTCGCGCTGAGAGCCGCGCTCGTCGGCGAGCCTCGGTCGTGAGTCAGAGCGGAGCCGCGACGACGATATCGTCAACGTAAATCATCATCGGCTTAGCCGGGGCCACGAGGTAGTTGAGCCCGGTCTGAACGAAAATTTGCGGATTCTTGTCGTTCGGATTTGCGATCGGTTGATTGCTCAGGACGGCCTTTCCATCGTAGGAAAGCGACAGCGTGCGAGCGTTGAAGTCGATCAGGCAATCGACGTTCGTCCAGGCGTCGAGCGCGGCCGGCTGCGCCGCAGGGTAGGTCGTGTGCTTGGTCCCGCCGTCCGCCGTACTGGTCTCGCTGAAGCTGGCGGTGTGCGGCTGGAGGTCGAACTGCATCGCCCACGAGCCGGTCTGGTAGGAAATCCGAAACAGGCTGACATCGCCCGCGCCCGGGTCGTAGTCGACGATCTTCACGGCGAAGCTCAATTCGACTTTGGGGTGAAACGCGAGGAGATCGTTGAATTGTTCGTCCTGCGACGCGGCCCCGGCGTCGAGAAGCGGTGTCGAAATGAGCAGCGAGCCTGGAGGGGAACCCGGGGCGAAGTCCGCCGTCGTGACGGTCGCGAAGTGGCCCGAGAAGTAGTTGTTCGAAAACCCCGTTTGCGGCGGCTGTCCTTCGTCGAAGTCGTGGCAATCGAGGATAGTCGGGGACAAGTGGGTCGCGCACCACGGTCCGGCGGGGCCGGCGTCGACGGGACCCGCCGCGTCGATCGGGCCCGCGGCGTCGACAGGGCCCGCGGCGTCGACGCCCGGGCCTGGCCTCGTCGAGGGTGCGTCTTCACGGTTCGAACCGTAGCCGGCGTCTGGGACCGCACCGCCGGACGCGGGGCTCGTCCACGCATCGGGCGTCTCCGAGATACCGGCATCGGCGGGCGGCGTCGGCGTCGGGCCGCCCCCGCCGTCTTTCCCGCCGTGTCCCTCGTTTGCGCCTGGAGCAGTCCCTCCCGAATCGAGCGCGTTGCTCGGGGCACCTTGCGCGTGCGCCGAGTCGTCGCCCGGGGCGGCATCGTCAGACGCCGTTTCTTCGGCCACCGCATTGTCGAACTGGTCGAGACCGGCGACGAGGTTGCAACCGACCAGGGCTGCGCCGGAGGTTGCGCAGACGAGCCAAGACAGGCATGCGGCGGCCATGGTCGCGACCGCCTTGTCCGAGAATCGATCGCCCTTCATTCGAATCGCCCCAGGAGGGAGAGGCCAGCCTGCCGGGTCGAGATGGTGGGAACCAAGGTCGGAAAGCGGGCCGTGGCCGCAGGATCGCGGCTCGTGTGGGAACCTGCCCGAATCAAGAGGTAGCCCGTCGTGATCGCTCCGGCCAAACCGGCGCCGAATGCCACCGTCGACAGGGTCGCATAAGTTCGAGCTCGTGCGATCTCATCGAGCCCTCCGGGTACGCATTGGTTGTTCGGGCACTCGGAGCGCGCGCTGTCGCGGGAGCTGAAGGTCATCACTCCAAGCACGGTGCCGACCAGAATCCCCGCGCTTCCCAAGCCGGCCGCGCTCCACAAGAGCACGCGCGACTCGGGCGGGGCCGCGCCGCTCGGCGGCGTGGAGGATGGGGGGGTCGGAGCCTGCTCCTCTTCCGGTTCGGTCGTTTCCTCCGGAGCATCGCCACCGGCCGCCGCGATCCGCTCGGGCTCGAGCGGCGGAACCGTGACCGTGACTGCCGCGTGGTCGGGCGGCACAGTGATGCTCGTGCTCCATGAAACGTGGCCTGGCGCCTTCGCCTCGATCTTGTGTTCGCCGGGGTCGAGCGGGAGCGGACTCCCGATGAGCGTCGAGGCAAATGCGCCGTCGTCGACGCGGACCTCGATGCCCGCCGTCATCGCCGCGTGAATGAGGAGGGTCGACAATTTCGGTTCGAGCGCCGCCTTGTGTCTCTCGGCGAACTGAAGTCGATCGCTCCGATTCGTGCGCCGGGCCCACTCGGAGGCCGACGAGAATTCGGCGAACGCCGATGCCGTCAGCCCCTGCTTCTCGTGGCACGCCCCGAGGTAAAGTAGCGTTCCCAAGGCCGGGTCCGACTTCATGCTCTCGGCCAGCTTCGGGCACGCATCGTCGACGTGCCCGGACTCGAGAAGCCGCTTGCCTTCGCGAAAGAGTTCGTCGGCCACGCTCTTCGAGTCCCCGCGTGCGGGCGTCGCCGCGAGCGTCGTGCTTGCGAACGCGACCAGAGACCACGCGAATGCTCGTCCCCGTGCCAGGAGTCCCAATCCGAAAGGACTCCTTCTTGACCGGATTGAATCTCTGCTCATTCGTTTCATTCTCGACCGCCAATCAACGAGAGATCCGACCCCGCGTTCGCGTTCTCCTTCGCCGCCCGGGTCGGGGCGGGTGCGGGGCGAGGGAGGGTGCTCCTCGGCGTCGGCGCAACATGGGGTCGAGGCTGCGCACGGCGCGGCATCCGTTGCGAGGAGATCTCCATCGCGGGCGCCGCCACCACCAGAACTCCGGGCGGAGCGCCGGAGGAAGGCGCCGCCGCCGGAGGGGTCCATGCTGCAGGCACGGTCCATCCGGCTGCTGTGGACGTCGATGTTCGGGCTTCGCTCGCCGTGCGAGCGGTTTCGGCGCTCGCGGCCGAGCGGACTGGAAGCCCGGATGCGGCAGCCCAGCGAACCGCCATCGTCGCCCCGAACGCGGCCACCAGCACTGCGGCTGCTGCGCCGACCCGGGCCAGGCGGCTCCGGCGACGCGACGTACCGATGCGCACGAACGAGACGCTGCCGGCAGCCCCGTCCTCCGAAAAGGGCAAGGGCGGCGTGCTCACGTCATCTTCGGGCGAGCGCGGCGATCGAGAATCCACGCGCTCGATCCGGCTTCTCACCGCGGCTCGGTGCGCCAGCTCGTCTCGCCCGACGGTCGCGATCCATTCGCCGACGACGCGCTGACTCGCCGGACGGACGGTGGATTCCAATGCCTCTGCGAATTGCAGTGCGGACCGGTATCGCGTCTCCGGCGACCGTGCGAGCGCCTTCAAGACGATCGCCTCGACGTGAGGCGTAAGCTTCGGGTTTACCCGACGGGGAGAGCTGACGGGCCCGTTGGCCATGCGCATCAACATCTGGCCGGGCCCCTTGCCCGGAAACAGCCGCTGCCCCGTCAGCAGTTCCCACATGATGACGCCGAGCGAATAGACGTCGGCCTCGCGGTTGACTTGATTGCCGAGAAGCTGCTCCGGCGCCATGTAGCTGACCTTGCCGCGGACCTCGCCGGTTCGCGTGTGCTGGACGCACCTGGCGGCTTTGGCAATTCCGAAATCCAGTACTCGCGCGATCCCGTCGACGCCCACGAGGATATTTTGCGGGGAGACGTCTCGATGAACGATCTGGAGGTTGTTGCCGTTTTCGTCGACCGCCTCGTGCGCTGCATGCAGCCCGAGCGCGGCGCCCACGAGAATCGCGGACGCAATCGCAAGCGGCATTTGGACCGGCTGGCGCATCAAATAATTCAAAGACACGCCGTGGATGTATTCCATGACCAGCATGGCATCGTTGTCGATTGCTACGCAGTCGAGGGCGGCCACGACGTTCGGGTGCTGGATGCGCCCTACGAGCCGTGCTTCTTGGAAGAACATGGCGACGAACTCGGGGGAGCGGGCGAGCTCCGCGTGCATCCGCTTGATCGCCACCGTCCGGGTGAAGCCGGAAGTGCTGCGCAATTGACCGAGGTGAACCGAGGCCATTCCTCCGGAGCCGATTTCGCCGCAAATGGCATACGGTCCGACGCGTTCTGGCCGCTCTTCGCCGACCCCGGCAGCGGCTTGCATGCTGCTGACGCTGCTCATCCTTCAAGACCTCGAGTCGTCGATTGCTTCTTATTACCCGCTCAAACCAACTACGCCTTTCGGTAATGCACGCTCCGAGCCAAGTGAACTCCTCTTCTCGGAACGCGTCATTCGCGATCCTTCAACGGACGCGCGAATCCGTACTCGGTAAGGCGGGTCACCAGCGTTCGGCGCGATATCTGAAGAAGCTTGGCAGCCCGCGTCTGGTTCCCCCCGCAGCGCTCCATCGCTTCCGCGATCCGCCGCCGTTCGATCGCCTGGGTGGCGATCCGGGCGTCCTCGTGAAGTCCAAGGTCGGCCGACGGAGCGGCTTCGCCCGTCGGCTCCGGCGGCGCCGATAGCCGGGCAGCCACGACGCCCCGCGACGGTCCGAAGACGCTCCCCGGCGGCGCAAGGTCGGGCACGTCGATCGCTAGCCCGGAGCACAGGGTGACCGCTCGCTCGACTGCGTTCTTCAGCTCGCGCACGTTCCCCGGCCACGGGCAAGTCTCGAGGAGGGCAATTGCCTGGTCCGTAATGCGGAGAGGAGTCCTGCCGGTGCGCAAGCATGCCTCTCGGATGAACCCGCGCGCGAGCGGTGCGATCTCGCGACGCCGCTCGCGCAGAGGCGGAATCGCGAGCGAAATGCCGTCGAGTCGAAAATAGAGATCTTGCCGGAACTCTCCCGCCTCGACCCGCTGCAGCAAATCCCGGTTCGTGGCGGACACGATCCGGACGTCGATGCGCCGCGGTCGAACCCCGCCCACCCGAGTGATCTCGCGATTCTCGAGAACGCGGAGCAGCTTGACCTGCATCGAAAGCGGCAGCTCGGCAATTTCGTCGAGGAATACGGTTCCGCCGTCGGCCATCTCGAACAGACCGGCCTTCGGCCGCACGGCACCGGTGAAGGCGCCTCGTTCGTATCCGAAAAGCTCACTCTCGAGGAGCTGGTCGGGCAAAGCCCCGCAGTTGATACGGACGTAAGGGGCGCCTGCGCGGGGGGATCGGTGGTGAATCGCGTCGGCGAGGACGTCTTTGCCGGTTCCGGTCTCTCCGAGCAAGACGACCGAAAGATCGCCTTTTGCCACGAGATCGACCACGCGATGGAGCTCGCGCATCCGGTCGTCCGCGATGATGAGCGCCCGTTCTTCCGGCCTCCCCAGAGAAGCGGGCTGCGGCTCGGTCGCGTGGGAGACTGGGGCAAAACCGCCGTGGACGACCAAAACGGCCGCTCCGATCGCGACGACGATTCCCGGCTCGACGGCCACGCGCGTCGACTTGGCGATGGGCATCCCGGCGACAGTCGTTCCGTTGGTGCTTCCGAGGTCCTCTACTTCGACCGGCGCGCCGCCGTGAAAAACGGCGTGCTCGCGAGACACCGAACTATGCTGGATGGGAATGTCGCACGTGGGCGATCTTCCGACGGTCACCCGACCGGTTCGGGGCAGTTCTTTGGAGACCATGCCCCCGGGCCACATCGCCACGATATGCGGATGTGCGGGTACGGAGACCGCAGTCCGGACCGTACCTGTGTGTTCGTCGGCGCGAGATCGCATGTTTGCCAATAGCGCGCGGGGCTGATTCCCGGGCGGAGGGACCTCTAAGAGTCCCACGGCTGTCGATTGTCTGCAAGGTAGTGGCGGCATGAAGTTGTGGCCGCGCTTCAATCGATATGGCAGTAGCTCGGGAATCCCGAAGGCAACGTCGTGTACGTGTTGGGCGCCTTGAAGGGGTGATCCAAAAAGAACTGAAGTGCGACGGGCTTCAGCCCCGGCGCGCGCGTGCTGAAGAATGCGAGGTGGTTACCCCCGTCGTTACAGTCGATGGAGAAGCCCTTGTCCGCCTTGATTTCCGATTCCCACGTCGCGCTCGCGGACGCGAAATCGAGGATCAGCGCGTCGGAGCCCATCGCACCGTGCGCCGCGATGGCCGCAGGAATGTTGGTCGGATCTTGCGACTGGGCCTTGTTGATGGTCGCATCGCCCCCGGAGTAACTGATGACGCTCGCGATGTAGCCCGAGCGCCCATACCACATGTAGACGGTCTGGAGTCCGCCGGCGCTATATCCCGCCGTGTGAATTCGCCGCGGGCTGATGTTCAGCTGCTGGATGGCGCACGCCACGACTTGATCGGCGAAGGCCGCGTCGCTCTCGTACCACACGGCGTCGCCGGTATTCCCGGTCGTCGTCCCGGTCCTGCTCGACGAGACGAAGCCGGCGATCATACCGCCGGCGTTTGCGAGGGCCGTGGTGTCGAACGCGATCGGCACCTCCGCGGAGGGGCTGCTCCCGGTGCCGTGCCAGTAGAGGATGAGCGGTCCACCCTGCATCGAAGACGATCCCATCCAGATTTGCGCCTGAATCGAGCCTCCGCCCGCAGTCACGGTGACGGTGCTGCCATTCTTGAACGTTGGGCAAGTCCCGGAGACGGCCGGAATCATCGTCGGACTCGAACCGCCCGTGGCCATGCCGCCGCTCGACGAGCCGGCGGCTCCACTGCTGCTCGACCCCGCGCCGCCGCCGGATCCAGCCGCCCCAGAGCTACTGCTGCTCCCCGCGCCGCTGCTCCCGGAACCGGAGCTGCTCGAGCCGCCGAATCCGCCCGCGCCGCTCGAACCGCCGAATCCGGCGAATCCGCTCGAACCGCCGAATCCGCCGAATCCGCTGGAACCTCCGAATCCGCCGAATCCCGCGAATCCGCTGGAACCGCCGAATCCGGCGAATCCGCTCGAACCCCCGAAGCTGAAGCCACTCGAGCCGCCGAATCCGCTCGAGCTGTTCGAACCGCCTCCGTTGCCTCCGCCGGTGCTCGCGCCGCTCGACGAGGCCGGGCAACTGGCGGACGTCCAGCTGTAGCAAGTGCCCATGCTGCCCGGCGTCGCGACGTAGCAGCAGTAGAGCCCACCGTCCCCGCATGAATTCTGACAGTCCGAGTTGGTGGCGCATTGGCCGCAGGCGGCGGCCGCCGAGGCGCCGCTCCCGCTTCCCGCACCGGCGTTGCTGCCGGCGCCGCCGCTGCTCGTTCCCCCGCCTCCGGAGCCGCTCGCTGCGCTGTTCGTCCCGCTGTTGGTTCCGCCGCCGCCACTGTTGCCGCCACCGCCCCACCCTTGCGCGCCGTTGTTCGCAGTTCCCCCACAGGCCCCGAAGGCGCTCACGGTGGCAAGAGTCGCGACAACGGTCAGCAATGCGGTTCTCATCGTTTGTTCCTTTCGAGGCTTTGCATCCTATTCGGTGCTGGCTGGACAAGAGCGAACAGTGTGCCGATCGAAGGGGAGGCCCGTCGCGCCGTGGATTCCACGTTCGCCGCGCTCTTGTCGGAGGGTCATCCTCCGGATTCCGGTCGCCGCTGCGCTATGCGTTGCGCAGTCGCGTCCACCGCCCCTGCGCAGGTTGCGCGTTGTCGCTCAGGCTGGCGTCGCCTTCGCGGCGCCGCCCCTCTTACGTTATCGAACCACCCATGCCTACCCGTGAGCCGTCGGTAGCCGTGAAGAACGGATCGGCGTGGATCTCCGCCAACGTCGCTCCCGCGAGGAATAGACGTTGCTTGAGTTCGACGACCAAGGCGGGGTCCCCGCACAAGTAGACGCGGTGACCCGCGAAGGGGCCGTGCTCGAGAAGCCGTTGGTCGAGGCGCCCGGAGAGCTCACCATCGACGCCCGCTCCATCCAGTACACATCGCCGGTAATCCAGTTGGGGGTGCCGGCGGGCCAAGTCGGTCAACTCGTCGACCAAGTACAGCCCCGCGGCAACGCGGGCGCCGTGCCAGAGCGCGATTGGTCCCGTGTGACCGGCACGCAGCGCTTCGCGAAGGATTCCCCACAGCGGCGCGAGCCCCGTTCCAGTCCCGGCCAGCACCAGCGGCTGCGTCGGGTTTCCGGCGACATAGAAGCAGTTGCCCGCGGGCCCCCGAAGTCGCACGTGCGCCCCGGGCGCGTCCGGGCCAGCGAGCCATGTGCTCATTCGGCCGGAGGGCAGGACGCGAACGTGCAGTTCGAGAGCGTCGGTGCCGCGATCGCCGGGTGCCGGCGGCAGACTCGCCAACGAATACGCGCGCGCGAGTCCGTCGGCCCGAACCAGCGTCACGAACTGGCCAGCCCGATACGCAAACGCCCGGTCCGGCCGCACGACCACGCGCACGACGTCGGCGCCCATGATCTCGACGGTCGCGATTTGCGCCGGCACTTCGAGCAAGGCGGCGCCAGAAAGAGTGATCTCGAGGTCTGCCTCGGGCTCGGCGACGCAGGCGAGAAAATAGCCTTCCGCGCGGAGCGTGTCTTTGAGGCCGGCCTGCGCCGGAGCGGGCGCGGCGCCGCTGGTCGCTCGGACCAAGCAGGTCTGGCACGCCCCGACGCGGCACGAACTGGGCACGGAAAGCCCGGCGTCGAGCAAGGCATCGAGCAGTCGTTGTCCCGGCCGAACCTGCACGGCTCGCCCGTCGCACAGAACTCGAGGCAATTACCGTCCGAGTACGTCGTTTCGAACGGAATTGGCGACGGCGGCGACTTGCGCAATCTGCGCGTCAGTCGCGCCGAGTTCTTTCAGCGTGCTTCCGAGATGCTCGACCACCGCGTCCACGTGCACGTCGGACAGACCCAGTTTTACGAGCGGGGCGTGCGCCGCTCGCATGTCGCGGCCCGTATAGTGATTGGGGCCCCCGAGCACCATCGTCAAGAACGCTTTCTGTTTGCCGGCCTGGCGGTCCATGTCCACAGCTTGGAAGTACTTGGACGTTCGCGGATCGCTCAGCATTTTGCGGTAGAAGATGTCCACGGCCTTATCGATGGCCGCCGCACCGCCAAGCTGTTCGTAGAGTGTGCTCATGAGAGCTCCTTTCACGCCGGGGGACCAAAGGTGTATCCTGAGTACAACGTTCAGCTCAGCGGGTCAACGCCACCGCCCATGCGCCTCACGCTCTTCTCCGACTACTCGCTGCGCCTCTTGCTCTATCTCGCGGCGCATCCCGATCGGCTCGTCTCCGTTCCTGAGGTGAGCCGCGCCTATCACATCTCCCAGAATCACCTCGTCAAGATCGTGCAGCTTCTGGTCGACGAGGGCCTCGTCGAGAGCGTTCGTGGTCGCGGCGGCGGCCTTCGTCTCGCCCACCCGCCGGCCTCGATCAACATCGGTGCCGTGGTGCGGGTCACCGAGCCCGATTTCGACCTCGTCGAATGTTTCGATCCGAAGACGAATACGTGCCCCATCGCGCCGGTCTGCGGCTTGAGGCCCGTACTGCAGCGGGCCAAGACGGCGTTTCTCGAAGCGCTCGACGGCTACACGCTGGCCGATTTCGTTCCTCGGGCACCGGCTTTGATCAAGATTTGGCGGCGCGAGCTCGGCGACTGATCGAGTCGTGAAAGCCCGGCACATGCTAAGAAGCAGCCCGCCGAGAGTCGCGCTGCCGAGGAGGAGACACCATGAGCAAAATAGCGGTGTTGGGTTCGGGTCAGGTGGGTCAGGTGCTCGCCGACGGGCTTCTCAAGCATGGCCACGAAGTGATGCGTGCGAGCCGCGAACCGAGCAAGCTCTCCAGCTGGAAGGCGGCTGCGGGCGCCAAGGCGCATACGGGCAATCTCGCGGAGGCCGCGAAGTGGGGCGACAGCGTCGTCTTGGCCGTCAAAGGCGGCGCTGCCGTGGCGGCGATCGAAGAGGCGGGACCGTCCAATCTGGCGGGCAAGACGGTGATGGACACGACCAACCCGATCGCGGACGCGCCGCCGCAGAACGGCGTCTTGCGATTTTTCACGGATCTGAACGAGTCGCTGATGGAACGCCTCCAGAAAAAGGCGCCCGCCGCGCACTTCGTGAAGGTCTTCTCGTGCGTGGGCAATGCATTCATGGTGAGCCCGAAGTTCCCGGGTGGACCGCCGACCATGTTCATCTGCGGCAATGACGCGGGAGCCAAAGCCGAAGTGCGAAAGATCCTCGATCAGTTCGGTTGGGACACGGCCGACATGGGGAGCGTCGAAGCCGCGCGCGCGATCGAGCCGCTGTGCATGCTTTGGTGCATCCCGGGTCTGACCCAAAACAGCTGGACGCACGCGTTCAGGTTGCTGCGCCTCTCTTAGCCGATCGGGGCCACCCCCGTCGTACGTCTCGTCACTTCGCGACGAAGTCGTACGTTCCCGATCCGACGTCGACGGCGACCACACCCGTGCCGAGTCGAACCGCCGTGACGCCAGCTGCCATGGCGACGGGCGCGCCGCTTTCCGTGATCGACGACGCGCTCTGCGCCGGCACGTACACGGTCGCGACCGTGTTCACGGGGATCGAGACCGTCACTTCGACTCCTGTTGCGCTGCGGACCCACGCGCTCGAGATGACTCCCTGGGACGAATGGTAGGTCGCTTGGACGGAGTCGATCCCCGCGGGCATCTGCGGCTGGATCAGGATCCGCTGGAAGCCGGGCGCCGACGGGTCCGTCGTGATGCCCGCAAGGCCCTCCCAAAGCCACCGCTCTGCGTGGCCGAACATCGCGTGATTCTGGGAGTCGCTCGGATTCGCGTCCCACGCCTCCGTCAGCGTGGTCGCGCCGTGCTGAAGTTGATAGAGATACCCCGGCAAGGCACTCTGCTTCACCATGCTGAGCAGGACGTCGCTGCGCCCCGCGCTGGAGAGCGCTTGGACGAGGAACCCGAAACCGATCTCGCCCGCGGTGGCCTGATATTTTGCAGCGGTCACGTCGCTTACGAGCGCGGCGATCGCCGTCGCGCGCGTGGCGCCCGTGACCATACCGAGGGCGAGCGGCATGGCGTTCGCGGTCTGGCTGTTCCGGTCGTAGTACCCTGCCGGCTTCCAAAAGTTGGAGCTATAGGCGCTGGCGGCGGATGCGGCGAGCGTGCTGTACGTGGACGCGTCTCCCGTATTTCCGAGAAGAGTCGCGGCTTGACTCAAGACCGTCGCATCCTCGAAGAGTGTGCCCGTCGCCGTGACTCCGCTCGTGGTCAGTTGCGAGGGGCCCGGCGCTGCGGGTCCGACATCGTACCAATCGCCGAGTCCGTAGGCCAGGAGCCCGCTCGTGCTCTTGGCGCTGAGATAGTCGACGTAGCGCTTCATGCCGGCGTAATTCTGGCGAATCGCCTGCGAGTCGCCGTACATTTGGTAGATATTCCACGGGTCGAGGACGTAGGCGCTTCCCCATTCCGGCGAGTCGCGATACCCGCCCGAAAAGACCGCGTACTCGGGGGCGATGCTCGGAACCAGGCCGCTCGCGAGCTGAGAGTCCTGCATATTCGTGACTTCTTGTTCGAAGAGGCCCTGAAGGTCGAGATTGAACATCATCGCCCGCCCCAAGAGTTGCCCGACTTCGAGCCATCCCAGCTTCTCCCGCTGGGGGCAGTCGGTGAGGATGCTCTGAAGGTTGCTCTGGATTGCGGCCAGAATGAGCGCGTGGACCTTGTTCACGTCGGGATCGGAGCACGTGAAGGTTCCGACTGGATCCGACGACGTGTGAATGAACTCCCCGGTGATGCTCGCGACCTGCGGCCTGGTAGGAAAACTGGCCGCGCTCGCGGCGGGAACGGCGCCGTCCACTTGGACGTAGCGGAACCCCGTGTATGCGAACCGAGGATTCCAGGTCTCGGTGCCGCCGCCCCGCAAAGTGTATTGAAACCAGATGGGCCCGCCCATGCTCGATTGGCTGACCGTGCCGTCCGCTGCCAGCAACTCTCCCGGCGTGAGGCGAACGACCGCGCCTGCCGATCCCGTGAGCTTGAGCAGAGGCCAGCCCGAGAAGTTCTGGCCGAGATCGTACACGAACACCCCCGGCTGAGGCTGCGTCACCCCCACCGAGGGGAACTCCTGCATGACCTTCACGGGCGGCACCGCCTGGGCCACGAGGGCCGGCGCGCTGCCCGCGGCGACCGTGGCCGCGGACCACGCCGGCGTGGCCGTGAATCCCGGCCGATCCCAGCCCGCCGGCTCGCTCCGTGCGTCGAAGTCTTCACCGCCGTAAATGCTGGTGAAGGTGATGGGACCCGGCGCCGTCTGCCAGGACGGGTCTGTGGCGACCGTGACCTCCGTCCCGTCGGTGAACGTGATTTGAAGGTGCGCGATGACCTTGGGGGAGCCGAACGAACCGGCGAACTTGGTGTAGCGTCCCGCCGTTGCCACGACGTTGTACATCCCGTTGCCGAGGAGGATCCCCATCGCGTTGGCGCCGGTAGCGAGCAGCGCGGTGACGTCGAACGTTCGGTAGATACAAGTCTTCGCGAAATCCGTCCACCCGGGCTCGAGCACGCCGTCGCTCACATTGGTTCCGTTGACTCGGAGTTCGTATTGCCCGAGCCCGCACACGGACACGACGGCGCGCTGGACGGGCTTGGCGACGCTGAACTCGCGACGGAAGATGGGCATTGCGGCCGAGGTCGTAGACCCGCCGATCCACTGGGCCCCCCAGTCGGCGGTGCTGCGTATTCCTTGCGTCCACTCCGCCGGCTCGCTCCAAGCGGAGACTTTGCCGCTGGAGTCGCGGACGCGCACCTTCCAAAACACCTGCGTCAGAGAAGCGAGAGGGGGCCCCGCGTATGTCGTCTTCGCGGAGTTCGATTGCAAGAGGCCGCTCGACCAGACATCGCCCTGGTTGGCCGCAAGCACCTGCGCAGTCGACGCAACGAGCACTTCGAAGGAAGATTGCGTCTCCCCTCGAAGGCCAGGGTCCGTCGCTTGAATTTCCCAGCTCAACCTCGGCGACGCGGATTCCACTTGGAGCGGGTTCGCGCGAAGATCACATCGCAGTCGTGTGACGACCAGCGCGCCCGTAGCCGCGCCCGTGTCCCCTTCCGACCCGCTGCCCTCGGCTTGCGCGTCCCTCGAGGGGTTGGGCGAGCCGCTTTCGGCAGGCCCCGGGCCTCGGGGGGCCGCTGCCTCGATTGCGCCGTCCGCGCTGGGACCGGCGCCGCTCGCGACCTGGCCATTCGCACCACCGCCAGTGCGCGCGGAACTGCCCGCGTCGCTCATCCCAGCCCCGCTGATTGACGACTGTGCGTTTCCGCCTATTCCGCACGAGAGCGCGCCGACCGGTATCGCGCCCGCGGCCGCGAGCCAAAGGAGTACGCTCCTTCGTCGTCCCCGCCGCAACGGCACCGATCCGCTCGCTTGCAATCTGGACATCATGCCTCCGACGGTAAGCGACTGCAATTG
>CAZVPE010000072.1:0-23283 GCA_964628155.1 uncultured Polyangiaceae bacterium | reverse complement strand
TCGCCATGCGGACGCCGGCAGCGAGATCGGCGCCTCTCGCGAGGATCTGCGCCGCCTCGCGGAAGGGCGGCTCGTCCCCGAAGCGAAAAAGAACGCGATCCTGGTCGCAAAACGCGCCGCGTTCTTGGCGCGCCAGCGTACCCCCGACGACCCGTGGGTGGCCGAACGCGTCGTCCAGCTCCGGCAGCTGGCGGGCACTCGGGCTTCGGCAGGTGCGGGCTCGGTGCCCCTCGCGCTCGCATACCCCGCCGCCGCCGCAGACTTTCGGCCGGGCCCGCCCCGGCTGAACGTCCGGCTGTACGAGCAGCGCAACGAACACACGGTCGATCTCGCGAGCGGCACGTTCACGAACAACGGTTTCAACTGGCACGGTAGCCCCGAGCGCCTGCGCGAAGACCGGGCGATCCTCGAGTGCGCCGCGGATGTGCTGTCGGATCCAGAGAGCAAGGCTCTCGCCGACCTACTCGCGTGGCGATCGATTCCGTCTTGGCGGCATATGCTCGGCGCGTTCGAGGAGGCCGTCGCTGTCACGCGGACAATGACTGCGCCGCTGGAAGACGACGAGCGAGTCGCGTTTCGTCTTTCGATCGCCGCCGGCGGAGTTCCGGCGATTCTCCTGCAGCGCGCGCGCAAGGGCGGCGCGTTTACCGTGGGGAGACTAGCCGACGCGCACGAAGCGCTCTCGCTTCCGAACCTCACGCCAACCGAGCGCGAGGCGTCGGAAACTATCGCGCTGCTCGGGCCCATTAACCTCCACGGCCGCGGGCATCTCCGAACTCGCTTGCGACTGCTCGATCTTCTGGCGGACCATCCGCGCGTCTACCTGGAGGGCGGCCCGAAGACGCCCGTCGCTCTGCGGCGCGCCCGCGCCACATTGCGCGTCACCCCGGCCGAATCGCGCTTCCGAGTCGACGTGCGCGTGGGCAGTGCGATCCTGACTGCCGCGGAAGCCCTCGCACGCGCGCGCACGACGCACGTTCTCTGCGCCGCGGACGCGGCCGGCCAGACGGTCTACTTCGCGGAGGTCGACGAGGTCTCGATGGCTCTTTTCGCCGCCCTCGCGTCGGACGGCGAGAGCTTGCCCGGCGAGGGGCTCGATGCCACGCTCGCCGTACTCTCCTCTTTTTCCGACCTCGGACTCGACCTGGACCTTCCGGAGGCAGCGCGCGGCAAGTCCGTCGCAGCCGATCCGCGCGTCGTCGTCCAGCTCTCGCTCGCTCCGAATGGTGCGCTCGCCCTCGCGCTCCGCATTCGGCCCTTGGCGGGCGGACCGGCGGTGCGGCCCGGGGCGCCGCCCCGACACATGTACGGCGCGTCGGCCGATCGAGCCCGCATCTTCGTGACGCGCGATTTGGACGACGAACAGATGCGCGCCGAGAGCCTGCTTGCTTCCCTTCCTCTCGCAGCCGCGGTGCGCCAGGGCCCCTTCGATCTCCTCGTCGACGATCCCGAGCGGGCGTGTGACGTGGTGGCGACGCTCTCCGAGCTCGGAGAGGGCATCCTGACCGAATGGCCGGACGGGCAGCGCATGCGGGTCGCGACAACCATCGTGCCGCGCGCACTCAAGCTGCGCGTCGAGCGCAAGCGCGACTGGTTCGGCATCGAGGGCGGGGCCGAAGTCGACGGGACGAACGTCGGGATCCACACGCTGCTCGAAGCCGTCCGGGCCGGACGACGATTCGTTCGACTCGGCGACGGGGCGCTGGCCGCGATCAGTCGGGAATTGAGAGCGCGCCTGCAACGCGCCGATGACGTGCTGCAGGGCGGGCGAGAGGGGACCGTGGCGCATGCCCCGGCGGTGTCGGCGGTCTGCGAGCTGGTGGACAGCGAGAGCGAGCAGATCGCCGCCGACGTGGCGTGGCTCGATCTGCGGGCGCGTATCCGCCGCGCGCAAACCGCCGACCCGGAGCTGCCGGCCGGGCTCGCCGCAGAGCTGCGTCCTTACCAGGAGCAGGGCTATCGCTGGCTGATGCGCCTCGCGGAGTGGGGAGCGGGCGCTTGCCTGGCCGACGACATGGGCCTCGGCAAGACCTTGCAGGCGCTTGCCGTCCTCGAGGCGCGAAAGGCCGAGGGGCCGGCGATCGTCGTCGCGCCGATGTCGGTGTGCGCGAACTGGGCGACCGAGGCAGCGCGCTTTGCCCCGGGTCTCGACGTGCTCGCGTATCGCGGTGCAGATCGGTCCCGCATGCTCTCCCAGCTCCGCCCGGGCACAGTGCTCGTCACGAGCTACGATCTCATGCTGCGCGACATCGACGCCCTTTCCTCGCTGGAGTTTTCGGCGGTCATCTTCGACGAGGCCCACGTCCTCAAGAACGGCAACTCGAAGCGCGCGGCCGCGGCCCGCCGCATCCGCGCCGCGTTTCGGGTCGCGTTGAGCGGAACGCCCGTCGAAAACCACACGGGGGAGCTTTGGAGCCTGTTTCGGGTCGTGGTGCCCGGCCTCTTCGGGTCGTGGGAGCGTTTCCGGGAGCGGTTCGCGGGGCCGATTGAGCGCGACCGCGACCCGGGACGCCGCGCCGCCCTCGCCGCGACCATCCGACCGTATCTTTTGCGCCGCACCAAGCGCGACGTGGCCCCGGAGCTCCCGCCGCGAACCGAGATCGTTCGCTTCGTGGACCTATCGGCGGCTGAGCGCGACCTCTACGAAGCCGAGCGGCTGCGCGCAATAGACGCCCTCAAGGCAGGCGCGGGGGGCGAAGAAGGCCGCTTCGCGATCCTCGCGGCCCTGACGCGGCTGCGCCAGCTCGCGTGTCATCCGCGCTTGCGACATCCCGAGTCGTCCGTCGTGTCATCCAAGCTCGAGAGCGTTCTCGCGTTGATCGACGAGCTCAGGGAGGCGGGCCATCGCGCGCTCGTGTTCAGCCAGTTCACGAGTCACCTGGGGGTCCTTGCCGAAGCGCTGAGGCCCCGAGGTGCGACGCTCTTCGAGCTCGACGGATCGACTCCGGCCGACGTGCGCGCCGACCGCGTTCGGCGGTTCCAGGCCGGTGAGGCCGACCTCTTTCTCATTTCGCTCAAGGCGGGCGGCGTCGGCCTTAACCTGACCGCCGCCGACTACGTGCTGCACCTCGATCCGTGGTGGAACCCGGCGGCAGAGGACCAGGCCAGCGATCGGGCCCACCGGATCGGTCAAGACAAACCCGTCACCGTCGTGCGGTTCATCTCCCGAGCGACCATCGAAGAGTCGGTCTTCGCGCTGCACGCGGAGAAGCGCGAGCTCGCGGAGGCGATCCTCGGAGGCGGCGACGCGGCTGCCCGCCTGACCGCAACCGAGCTCTTTGCGCTGATGGAGAAGAGTACCGCGAGCGATTCGGGGGATGGCGAAGGGGCGGACGCCCGCGGCGATCCCGAAGACCGCTGAGCCGGGTCAAAGGCGCTTCCGTGCGCGCCCGGCGCGCGGCCCGCGCCTTCCTGCCGGAGACGACGGCCCCGACGACCACGATCCCGGCGAGCCATTCCGGCCACGCCTGGTCCCCACCGCCTACCATCGCGCAGCCCCCCCTCGCGGTCGTCGGGTACTGTGCGCTCCACGCGTCGCCGGCGATCGGCACCGATTTGGGTGCCACGATGTCCCCCCCGTCGAACGTGACCCCGAGGGTGAGCGTGGACCCTCCGAGGCCCGCCGGCAGTTGGGCGACCACGAGCCATACGCCGGCACCGACTCGGCGCATGGGCACCGAGCCGTAGAGCGATCCGTCGACCCGCACGTACGCGAGGAGACGCTCGGCGCCGAAGCCGTCCGCGGGCTCGGGGCTCCCGCCGGCGTCTGCCGCGGTGCGAAGCTCCACCACCGACTCGAGCGGCGTCGAGCCGTCGGCCAGGTAGACGTCCGCTCCGAGCGTCATCCAGCTCTCGCTCGCGACCGGGAGCCCGGACACGACGCCGCTCTGTCCATCGATCACCGCCAGCGCACCGCCGACGTCGAGCTCTCCCGCGCCGGCCTGATCGTCGAACAAAGCCGGTGATCTCAGTGGATGTGCGCCCCCTTGAAGGGCCTGCAGTACGTCGCTCTCGGTCAGCGTCGGCCGCTGATGCACCGCCACGTCCTCTTCGAGGAGGAGCGCGACGGCGCCGGCTACGAGCGGTGACGAGAACGACGTTCCCGCGGAGACGCCGTGCGCCGCGTCGATTTCCTGGCACCGGTCCGTGGGTCCCTTGGGCGTATCGGGGCAGTTGGTCGTGAAGACACTCGTGACGACGGGTGGAACGGCTTGCTGCGACAGCGGACCGATGATCGCGGCGCCAGGCGCCATGATTTCGGGTTTCGGAACCCCGGTGACGGTCGGCCCGGCGCTCGAGAACCAGCACGGCTCGCCGCTGGTGACCTCGCGCGGCAACGCGGACGGAACGGGCTCGCCGCCGGACGGGTCGAGAGCCGGAGCGTCCAAGCCGATCTGTGCGCCGTCGACGCTGCGCCAGGAGGTCTTGTTCATCGTGCAGCCGACCGAAATGATGTCTGGATGGGTCGCCGGGAGATTGACCGTGCCCTCGCGCACCGCATCGAGAAAGCCCACGGCGCTCGGACTCGACGCGTCGCCGGTTCCTTGCACGTAAAGGTCGGCGGTGCCCGAGCCGGAGAGCGTCACCGCGTACGTTCCGGGCGGCCAGACGCCCTGCCAGACGACGATCGCTCCGAGGGACTGTGCCGGTATCTGGCCGCCGCTGGCGCTGCTTCCGTTGTAGATCGCGGCGTTGAACGAATCCGTGTTCTTGCCCGCGGAAGATCCGGCAGCCACGGGCTGCACCCAGGTGCCGCCCGGCGCGTCGAGGCCGACGCTCAAGTTCGACCCCGGATGCATCGCGACCCAAATCTGTACGCCGCCGTTTTGGGTAGCCCCGAGGGTTCCGAGCGGAACGCGCGTCGTCGAGCCGCGCGCGACGTGAACGTTCTGATGGATGGGTGTTTCGGAAATCGATCCGCTGTTGCCCGCCGCGACGACCAGCGCGTGACCGGGCTGGCCGGGGCCGACGTGGCTGGCGAGCGTTTGCTCCCAATCGAGCGTCCCGTCGTGGGGACCGAAGTCGGTGCCGATGGAGAGATTGACGACGACGGGCTGCTGCATCGAGTCGGCGCGGTCGAACAGGAATGCGACCCCGCGCAGCAGCTCGTCGTTTCCGATCGCATCACTTCCGGGGTCGGTGATTCGCGCCACGAGAAGGCCGGCTTGGGGGGCGACTCCGCGGTACAGCGGGTCTTGCCCCGCGGCGCATCCAGCAACCAGGGTGCCATGGCCGACTTCGTCTTTCGGCAGACTCTCGGTCACTCCGGTGGCGAGAAGTCCGTCGATGTCCGCCTTGGCCCAAACGGCGCCGAAAGCAAGATTTCCGTTGGCGTCGGTCGACCCGTACTTCTGCTCGAGGTCAGGGTACTTCCCGATCGGGCGGGCGGAGAGGTCGAGCAGCCATTGAACCCGCGTCCCGCCGCTGGCGTCGTGGAAACTCGGATGGGTGAGGTCGATGCCGGTGTCGGCAAGCCCGACGAGAACGTTTTTGCCTTGGTGGCCGGAGGTGTTCGCCGCCGCGGCTCCGACGAAGCCCGTGGCGGTGTCGAGCAGCAGATGCAAAGGCGGCGACACTTCGATCGGCAGCTCGGGATGAGCCTCTGCGAACGACGCGATCGTCGAGGCCGCGCCCCAGATGCGGGCGATGCCCGGCGCCACTTCTCGGAGTCCGAGGGAAGCCCCGGTGACGCCGCTCGGCAGCCGGACCAGCCCGCCCAGGGCCGGTGAACCCGGGGGGGCAAAGGCATCTTTGGCCCGTGCGCCGAGGAGGCGAACCAGGGCAGCGCCATCGGGGTGCTGAGCGCCCGACGACGAGGCAAACGTTGCAACCGCCGTCGCGACGGCAAAGCCAAAGAGCTGGCGAGGCCGGACCATCGTACTGCAGCATACGCTCGAATCGAGGGGAGAGCGCCGCAGCCGTCCCATCGCCGAGCACCGCGCGATCGGGGCGTATTTTCCAGGTTCCGCACGCTTTGCCGGTTTCTGCGACGCATGAACGCGCGAACTTCAATCCGGGGCGCACCTCGCTACTTCTTGAATAGTCGCCCGAAGAGTCCCTGCTTCTCGGAGTCGTCCGGCTTCGGCGGAGACGGGCTCGACGAGCGCGTTTGGGCCGGCGGCGGCTTGCTGGATCGCCGCCCGCCGCGCATGTTGTAGAGGCGCACCTCGCGCGCGGCGTCGATGTTGCGCGGGTTCAGATCCACCGCGCGCTTGAAGTCCTTGACCGCGAGGTCGGTCTTCCCGAGCCGCTTGTAAAGCATCCCTCGCCAGTTGTAGGCCTTTTCGCACCTCTCGCTCATCGCGATGGCCCGCTCGAGCATCTGAATGCTCAGAAGCGTTTTCTCGGGGGACTGATTCTCCGGTTTGAGCGCCACGAGCCAAGCCAGCAGCGCGACATAGTCCGGCTGGGTGGCGTCGTCCTCCAGTGCCTTTCTGCAGAACAGCTCCGCCTGGGCCACGTCGTTGCGCCGGAAGCAAACCTCCGCTTTCTGAAAGTTCGTTGCTGCGTCGATGACCTTCGCGACCGTGGCCTGCATCTCCGGAGATCCGGTCCCGTCGGCGAGTAGTCGCATGTAGCGCGTGCGCTTCTCTTCATCGGTCAGCGTCGCGTGCGCCTCGCTCATGCGTGTGAACACCCGCGAGCACGCGTCCCGGACGGGGCCGAGCTCGGGGGGGAGTCGGTCGGGGTGCCATCGCTTTACCAGCGTAAAGAAAGAAGCTTCGACGTCGGCGTTCGTCGCGTCCCGCGGGATATCGAGCATCATGAAGTAATCGGCGCGGTCGATGTTCGACGCTCGATCAGCAATCTCCCGCCATCGCTGAGCCATTTCCGCCGCAAGCGTCGGAGGGGGCTCCGGCGTTCTCGTCGGCGCCCGACTCGATCGCCGGGCGACCGCCACCTCGGAGCTCGCCGACGCCCGCGCGACCGCCACCTCGGAGCTCGCCGACGCCCGCGCGACCTTGAACTCGGAGGCCGGCGACGCTCGGGTGACAGCGCCGTCGGACGCGGGCGACCTCGGGAGCGGCATCCTGGGAACGCTCTCCGAAAGCACGTCGACATGCTTCGTCAGGAGCAGGAGATACGCGAGCAGCTGCGCGGTTCGATCGTCCAGATGGGCGGCGTTCGCAAGCTCCGAGGCGCGCATCGGGCGTAGGCCCAGGAGCTGCGCCGCCTCGAGCTCTTCCGTCTTCAAGCCGAGCCGTTCGAGGTCTCCGCCGCTCGACAGCCGCAGCGAGCACGAGGAGACACGCTCGAGAGCGGCCCTTACGTGGTCCCACGGTGCGCCCTCGAGCAGCATGCCCCATAGGAGCGGCACCGGGTCGATGCCTTGCCCGCTGCCGCCCCAACCTTTCAACACGTCGAAGCCGTCGTAATACGCGTACGCGGTCTCCGCGGGCATCGCGGCTACGTAACGAACTTTTCGCGCGAGCTGCTCGCGGAGCCCGGTGCTCAGCACCGCCGGCTCGATGATCTTTTCGGCGACGAGGAGCTCACCATGCAGCACCGGCCGAGACGCCTTTTCTCGCGCGAGGTCCGCGAGCGATCGCGTGAGCTGCTCTTCGCTCAGGTATCGGAGATCGAGCAGCACGCGGCCCAAATACGCGACCGGTTCGCTCGTGCGCGCCTTTGCCGGTTGCCCCTCCACGAAGAGAACGGCCGCGCTTCGCTTGTCCGGGGAGAAGAGCTCCATCGACCCGCTCAGCTTCTTCTCGAGCGCGTAGACCAACAGGTGCAAAAACGGAGTTTTGGCCAGCGTGCCGCTGGCCGACGTCGCGGGTCGGTTGGTGGTCGAATCGCGCATGTATCCGGAAGGGTGCGGCAAGCCGCTCGGAAAGAAAGGTTAGCGCAGAGCGCTGGAGTCGCGCGAGGGGTGTGCGCCCAATGGTAGACTCGGCCGACTTCCCCGAGCCCGATGTCCTCCAAGTCGACCGCATCTCTTCCGCCGAAGGAGATCGCTCAATTCGAGATCGTGCGGCGCCTCGGCGCCGGCGGGATGGCGGAAGTCTTTCTCGCGAAGAAGCGGGGAGCGGAGGGAACCTACAAAGTTCTCGTACTGAAGCGCATCTTACCGATCCACGGCGGGTCTCGGCGCTTCCGTTCGATGTTCATCGAAGAGGCGCACCTCGCGACGCGCCTGAACCACCCCAACGTCGTCCAAGTGTACGAGTTCGAAGACTTCGAAGACGAGGGCCTTCTCCTCGCGATGGAGTACGTCGAAGGCTGCGACCTCGGGCGTTTGATGACTGCCGCGCGGTCGAAGGGCACCCAAATCCCGCCTTGGCTCGGGGCGTGGATCGTCGCGGAGGCCGCCAAGGGCCTCCACTACGCGCACGACAAGAAAGACGAGGCCGGGCAGCCGCTCGACATCGTGCACCGCGACGTCAGCCCGCAGAACATCCTTCTCTCGTTCGAGGGGGCGGTGAAAATCGCCGATTTCGGCATCGCGAGCGCGCGGCTTTTCGCCGAGGAGCAGGGCGTTCTGAAGGGCAAGTTCGGATACATGTCGCCCGAGCAGGCTCGCGGAGAGAACGTCGATCGACGCGGCGACTTGTACGCGCTCGGCGTCATCCTTTGGGAGATCCTCGTGGGCAGGCCCATCCACGGAGGGCTGGGCGGTGAGGCCCTCCTCGACATCGTGCGTTCCGGAATCGTCGAACCGCCGTCGGTCTACGTGCAGGACGTTCCCACGGAGCTCGAGCAGATCGTCCTCCAGGCGCTCGCGCCGAGCCGCGCCGATCGGTACCCCACGGCGCGCGACATGGCCGCGGCGCTCGGACGCGCGATCCTCAAACAAGGTGAGCTCATCGACGCCGCAGCGCTGGAGTCGACAATCGGCTCGCTCGTCTCGCGAGACGTGCGAAGCGACCCGCCCTCCGTCGACCCGGCGTCGCGCGCCCTGCGGTCCGACGACGCGCGCACGCAGGCTGCAGTGCCGCATGCGCGCAGCATCGCTGACGCGCGCGAGAGTCGCCGTCCTCCACCGCAGGCGGCCGACGACTTGCGCGCCGGCGACCCCGAACACGGCTCACCGCCGACCGAGCCGCCGCCCCCCCCGGGACCCAACGAAGTGCGTCACGTCGCGGTCGTCACGCTCTGCCTGCACGGGCTCGATGCCTTCGTGATGCCGCGGCGCGCGCTCGATCGACTCCGGGGAATGCTGGACGACCTCGCGTTCAAACGCGGGATGCGATGGATCTGGACCACCGATACCGACGCCCGCGCGATCGCGGGGCTCGTCGCGCACCCGTCCCGCGCGTCGCGGGACGCGGTCCAGCTTGCCCTCGACGTGCACGAGACGATCTCCGGCTTCAAAGAGGATCTGCCGGCGCCGCTGGCCGCGTCGTTGGGTATCGTGCGTGGCATCGCGAGCGGCGCTCGGGACTCGCAGGGCCACCTCGTCCGATACGCCTTGCACCATCCGACCACCTACCTCGCCGATCTGCTCGCGCACTCGACGCCCATGGGTCGCACCTGGGTGGCGGGCGGCGTCTACCGCATGGTAAGGCGCGAATTTCGATGGGGCGACGCTCCGAACCTTCATCTCGACACGGCGGGGACGGTCGACGTCCCGGCGACGATGCGCATTTACGCGCTTGAACGCAGTCTGTCCCGCGAGGAACGGCTTGCGGAGGCACAGGCCGGCTCAGGCGATCTGGTCGGGCGCGACGCCGAGAAAGCGGAGCTGCGCGCCGCGTGTAGCGAAGCGCTGGGCGACGGGACGGGCGCGGGGAAACTCGTCTGCCGCGCCATCGTCGGGGAGATGGGAATAGGCAAAACGGCGCTTGTGGCGACGTTCCTCGCCGAGCTCCCGTCGAACGCCCGACTGATCCACGTCGAGTGCACTCCGGTCATGATGGTCGTGCCCTACGGGGCCATCGCGGAGCTCGTGCGCGCGGCGATCGGGACGACCGGCGACGAGCCGTTCGACCAAGTCGCCGGCCTCATCGCTCGCGCCGGCGGTCTGTCAGGCGGAGACGCGGCGAGCCCGATGGTGGCGCGCCTCGCCGAGCTCGCGACGAACCGTCAGGCGTCGCGTGGCGACGACGAGGACGCGCACGGCCGCAAGAAGAACATCGTCGCTGGCGTGCGCACGTTGCTCGCGGCGATCGCCCTCGCGCAGCCGTTGGTCTTGGTCGTCGAGGGTACGCACTGGGGTGACAAGGCGAGCCTCGACGTCTTGAGCGAGATCGTGCACGGAAGCGACCCGCTCCCAATCTTCGTTCTCGTCGTCACTCGCCCCGACGACCGAGTGATCCACGTGCTCGAGGGGCTAAGCCGCATCGAGCTTCGAGGACTGACGCCCGACGAGCACGTACGTCTCGTCAAGGCGCGGCTCGGCGTGCGCGACGGAGCGCGCCAGGTATGCGCCGATTTGCTGCCGAAGGTCGGCGGCAATCCGTTCTTCCTCCTCGAAATGATCGACGCACTCCTCGAGCGCGGGGCGCTCGAGATTCGTGAGACCCAAGAAGACGGACAGCGCGTCGCCGTCCTCACGAAGACCGAGCGCGCCGATGCGGGGTTCCGAGAGCTGCCTTCCACGCTCGAGCAGCTGCTGGGCGATCGCTTGCACGAACTTCCTCCCGAAGAGCACGTCGTCGTCCACTGGCTCGCGATCGCCGGAGGGCCGCTTCCCCTTGTGGACCTCATCAAGCTCACGGGCAGTCACGGCGACGAGGCGATCGTCCGGCTCTGCGCGCGCGGGCTGTGCGATCGCAAGGGAGAGCTGGTCGACTTCCGCCATCCGCTGACGCGCGACGTCGCCTACGCGGAGCTGGGCTCCGAGGATCGATCGCGGATGCACCGCGCGCTCGGAGAGCACCTCGCACGAACGTCGCTCGGCCGCGGCGTCTCCGCGGCCATCGTCGCGCGCCACCTCGCGCGCGGCGAGAGCTACGATCGCGCCGCAAGCTTTTATCTCGAGGCCGCGGGGGCCGCGAGGTCGACCCATCAGACACACCTGGCCATTCGGTATTACGAGCGCGCGGCGTCGTACCTAGGCCCCGCCGACCCTCGTCGCGTGATCGCTCACGAGGCGCTCGAGAGCTCCTACCGCGTTCTCGGCCGAAGGCGCGACCGTCTGTCGAACCTCAAGGCCCTTCGGCGCCTGGTCCGGTCGGTGGGTACGCCGCGCGCGGTGTGCCTCGGCCTCCTGCGGAGCGCACGATACCAATTCGACGAGGGACACCTGGCCCGTGGCGCACTCGTCGCCAAACACGCCGCCGAGGTCGCGCACGCTGCGAAGACTGCCTCGCTCGAGGTGGAGGCCGAGGCGCTCGTCAGCGATTTTCTGCGCGAACTCGGCGACGTGCAGGGCGCGCTCGCGGCCTGCGATCGGGCCCTGGCTGCGTTCGACCCCGCCACCGATGCCCGCGTGCCGCCGCGCCTCCAGGGAGAGGTGCTCCGATCGCGCGGCATCTTGCTCCGCCGCGTCGGCCGCGTCCGCGAAGCGGTGGACGCGCACGTCGATGCCATCGCGATCTTCAAGAAATGCGGGGCACGGCGCGTCGAGGCCCGCGTCAAGAACTCGCTGGCCTATTCGATGTTCGTGCAAGGCCGCTACGAAGACGCCATCGCGCTCGCGCTCGAGTCCATCCAAATCGATCTCTCGATCGGCGGCCGCTTCCAAGTCGCCAAGACGCTCACCACAATCGGTCATACGTACTTTCGTCTGGGCGACGTGCCTCGCGCCCTCGCTTACGTCAAGCGAGCGCGCGAGGCCCACGACCGGTACGGCGACCAGGATGGATGGGCCGAGACCCTCCTCGTCAGTGCGCTCATCATGACGGAGCTCGCGGATCTGGACGCTGCCGAGGGCTTTCTCATCGACGCAGGGGCGCTCATCACGGCGACGCAGAACGCGTACGATCGCACCTACGAGAACGTCGTCCGGGCCATCTTCGCTCGCGCGCGACGGCAGCCGAACGAAGCGCTCGGTCATGCGCTGGCCGCTCGGCGAAGCGCGGAGGACATGGCTCTCGTCGCCTTCCACTTCTACGCCATGGCCATCGAAGCCGCCGCTCGCGTGGACCTTGGCGAGATGCACTCGGCCACGCTCCTCGCGACGACGGCGCTCGGCGCAGTCGAGAATCTTCAGGGCTGCGAGTACGGCCTCGAGATTCGAGCGCTCTGCGCGGATGCGCTCAAGCGCGCGGGGTCCCCGCAGGCCCCCAACGCACACCAGCGAGCGGTGGACTACGCGAACGCGCTCGTGCGTACCGTCCGTGACGCCCGGCTTCGCAAGCTCTTCCCTCAGCGCCCGCTCAACGCGGCGCTTTTCGAGACCACCCCCGCACCGTCTTTCAGCGCGAGCATCGCACGCCCCTTCGTTCCGTCGGTCCTCGCGGGTCCCCGGAACCCCGGGTCCGCATGACGGATACCGACAGGTCGCCCGTCGAGCCGGGGTCCTACCCAGCGGAAGAGGAGACTCGGTCCGGGCGAGGATTGCCCGACCGCGCGGGCAACGGCCGACTCGCGATGATCTTGTCCGGCGGAGGAGCGCGAGGCGCCTACGAAGTCGGCGTTCTCTGGTACATCTTCGACGATCTCACGCGAATCCTGGGCGCGCCGCCCCGGATCGACGTCTTGTGCGGCACGAGCGTCGGAGCCATCAATGCCTGCTATCTGGCTGCGCACATGGGCGATCCCGTGCTCGGGCTGCGCCGGCTGGTCGAGCTGTGGAGTGAGCTCGAACTCACGCGCGTCCTCGGCTTCGGAGTCCGGCAGGTCGTGGGCCTGCCGTGGGTGCTTCTCGGCGGGGGCGGAGGTCACGGTCTTTTCGACGTGCGACCGATGGCGGACATCGTGCAGCGCGAGATCAGCTGGCGCGCGGTGTCTCGCTGCCTGCGAAAGCGCTTGCTCGGGGCTCTCACCGTCTCGTGTACCGAAGTCTCGACGGGCCGCACCGTCGTGTTCATGCAGGTCTCGCCGGACGTTGCCGTTCCCGCGACTGCGCCGCCTCGAACCCTGTTTCGAGCCGACCGAATCGGCCCGCAGCACGCGCTGGCGAGCGCGGCGATCCCCCTTCTCTTTCCCCCGGTACGCATCGACAACGAGCTCTACCTCGACGGAGGGCTTCGCCAGAACACGCCGATCGCCCCGGCGCTTCGTCTCGGCGCCACGCGCATCTTCGCGATCGGCAGCTCGCGGGAAGTCCAGGGCCGCGTCGTCCGGGAGGCGGCTCACCACGAGCCGGGGCGCGCTCCGGGAGCATCGTTTCTCCTCGGAAAGGTCCTGAACGCGTTCCTGCTCGACCACGTCGACGTCGACATCGATCTGTTGATGCGGATGAACAACGTCATCCTCGACGGGACGCGCGCGTACGGGCCGGGGTTCGCCGAGGCGCTCAGCGCGGAGGCCCGCCGGCGTCGAGCGCTGGAATACCGCTTCGTTCGATGCATGCGTGTGCGGCCGAGCGAGGACGTGGGCCGGCTCGCGAGCGACCATCTCAAACGCGGCCGGCTTCGAGGCGATCCCATCCTGACAAAGCGGCTCTTTCGCATGCTCGACCTCGGGGTCGAGAGCGAAGCGGATCTCGCGAGCTATCTCCTGTTCGACGGCCCGTTCTGCCGTCGTCTCATCGAGATGGGCCGTGCCGACGCGCAGGCGCGCCGAGAAGAACTCTTGGATTTCTTTCGCGAGGCCCAAGTCGAAGCGGGCAGGGGCGGCGAAGCCGTGGGATCGGTGGGGTCTAGAACGTGACCAGCGGGAACGCGGGCCCGGGTCTCGCGAAAAGGTAGCCCTGCAAGAGATCGCACCCTGCCTCGACGATCGTGTCGCGCTCGTCGGGGGTCTCGATGCCTTCCGCCACGACCTGCATCCCGAGCTCCCGGCACATCGTGATCATCGTCCGCACGAGCGTCTTTTTCGTCGGCTGTGCGTTGATGCCTCGCACGAGCGACATGTCCAGCTTGACGACCTCCGGCTCGAGCTGCGCGAAGCTCGTGAGTCCGGCGTAGCCCGCCCCGAGGTCGTCGACCGCAATCCGAAACCCCATCGCGCGAAGGCGCGCGATCCGGGACTGCACGTCGCGGATCGCGTGGAGGCTCGAACGCTCCGTGATCTCGAGCACGACCTTTCCGGCCACCTTCGCGAGCGCGGAGTGCGGGTCGAAAAGATCTTCGTCGAGCAAGTCTTGCGTGTGCAGGTTCACGAAGAGCATGATTCCGGGGCCGACTGGAGCACCGGGCTCGGCGGCTCGCGCGCGAATCGCCCGACCAAGGTCGTGCAAGCGGTCCAGGCGCTCGGCCGCGTCGAGGACCGCCATGGGATGCGGCAAGGCCGGCTCCTGCGTTCGCAAGAGCGCCTCGTATCCGTACACCTCCCGCCGCGACCAAGAGATGATCGGCTGGTACGCCATCCAGAGAGAGCGCAGCGCCGCGCCGAAGCTCGCGATCAGCCCTGCGCGATCGCCCACGAGCCGATCGGCACCGCCGGCGAGGTCGAGAGCCTGTCGTTTGGCGCGAGCGAGGCGGTGAAGCCGGACGGCGTCGGCGGTGATGCTGCGGAGCCGCGCGCCGTCGACGGGTTTCGTGAGGTAGCGGAGCGCGCCGTGCTCGATCGCGGCCAAAGCCGTTTCGAGCGACGGGGCGCCGGTGATGAGAACCACCGGGATGTCCAGGTCGTGGGCGCGAATCCGCTCGAGCAGCGCGAGGCCCCCGAGACGCGGCATGTCGATGTCGCTCAGCACGACGTCGAACGCTTCGCGCCGAATCGCCTCGACGGCAGCCTCGCCGTCGAACCTCATCTCGACGTCGAATCCGTCTTGCGAGAGCATGCGCGCATACGAGCGCGCGAGCACCTCGTCGTCATCGACGAGAAGCACCCGGGCACGCGGTAGCGACGCGAGCGATGGTACGGCGGCGACACTCACGGGGTAGAAACCACCTTTCGTCCAGATGAACGGCTCGGCGAGGCCCGCGTATAAGGGCAATATTCCGGCATCTTTTCGGCCTAAAGGCCGAGACCCCTTCAGAAGTCGTCTACCGGTCCTGCTCCGACGCGTACGACCTCGGGCGGGGTTTGCGTCAGGTCGACGACCGTCGTGGGCACGAGGCCGCCGGCGCCGCCGTCGAGCACGAGCGCTAGCCCTCGGAAGGCTTCATGAATCTCGTGCGGGTCGACGAACGCAAGCTCAACCGGACGCGGCCTCGGGTCGGAGCCTTTCGACTTCGACCGCCGGCCGCCGGACTCCGACGGCTCGTCGGCGATCCCCGAGCGCGGGCGATGGCTGGCGGTGGTCGAGACGATCGGCCGCCCGAGCTCGCGGGCGAGCGCCCGCGGCGTTTCGAGGGCGGGCACCCGAATTCCGACGGTCTGTCGCTTCATCTGCAAGAGCTTCGGCACGTCGCGTGTCGCTTGGAGGATGAACGTGTAGGGCCCCGGAAGAAAGCGCCTGAGGACCCGGTACACAGGATTGTCCACCATCGCGTACCTCGCGATGTCCGAAAGGTCCGGGCAGATGAACGAGAGCGGCTGCGAGCGGTCCATCCCCTTGATGGAATAAAGACGATCGATCGCGTGCTTGTTCGTGATGTCGCAGCCCAACCCGTAGACGGTGTCCGTCGGGTACGCGATGACGCCTCCCTCGGCGAGAGCCTCTACGGCGCGACGAATTTTGCGTGGCTCGGGGTGCTCGGGGTGGATGGCGAGGAGCATGGCGGGAGAAACCGCGCGCGGGGTGCGCTAAGAGTCGACGACTACCACGCTCATGGCGCACTGCCTTCCTATCCCGTGACGTTCGCCGAATTCATCGCGGGTCCCTGGGCCGCCACCCCCTGGCTACTTCGCGCGTTTGCGTTCGCCTGGGGCTCCGTCTGGGGCAGCTTCGTGAACGTCGTCATCCATCGGGTGCCGCGGGAGCTGAGCGTCGTGCGGCCCGGCTCGCACTGTCCGGCGTGCGGAACGCCGCTCCGCGCGATCGACAACGTCCCAGTCGTCTCGTGGCTGCTCTTGCGAGGGCGGGCGCGCTGCTGCGGTGCGCGCATTTCACCGCGCTACGTCGTGGTCGAACTCCTGGGGGGCCTCATCGCCCTGGCCGTCTTCGAGGTGGTCCTGCGTTCGGTCCCGGGCGCAGCGACGGTGGCGCACGCGGCCAGCGTATTTCTCGCCGATTTCGGGCTGGGGATGGCGCTCCTGGCGGCGGCCTTCATCGACGCGGAGCACATGTACTTGCCCGACGCCGTCACGGTCGGCGGCACGCTCTTCGGCCTGGCGACGCCTGCGCTGCGCGGGCTGAGCTGGTCGGACGCACTCTTCGGCGCCGCCATCGGGTTTGTCGGAGTCTGGCTCCCGTTCATCGTAGGGTACAAGGCGCTCCGCGGGCGAGTCGGGATGGGGCTGGGCGACGCGAAGCTCGTCATGCTCGCGGGGGCCTGGTTCGGTTGGCCCGCCGTGCTCTTTGCCGTATTCGCCGGCGCGCTCCAAGCGACCCTCGCGGCGGGCTTCGTGCTGCTCTTGCACGGCAAGATCGAAGAGCCGGAGAGCGTGCGCAACGATCGCGAAGCGTTGAGCCGTGCCGCGGCGAGCGGCGACGAAGAAGCGAAACGCGCGATCGAGGAAGACCCACTGGGGACCGCTCCGGCCGACGGAATCCTGTCGGCGCGTTTGCCGTTCGGGCCATTCCTGTGCGTCGCGATTCTCGAGTGGATGCTCGCCGGTACCTGGATCCAAGAGCGGTGGAGTCTCGGCTGACAGCGCCCGCCGGTGCGCAAGCGGCGCTGCGTGCACCGCCGTACTCGAGAGCTCCAACCAGGTCTTCTACAGGTTGCAGCGCAGTTACTCGCCGTAATCTTCAGCCCGAGTCGCGTCCCGCCCGGGCGCGACGCCGGCGCCGTTCACGGCGGCGCTGACGACGATCGCGACCGCGAAATTCGCGATGAGCGCCCAAAGCGCGGCGTACCCGGGCACCGCAAGACCGCTGATGTGGAGTGTGTACACGCTCCCCTTGAAGGAAAGCGTGCTGGCCATCCACGTGCCGAACGCCATTCCCGTCGCCCACCCCGCGAGGAGCCCCCATCGGTGGAGGCGGCGGGTGTACAGGCCGACGACGACCGAGGGGAACGTCTGGAGGATCCACACGCCGCCGAGGAGCTGAAGCTGGATTGCGTATTTTTGCGGGACGAGGACGATGAACGCCAGGGCGCCGAACTTGACGACGAGCGAGGCGACCTTGGCCACCGTCGCCTCCTCCTTGCCCGCGCAGTTCGGTCGCAAGAATTCCTTGTAGACGTTGCGCGTGAACAGATTCGCCGCGGCGATCGACATGATTGCCGCGGGCACGAGCGCGCCGATGGCGATCGCGGCGAAGGCAAAACCGACGAACCAGGGAGGAAAGAGGTCGAGAAAGAGGGCGGGCACCGCGAAGTTCGGACCGTATTGCTGAAAGCCGGCGGCAAACGCCGGAAGTTTGTCGACCTTGGCGGCGACGGCCATGTAGCCGAGAAGCGCGATGAGGCCGAGCAAGAACGAGTAGGCGGGGAGCATCGCGCTGTTGCGCCGGATGACCGCGCGGCCGCTCGAGCTGAGGACGCCGGTCATCGAGTGCGGGTAGAGAAAGAGAGCGAGTGCGGAGCCGAACGCGAGCGTCGAGTACGCGCTGAACTGTCCGAGCGTCCCGGGACTCGGCGGCACCAAGATGAGTTTGGCCGGGGGCACCGACGCGAAAATCGCCGCATACCCTCCGAGCTTGGCGGGAATGACGATTACCGCCGCGATGACGGTTATGTAGATGATCGCGTCCTTGACCACCGCAATGAGCGCCGGCGCCCGCAGGCCGCTCTGGTACGTGTACGCCGCGAGGATCACGAACGCGCCGACCAGCGGCAGGTCCGACATCCAGCCGCTCCCCTGAACGCCCATCGCGCCGAGAACGACTTGAATGCCGACGAGCTGCAGCGCGATGTACGGCATGGTCGCGAGAATGCCCGTCGCCGCGACCGCCAGCGCCAGGGCGCCGCTGTCGAAGCGCCCTCGGACGAAGTCGGCGGCGGTGATGTACCCGTGGCGGTGCGAGACGCTCCAGAGCCGCGGCATCACGACGAAGACGAACGGGTACGCGATGATCGTGTATGGCATCGCGAAGAAGCCAATCGCGCCCTGGCCAAAGACGAGCGCCGGCACCGCGACGAACGTGTAGGCCGTATAGAGGTCACCCCCGAGAAGAAACCATGTGACGACGGTTCCGAAGCGCCTGCCGCCGAGACCCCACTCGTGAAGCTGATGGAGATCGGCTCGCCGCCAGCGCGCGGCGAAGAAGCCGAGCACCGTGACGAGTGCGAACAAGACCGCGAAGACTGCCAGCGCGGGCGCGTTGAGCTCGTTCATCGCTCACCGCCGCGGGTCGTGAAGTAGACGATCGCCGTCAGCGTGGCGCTGATGACGACCCACAGAAACTGGTACCAGTAGAAGTAGGGAATCCCCCCGATCCTAGGCTCGAGCGCGTTGTAGAAGGGGACCCACAGAGTTCCGACGAACGGGACAATCAAGAGGAGCCGCCAGCCCCGGAGAGAGCGCACGGCCGCGGAGTCTATCGCGTATGGCGCGGGATGCGTGCTTCCACTGCGCGCGCGTGTGCTTCGAAGCCCTCGAGCCGCGCCAGCGCGCAGACCCCCCGGGCCTGTCGGGAGAGGGCTTCGGGCGTGTACTGGATGACCGAGGTTCGCGTGACGAAGTCGTAGACCCCCAGAGGCGACCCGAAGCGCACCGCGCCCCCCGTAGGGAGCACGTGGGAGGGCCCGGCCATGTAGTCTCCCATGGCCTCCGGGGTGGACGGCCCAAGGAAGGCTGCCCCGGCATGTCGAATGCGTGCCAGCAGCGCATGCGGGTCGACCACGTGCAGCGCGAGGTGCTCGGCGGCGAGGAGGTCGGCGATGAATGCCATCCGCTCGCGCGAGTGCGCCACGAACGCAGCGCCGTTCGCGATCGCCGCCCTGGCGATCGCCGCTCGCGGCAGCGTTGCGAGTTGCTCTTCCACTTCGCGGTCGACGCCTTGCGCCATCAGCTCCGATGCACAGACGAGCATGGGATAGGCCGCCTCGTCGTGCTCCGCCTGCGAGAGAAGGTCGGCCGCGATGAGGCGCGGGTCGGCCTCGTCGTCCGCGACGACGAGAATTTCGCTTGGTCCCGCGATACCGTCGATGTCCACCGCGCCGAACACCAGGCGCTTGGCGCATGCGACATAGAGGTTCCCCGGGCCGACGATCTTGTCGACGCGCGGGACGCTCTCGGTCCCGTAGGCAAGCGCGGCGATCGCTTGGGCCCCGCCGGCGTCGACGATGGCGCCGATCCCGGAGAGATGCGCGGCGGCGTAAAGGGGGTCGTCGCTCTCGGTGCCGCTGAGGGGCGTCGCCAGAATCGTCTCGCCCACCCCCGCCACCCGGGCAGGAATTGCCGACATGAGCACGCTCGAGGGATAGCGAGCCTTGCCGCCGGGCGCGTAGACGCCCGCGCGCGCGACAGGAAGGACCCGGGTCCCGAGGGTGATGCCGTCGTCTTCGTAGCGGAAGCCCGCGTCGCGCTGGTGCCCGTGAAACGACTGGATTCGGTCCGCTGCAAGCTCGAGTGCGTCGCGCACGTCGGCAGGCAAGCGCGCCAGCGCCGCGGCGCCGGGGTAGTCGCGGAGGACGAGTCGAGGGGCGCGCCGCCCGAAGCGCTCGTTGTACCGCTGCACGGCGGCGTCGCCTTCCGCGCGAACGGCGTCCAGAATCTCACGCACGGCGGGCTCGACCCGCGCAAAGTCGGCTTCGCCGCGCCGTTCGAAACGATCGAGCGCGGCATCGAATTCCGGCGAACCGTCGAGAAAGGTGGCCAGCATGGCGCCGAGTCTCTAGCACGCGTACCATCGAGCGCGATGGCGCTGAGAGGGGCCTTCGCCGTCGTCGCCGCGCTCGGCGTCGTCGTCGCGTCGTGTCGCGCACGCTCCGAGTGCGACGGGGTCGCGTGCGCTGCGGCGTGCCCTCGAGATGCCCTTCGCGATGCGTCGGGGCGGTGCGCCTGCGCCGCGGGCGACGTGCTCGTTCTCGGTGCGTGCGTCCCGCCCGCCGTGGGCGACGCCTACTGCGGTCCGGCGGCGAAGGCCGGCATCGAGGGGTGCGTCTTTCGAGCATGCGGAGAAGGAGAAGTCCTCGACGCGGTCACGGGATCCTGCGTCTCGAGGGCCTCGGCGGGAATCTCGGGTGCGGTCGGGTGCGAGGATGGGGGCGCGGCCATTGTCTCCGTCGGCCACTACGCGTGCCTTCCGCCCGAGGTGGCGTGCCCGAGGGGGACCGTCCGTGCTGGGGCAGTCTGCCCCCGCCCTTCCGGCTGCCCGCCGGGCAGTCTCGCCGCGGACGGGGTGTGCCGGCCGGTGGTCACGGTAGGGGCTCGAGACGAAATGGCGCGGGTCGACTTGGGCGCGTGGGCCGCGCTCGTCCTGGGGGCCGACGGCGCAACGGGCAGGCCCGACCTGTGCCTCCCGCTTTCGTTGCGCCCCGACGTATTCGCCGTCACCCGGGGCCGCGCCGCGGCCGTCGCCGTGCGTATCGCCATCACCGTCCCCGACCAGGACTTGACGCGGCTGCACGCGAGCGTGCAAGGAAAGCTGCGGGGGCCCGGGGGTCGGCCTCTATCGGCCGCAGCGGAGGCGATCCTCCAAGATTCCGTGGCGACGCTCATCGAGCCCTTGCGCGGTCTCGGCGGAGAAGCGAGCACGGAAGTGGTGGAGCTCGAGGTGACCTGCAGGGTGAGCAGTCTTTGAGGTTCGAATTCCGTGGCAACGATGCTAGCGTGTGCGGGCTTCTATTCAGGCCCCATCGCGGGCGTGCCCGACCATTCGTGCGAGGCGAACTACGTGGACAGTGATCTCGCGGACGCGGTGGAGGCCCTCAAGGCAGTATTTGCGAAGCGCAAGCTTCCTTGCTCCTTTGGCAAGGCGCCGCAAGCGCTCGTCGATGAGCTGCGAAAACAGCTCCGCGTGCCCTCCCGCTATCGAAGCTTCTTGCTGGCGGCCGATCCCGAACGGCTGGAGACCGTCACCCCGGTCGAGCGGGTACGACTCATCCCTGCATCGGAGCTCGTCAAAGCGCAGCAGCTCGTACAGACCCCGGGCGAGAACGGAGCCCCCCCTGCCGACTGGAAGCCGTCCTGGGTGGTGATCGGCGAGAGCTCGCTGCTCGGAGACCCGTATTTTCTGGACGTCAGCAAACCAGATCCCGAGGGAGACTGTCCGGTTTACACGGCCATGAGCGGGCAGGACCGGTGGGTTCCGACGCTCGCAGCGTCGAGCTTCGCCCAGTTCTTGCGCATCCTGTCGACGGCGATGGAAATCGCCGCGGGCTTCGGCGACGCCATCATGGACGACGAGGACGAGGACGCATTCCGAGAGGCGCTCGGGCCGAAGGTCAAAGTGATCGACGCGGTGGCCCTGAGAGCCGGGCACTGGACCTGAGCGGCCGATGACCGAAACGGCTTACGTCCGGAGCCGCTATCGACCGCCCGAAATCGAGCACCGTTACGGCCCGAACGTCCATTTGCTGGACGACCCCGTCGCCTGGACCAGGCTTGCGCGTTTCTGCGCGCTCGATACGCAGCAACCAGAGGTGGGCCGGCTCCTGCGGGCCCTCTACCAGCAGCTCGCCGAAGCGGTGGTCGCGGCGGAGCTCCCGCGCGCTCGGCTCGACTTGCCGACGCGGATGGTCACGTCCTTCCCTCAAGCGGTGGTTCGTACCGCGGCGGTCGCGTCCCACACGCGCGTGGTCACCGTGGGCATCGCTCGGGCGGGGACGGTACCCTCGCAGGTCGTCTACGATCTGCTGAGCGAACTCCTCGACCCTTCCTGCGTGCGTCAGGACCACCTCTTCATGTCTCGCTCGACCGACGCCCAGGGCCACGTGACCGGAGCGACCTGGCACGACGCGAAGATCGGGCGCGACGTCGATGGGAGGCTGGTGCTCTTCCCCGACCCGATGGCGGCCACCGGCTCGTCGCTCGTCAGCGCGCTCGATCACTACAAGACTCGACTCGAGGGTGTTCCGGGCCGCTGCGTCACGATGAATCTCATCGTCACCCCGGAATACTTGCGGCACGTGCTGAGCCGTCACCCCGACACGGCCGTCTATGCGTATCGCCTCGACCGCGGCGCGAGCGACGACGACGTTCTCGCGACGGTGCCTGGAGCGCGGTGGGCGGAGGAGCGCGGCCTCGACGACCACCAGTACATCGTCCCGGGAGCGGGCGGCGTCGGAGAGATCCTGAACAACGCTTGGATCTAGACACGCCTAGAGCGCGATCTCGTCGATGACGCCTAGAGCGCGATCTCGTCGATGATGCCTAGAGCGCGATCTCGTCGATGATGCGTTGGGCGGCGGCCCTCCGTGCGTCGCGGTTGCCGGCGTTCCGGATGGGTCTCCCAACGACGATGTAGTCCGCTCCCAAGCGTATGGCTTCCGCCGGAGTGCAGGCGCGCTTGTGGTCGTCCGCGGGCGCCCAGGCGGGTCGGATTCCGGGGCTCACGAGGGGCACGTTGGGAAACTCGGCCCGGAGTACGGCGATTTCCTGACCCGAGACGATGAACCCATCCGCTCCGGCGGCGGCCACCGATTTCGCTCGCCGGACGACGTCCGCGTGGAAGTCCTCCGGCTTGCCCCCCGTTTGGGCCGCGAAATCCGACGAGTCCATGCTCGACAAGACCGGCACCCACAAGAGCTCGGGCAAGCGGTGCGCGCCCCGGCCGCGGACCGCCGCTCGGAGGGTCGCGGGCCCGACACTATGGCTGAGGGTCAGGAACTTCGCGCCCGCCTCGGCCGCGACGCGTACGACGTTGCCCACGGTCGCGGGGATGTCGTCGGGAAGCTTGAGGTCTACGAAGACTTGCTTGCCCGCAAGATGGCCCGACAAGTCCTGCAAGCCGCCGCCGAGCAAGAGCTCGAGGCCCACCTTGTAGAACGAGACGAGACCCTCGAGATCGTCGATGAAGTGGAACGCTTCGGCGCGCGTGGGGACGTCGAGAGCGACGATGATTCGATCTTGCGGCTTCATGAGGCGACCGACCGAGGTGACGACGAGTACCACAGGAAGGCCGAAGGTTCGAAGGATCCAGTCCACGCGATGCGATGACCGTAGGAGCCAGGATCGGCTCTGCTCGTCGCTGGCGCCGAGGACCATCTCTAGTCATAATAGTCACGTGATAAAAACCTCGCTCGCCAACGCCAAGGCGCATCTCTCCGAACTCGTCGACCAGGCCGAGCACAAGAACCGCCGCATCGTGATCCTCCGTCACGGCAAACCCGCCGCGGCGATTGTCCCGGT
>CAZVPE010000071.1:0-23585 GCA_964628155.1 uncultured Polyangiaceae bacterium | reverse complement strand
TGTTTGCGGACGTCGATGCGTTCAACAAGACGCTGCTGGAGAAGGGGGCGTGGGTCTTCGGAGGCGGTCTGCACCCGCCGTCGAGCGCGACCGTGGTCCGGCCCCAGGAGGGGGGTGATTTTCTCCTCACCGACGGCCCGTTCTTGGAGGCCAAGGAGCACATCGGAGGGTTCTGGGTCGTCAAGGCCCCCGACCTCGACGCCGCCCTGGCGTGGGCGAAGAAGGCGGCGGTCGCGTGCCGCGCTCCAGTCGAAGTGCGCCCCTTCCAGGAGCCGGCCGCTTAGCTCCGGGCCCCGATGGAGAGCATCGAGGAGTCGCACGTCGAACGCGTCTTCCGCGAGTGCTCGGGTCGTGCGGTAGCCACGCTCGCGCGTCGCTTCCGGGACCTGGGCCTCGCCGAGGAGATGGTCCAGGAGGCTTTCGTGCAAGCGCTCGCTCATTGGCCCAGCGAGGGCATCCCTCCCAGCCCTGCGGGCTGGATCATCACGACGGCGATGCGCCGCGCACTCGACCGCAAGCGCCGGGAGTCCACTCGCGATCAGCGACATCGCGAAAGCCAAGCGCTCTACAGGCCCGATGAGTCCTACGTTCCCGAAGAGGGTCCTGTGCTCGACGATCAGTTGCGACTGATGTTCACGTGCTGCCACCCCTCCCTCGCGCCCGCCGCGCAGGTGGCCCTCACGTTGCGCCTCATCGCGGGGCTTCAGACCCGGGAAATCGCGCGAGCGTTTCTGGTACCCGAGGCTACGATGGCGCAGCGCCTGGTGCGCGCGAAGAACAAGATTCGCGACGCCAAGATCCCCTACCGCGTGCCCTCGGACGAGGAGCTGCCTTCACGCCTCAAGTGGGTGCTCGCTGCGATCTACCTGATTTTCAACGAAGGGTACGTCGCGATGGGTGGCAACGATCTCGGGCGGGCCGAGTTGTCGAGCGAGGCCATCCGATTGGCCCGGCACGTGATCGTGCTGTTGCCGAGGGAGCCGGAGGCGCTCGGCCTTCTTGGGCTGCTTCTCCTCATCGAATCGCGACGCCCGGCACGCACGGCCGCCGACGGATCCATGGTCTCGCTCACGGAGCAGGATCGAGCCCTGTGGGTGCCGGCCCTCGTCGCCGAGGGACAGGCGCACGTGCGCGCGTGCCTGCGCATGAATCGGCCCGGGCCATACCAGCTGCAGGCGGCGATCAACGCCGTGCATAGCGACGCGCAACGGGTCGAGGAGACGGACTGGCCGCAGATCGTGACGCTCTACGAGCACCTGTTGTCTCTGACGCCGACACCCGTTGTGGCGCTCAACCGAGCGATCGCGATCGCCGAGCTTGGACGGGTTTCCGAAGCCCTCGCGCTCGTCGACGCCCTTCCACTGTCCTTCTACCACCTGTTTCACGCGACGCGTGCCGATCTGCTTCGGAGAGTAGGCCGTCAGCAGGAGGCGCTCGCCGCCTATGATTCGGCGCTCCGGCTCACAGCCAACCTGGCCGAGGTTCGGTTCCTGGAGAAGCGGCGTGAAGCGCTCATGGCGTGCGTGATATCAGCACGTCGACCACCGCCGGGTGAGTGCTGAGAGCGGTCGCCTCGATCCGGCGCTTCACGCGCTCGAAGAGCTGAGGTGGCCACTTCGCGGATCCGCGCGTCAAAGCGCCCTCAGGTCGCGGACGATCCTTGCACGTCGAGCTGAATATCCACTTTCTCACTGACCCCGACGCCGCCGGCCTCGAGGAGCATGTTGAAACTCACGCCGAAGTCTTTTCGGTTGATGCTCGTCTGCGCTGAAAAGCCGACGCGCTCGCCGCCGCGCGGGTGCTTCATGCGGCCGGTGTACTCGACGTCCAGCACGACGGGCTTCGAGACGCCGCGCAGCGAGAGGTCGCCGGTAACCTTGAACTTACCCTTCTCGCCGGAGACCGAGGTGCTTTTGAACGTCATCAGTGGGAACTTCTCTGCATCGAAGAAGTCACCCGTCCGAAGGTGCGCGTCGCGTTGCGCGTCACGCGTGTCGACGCTAGCGACCTCGATCTCCGCCTCGACGTGAGAGTTCGCGACGTTCGCCTCGTCGAACGCGAATGTCCCCTTCCATTTCGTGAACTGCCCATGAACCTTGGACACCATGAGGTGCCGGACGGTGAATCCGACCGTGGAGTGGGTAACGTCGATGTTCCAGTTCTCGAGGGCCATGGAAGTGCATCCTTTCGGCTCGTCGCTTCCGAAAGAGAAGCGACCTATGGCGCCTTCGATGCGAGAGGTCTTGGGGCGGTTGCGCGGATCGCCTCAGATTCCCATCGGCCCGCGCTCGTGCCGTAGGAGCACCTCCTGCCCACTCGCAGGAGGCACGAGCGCTCGGAGCGCGCCGTCTCGCCATACTACGAACGCGAGCGAAGGCGCGTCGACGGAGCGATCGAACGTCACCGAGAAGCGGGTGGGCTGCCCCGCGTCGTCGGCTAGAACGCGAACGGTCCACGCGCCTAGCGGAACGACGTCGCCCGCCCGCAGGAGCGCGCTGGCCGGCCGAACCACCCTTGCGAAGGGGCCGTCGAGCAACGTTCCTCCCAGGATCGCAATCTCGAGCGTTCGGTCGTCGGTTCGACGGACGCGATGGTCGTACGACGACATCGACAGCAGGTTCACGTTGCGCGGCCGTGGCTCCGGGCGCGGCGCGATCCAGAGCGCCGGGCCCAAGTACATCCCGACCAGCGGATCCGACAGCCCGATGCAGACGACGTCGATGTCTTCCCGCGCCGGGATCTCCGCTTTGGATGCCAGAGTCAGCGCCTGGTGCGACGTCGCGGCGAGGTTGGCGCCGCCCAGCGCGAACGCAAGCGGCCCGAGCACGACGTGAACGAGCGCGAAGAGCGCGACTCCCGCCCGCGTAGGCAAGGACGCGCGGACCGCCGCGCCACGATCCCCGCCCGCGTGGAGAAGGACGATCGCCAGAGCCGCGGCGATGCCGATGTTCGGCAGGAACAGGACTCGGTCTCCTGGAATGCCCGCGGCGCCGGGGAGGGTCGCCATTGCGGATCCGGCGAGCAGCCACGTCATCGTGCGGCGGTGCTCCGGTAGGGCGCGGAGCGCGCGGCGAAGGAGGAGCGCGAGCGCGAGGCCAGCGGCGATGCCCAAGGCCGCCAGGACGGGAACCGCGCGGGGGGCGAGGACGGAGAGCTCCGACGGCACGCCGAGCAGCGCCGCCTCGGCGAAGACTGCGAGCCTGGACGGGAGCAGCGCGAGGTACTCCCCGGGCTGCGCGATCGGATCGACGTACGTGCCCGAGCCGCGGACACCGAAGGCCAGCCGGTTGTAGAGGATCGCATACACGGCGAACAGCGCTCCCCAGGGAGCGAGCGCGCGGAGCCGTCCGGCGATGGGGTCTCGTCGTCCGAGCACCTCGTAGGCGACGACGAACGCGAAAGCACCCAGGGCGCTCTCGCCCGCGGCGAGACCCAGCGCCGCGCTGGCGATCGCCGCGGGCGAGACGGAACGCGCAGGGCCGTCGCTTCCCTCCCGTGAACGAAGATGCAGCGCGATCGCCGCGATGGCGAAGGTCCCCGAGACCGCCGCGTGCCGCGCCGCCGGCCACGCGGCCAGCATCCAGTGAGCGGGCGAGGCCGCGAAGAGGAGCGCGGCCAGCGCGGCTTCCCGCTCCGGTAAGAGGCGGCGAAGGAGCATCGCCGCGGCGACGACGGCCGCGACGTACCAGGCGATCGAGTGCAGGTGGTAGAGGAGCGGGTGTCGGCCGGCGACCGCGTGATCGATGGCCAGCAGCGCGCTCGAAAGCGGCCGAAAGAACGAGAGGCGCAGACCGTCGGAGGTCCACCAAGGGAGCGGGCCGTGATCCACGAGCGCGTGACGCTCCCCAGGAACCCCCGATGCGAACGTGTACGCGTGGAGGGGGCCCGGGATGGGCGAGGGGGCCACGCCGTCGAAGCGCAGCACCATTCCCAGATCGTCGCAGTAGAAGTCGGCCGACGCGGACGGCAGCGCCAGCGCGACCGCAAGGAACGCGACCAGCCAGAGCGCGCGGGGGAACCGAAGCATCCTCTCTAGAACCCCTCTGCCTCTCGCTCGTCAGTCGGTCGGCCCCACCGGACCAGCGCGGCGGTCGCGTGCTGATCCAAGACTGCCCCCTCCCGAGGGAACGGAGGCGGCGCGGTCGGGGCTAGCGCGTCCATCGCCCAGCGATGCAACGGCTCCAGGGCCAGCGGAGAAGTCGCGCGGACGTCCGCGACGCAGCTGGGGTCGAGCGACAGATCGCACATGCGCGTCTCGCGGTCGCGCATTCCCACGAGCACGAACGGTCCCCAGCGCAACGCGAAATGAGCCCCGGACGTAGCGGTCAGCGGTCGCTCTGCCGGTTGGAGCGCTCCCCCCGCCACCCGGGCCAAGTCCACTCCCTGAAACATGGGCGGAGCCGCGAGTCCGAGCGCGGCGAGCACCGTGCGAGCCACGTCCTCGGGTCCCGTGGGCGCGTCGACGCGACGCCCCGAGAACGCACTCGCACCCGGCCAGCGCACGACGAGCGGCGTCGCCAAGAGGGGTTCGTCGAGCGTGTCGGAGTCGACGAAAGGAACCGACAGCGCCTCGCTGGCCGCGACGTCGCCGGTGACGATGACCGCGGTGTCGTTCTCTCGACCGGCCGCGTTCATCGCCGCAAGGAGACGCCCGAGCGCCTCGTCGTGTGCGTCGACGGCCCGGTCGTAGAGAGCCCAAGCGCGCACGCGGTCTTCTTCCTTGAAGTGCGCCGGTCGTTTGCGGGCTTTGGTGAGGGCCTCGGCCGCGCGGTGCGGCTCGAGGAGCCCGAAGTACCCTGCGGGCGGCATCGCCTTCAGCTCGTCGGCACTCGCGTCCCAAGGTGGATGCCCGCCTCGAGCGTCCACGACCACCAGGAACGAATCCCGATTGTGCGCTTCGATCCAAGCCGCGGCGTCGTCGAACACTCTGGTCGCGGCGACGTCTTCGAGCGGATCGTGACTGACGAACGAGTCCCAGCCGCGGTCGAAGCCGAACGCCGCTCCCGTCGCGGGGTTGGCCGTGAACATCGCGGTCGCCATCCCTGCCTGACGGCACGCTTCGGCGATGGTCGTCGATCCTTGTGGAAGGCGAGCGTCCGGGTCTTCGAGGTTCAACACGTTTGGAGGTAATCCGGTGACCATGGCCCCGACGACCGCGGTCGAGAGCGAGCTCGACGCGCGATTGGCCGTGAAGGTCGTTCCCGTCGACGTCAAGCGCGACAGCTCCGGCACCGCGTGCGCACCTCCCCACGGGCCGAGCGATCTGGCCGACGTGCTTCCGAGCACGACGAGGACCACGCCGCGCGCCGGAGGCGGCGCGGGCGCGACTCTGGAACGGGCGGCGACGATCTTCGGCGCCCCGAAGAGAACGCGCGTGGACGCGCTCGCGCGCTTCGCGACGAGCATGACGGACGCGAGGGCCCCGTCGCCTTCGAGCCCGGTTATGGGTACCGACCAGGGCGTCCAACCGACCGCGCCTCCGGTCACGTGCGCCGTTCCCAACACGATCGGCGCGCGTCGGTCGCGGAGGAGCTGAGCTTCGACGTCTGCCTCGCCGCCGCCCGCGGCGGCCAGCGACGTCTCCAACGTCGCATTCGCCGGTATCCATCCGGAGCAGCGGACGAAGCCGGGAGCACGGAGCGAGATCGACCGCATCGACGTGTCCCCGACGCTCGCGTCGATCAGCACATCGGAGCGGGTCGGCGCAGCGTAGGTGGGGCTCGGCTCGCCGCTTCCTACGTGGGCCCAGTCGATTTCGGCGAGCGCGTCCCCTCCGCGAGAACCCCCGACGAAGCGCAGCGTGAGCTCGTGGCCGCCTGGACTCAACGTGATTGGCGTCGTGGCGCGAGCGGCGACCGTGGTGGTCTCGCCCTTTGTGAGCGTCCACGTCCCGACGGGCTTGCCGTCGACGGCCACGGCAACCGCGCGCGCGCCGAGGCCGCGGATGCGGCCTTCCACGTACGTGCTCGCGTCGGTGACCTCAGTCGCGACCGCGGGCCAATAAAAGCTGGCCGAAACGGTCCGCGACCGCACCCGAAGCCAAGTCGCCCCGCCGTGCTCTACGATCGGGTCCCCCCCGCCCGTCCGGTCCGAGGACGGGGCTTCGGCCCCGCGCGGGATGAAGCCGGGTCGAAGCCGGCCGTGCATCGATCGGTCGCCGAAGTCGAGCAGAACCCCACGGTGTCCGAGCGCACACGAGTCCAGGTCGCGCACCACGTCGAGCACCGCAAGTCGAGCGCTGTCGGGAACGTCGACCGTCGCCGTCGGGGCCGGCGTGGAGGCCGAGGGAGCCGGATCGCCCGAACGCCGGCAGCCCCAGACCGGTGCGATTCCAAGCGATACGATCAAAGCGGGGGCGACACGTTTCAAGGCGGCAGCGGAGACCTTACGCGCGTGGCCTTGCCCTTGTGCACTTCGATGACCTGCGTGGACTCGAGACCGCCGCGGTCGACGCGCACTTCGTGCGACCCGGGCGCCGCCGTGCGCGCGACGAACGGGCCCAACCCGGCAACGGCCCCGTCGATGCGAACGGTCGCGTTCTCCGGCGCGTGGACCTCGAGCAGGCCGTAGCCGGCGGGCACCTCGGCTCCGGGGGGAAGGTCTTCTTCGGAGCTCGACGCGGCCGGCGAGCTCGGGACGAAGGCGCCGGCGGTCGGCGCCGTGCGGGCCACGGTGACGGACGTGGCCACGCTTTCGGCTCCTACCGGGGCGGGACTCGACGCCGGCTCCGGCCGCGTCCAGTAAACGACCACCGCGACAACGACCAGGAGCAGGGCGGTCGCCAGCACCAGTGGCCATCGCTCTTGGGACCGGGACGGGAGTGGTCCCGACGCGGGTGACTCGTCGGGCGCGGGTGCCGGGCGGACCTCGGGCGCCTCGTTCGCGGGGGGAACATCCCCGGGCACGACCGCGTCGGGCGGCAGCGATGCGAGGGCAGGCGTCGAGGCTTCCTCCTGCGACGCAGGCCCGTATTCTGGCGGATTCGACGAACGCGGCCGGAGCTCGCTCGGCAAAATGATCGGCGGCGGATCGGTCGCCGGACGCGAGGTCGGCGCATCCATCCCTCGGTCACTGATTTCGCGCATCACGGCATCCTCGAGCGAAGAAGGCGACCGCTCGATCGTCGCGCGCGACGCCGGCGAGCCCGCCTCCCTTTCCACAGGCATCGACAGGGCCGACTGGCCTTCCTGGTCGTGCCCGATCGCCGGCGGGGAGAGCGCAGCTCCCTCGTCCGGCGCGACCGTCCGAGCGGGTGGAGACGGTGCGCTTGCGCGCGCGTTCGGCGGAGCCGACCGCTTCGGCTCGGCGGAGCCGTGGAGGACGGCCCGCGCCGCCTCGACCGCGGGGGTAAGGACATCGACGCCGTCCACTCCTTGGACGGCCTGGATGGCGCCGCGCGCCGCGAGGTCGGAGAGCAAGTCTTCGATCAGGCTGGGCGATGCCTCGCCTTCGAGCAGCATCTGCCGGGGCGTCGCGCCGTGGGCCAGGCGTCGGATGAGCGAACGCGTCGGTTCGGGCGTCGCCTTCAAGTAAGCGTCCAGGGCGTGATGATCGAAGACGATGCGCTCGACTCCAATCATCCGAGCCCCCGTCGTGGCCGAAAGGGCTCCGCGTGCGAGGGCGATCGGGCCGGCGAGCTGCTCGAAGAGCGTCCCGGAGAGCTCCCCGTGGATTGGCTCGCTGCCAGGCGCGACCACGAAACGGCCGGCGCCGACGCCCAGCAAGCTGGCGAGCGCGCGCTCGCCGCTCCGAAAACTCCCGTCGCTCGCGGTGCGTGTTGCCCTGCGAGGCGCCCCCGCGCGGACCTCCAACTCGTAGAGGTGCGTCGCATCGCGCACCGAGACCCGTGCGTCCTTGCGGATCAGGCAAACGAGCTCGAGCAGCAGCCGAGGCGTCAGACCGTCCAACCGGCCGCGGACCTCCCCGTCTCCGCGGAGGCGGAGCTCGATTCGCGCACGTGGACGAAGGACTTCGCGCACCCGCGCCAAGATCGCGCGCGAGCCGCTCTCCTTGCGCAGGTATGCGGCCGCGCTGGCGCCGAGCTCGCGCACGCGCTGAAGCAAGTCCTCCTTCCAAGAAAGGAGGATGACCGGCGTATCGCGGAGCGCGACGTCCCGGCGAAGCGCGCGGCAAAGCGCGAAGCCGTCGATCCCGGGCATGAGGATGTCGCTCACCACGAGCTCGGGTTGGACGCGAAACGCCAGATCGAGCGCCGTCGTTCCGTCGAGCGCTTCGTGAACGACGCATCCGGCGGTTCGCAAGAGGTCGGAGATGAACCAGGTCACCCCAGGGTCGTCGTCGGCGACGAGCACACGCCGGCCGTTGAGCCGGACGTCCACAGCCTCGCCGCGCGTACGCCCCGCGATGCGGTCGGTCGCGGGGAGATCCTGATGAAGCCAAGGAGCGAGCGCGATCGCCCCCTCGGGCGTTTCGCTGCCGAATCGAATCGCGCCGCCGGTCTTTCGAACCACGATTTCCTGGACGCGCGCGATCGTTCCCCACAGCGCGGCGAGCACGTCGGCGCCTTCTCCGAGCGGGATGCGCTGGGAGCGCGAGGCCCCGTCCACGCTGTCGACCAGCGCTCGCCGCAGCTCTTCGGCGAGCCGGTTGCCGAGCTGCTCGAGCGTGGGCTCTCCGAGCGTCACGCGCATCGTCCGCTCGTCGTGGGTGTCCACGATCTCGTCGCACGTGGCGCGCAAAAGCTCGGGCGAGACCGGCTTGGCCAGTGTCCGCGTGACGCCCAGCGCCACGAAGCGCGCGACCTCCTCCGGGGAGCGAAATGTCCCGAGAACGACCACCGGAACGGGGTCGGTGAGCGGATCGTCGAGCAGCGCCTCGACGAGGTGCGAGGCCCGCGGCAAATCGACGTCGACCACCACGAGATCGGGTGCGTGCGCGCGGGCCAGCTCGAGCGCCTTGTCGACGTCTTCGATGCGTTCGCACTCGAACGCCCGCGTCGGAATAGGGCCGCTTTCGCCGAGCGCGTGCACGAGCGACTGGCTTCCGACCACCATTGCCGCGATGGGGATCGGTCCGGCCCCTTCCACCCCCGGCTCGCCCGCCGCGCGCGCGGCCGCGTCGCGAGACGGCACTTCCGCCCAGGCGAGCGCGGGCAGGTCGTCGAGCACGCGTGCGACGAAGCCGACGTCGAGCTCGCGCATCGACCCCGTTTGCGCCCCGCGGTCGAGCACGGCCAGGAGCTCCTGAAGCGCCTGCGTCATCGCCTCGAATCGGAGCAGCCGCGCCCCCGCGCCGAGCGCGTGGAGGCGTCGCCGGAGCTCGTCTCTCACCGCTTTCGAGGTCGGCTCCTGCCCGAGCAGCCCGACAAGCTCTCGGGCATCGTTCACCTTGCGCCCCAACGAAGCCACGAAGTCGGCGCGGGCGCCGCCGACTTTTCCCCCGTCGTTGTCATTTGCGCCGGATGCGGCGGTCGGCATTTCACTCTCGCCCGTAGCACGACAAGGCTGCAAAGTGCAGGCGGAGGGTGAAGAGGGTGGAGCGTCCACGCCGGAGCGGCGGACCCGAGGCCACACGTTATATGCTGCAGGGGGTGATCTCCGAGTCGGTTCCGCCGCCGTCTGCCCGCGTGGAAGAGAACGGCTCGCTCCTCCTGCAATTCGGCGCATGGGTCGGGCTGGCCGCGGCCGGGGCGCTCCTCTGCTCGGTGCCGGCGATGTTCCGCGTATCGGCCGCGCTCGCAGGGGGAGCGCCGGTCGTGCGTGCCTGGGCCGCGCTCGGCGCGGCAGCGCTCGCACCGATGGGGCTGTCGATCGTGGTCTTGCGCGGGGCGGGCCGCGGGGTGCGCGCCCTCGTCGGACCGCCGGCCCAGGCGCAGCTGCGCTGGTTCGGGATGGGTCTTTGGTTTGCTCTGCTGTTCGTCACGCTCGCGCTGTTCGGCGGCGTCCTTCGTGCGGCGACTCACCATCGTGCTCTCGCGGGGGTCACGTACGGTTGCGGCTCGCTCGCGTTCGCCGTGATCTGGGGGTTGGTGTGCGCGCGCATCGTCGCGATCTTGCGAGGCCTCTCGCTGGGGGCGCAGCGATTCGTCGTGTTCTCGCTCGCCGGTGCAGCCTTCGCCTTGGTCGCCTACGTCCTCCAGCGATTCGTGAGCGCCGTCTCCGCCGCCCCGTCGTCGGCCGGAGCCGCGGCGACCGTGGTCGACGTGTTCGCGTTCTTGCTCACGGCCCTCTTGGTCTCGCGCGATTGGCGGGGAGCCGTGCGGCCGCTGGCCCTCCTCGGCCCGCCCTTCGCCGTCTTCGTCGCCGCTCTCGGGATAACGACGCTCCTCGACCCTCCGGTCCGCCAAGCGGTCGCCGAGCACGCCACGACCTTCGTACCCATCGCGAATCTGATATCGGGTCAATAGAGGGGCGCCCGGCGGAGCCCGCCGCGCGCGGTCGTGCTAAGCCGGTGGCTCGCGGGAGCCCCCGGTGTTCGTCGAAACGAGTTTCTGCCGAGTGACCCTCGTGGCCGGCCTTGCATTCGCGGCTTCGGTGCACCCGTCCGTCGCGCTCGCCGAGCCTGCGCTTTCGCCCCGCCCGGCAGCGGCCCCGAACGCGCCACCCTCCGCGGCCGAGGGCCTTGTGGTCCTTGCATTGCCGGGAGCGACCGACGCCGCCTGGCCGCTCGCGAGCTCGGTCTACGCGGCGGTCTCCCTCCGTTCGATCCGCCTCGACGAGGCGCACGCGCACGTCCTCTGTGGGGAAGCGGCCCCGGGGAGCGCACCGGGCGAGCTGCGAGATCTGGCCGACACGGTCGCGGCCGTGCACGGCGATGATGCCCCGTCCCGGGCGATCCTCGGCGACATCGCGCGTCGCTTCTCGGTGCGCGCCATCGTCGTGGTCCGCGCCGAGGGTACGGGACCGAGCGCGCGTGTGTTTCTTGCCGACACGACCTCGTTCGACGCAGCCACCTACACGCCCGACGAGGGCTCCCCCTTGTCCTGGGGGGCGGCCACCCGCTCGCTCGTCCGGGCATTCGGCTCGGCCGGCTCGGCGACTGCGGAGGCAGCCGGAGCCCCGTCGAGCCTCACGCGTGCCCCGGGCCTCGCGACCCACGAGGAGCCGAAGGTCGAGATCGCCCCCGCGCCGCGGCGGGCATTCTACGAATCCGGCTGGTTTTGGGGCGCGATCGGCGCGGCCGCGTTCGGGGCAGGTGCCGTCTACTTGGCGACACGAGACACGGGCCCATCGGTGATCCATCTTCAACTGGAGGTGCCTCACTAAATGGTCCGGCTGCTTGCAAGCGTTGGCCAATCCTGGACGACTCTTCGACGGCGCTTCGGACGAGCCGTCGCCGTGTCGGTCGCGCTCGCCGCCCTCCTGGCGGGAAGCGCGATGACCGCCCAGGCCGACTCGGACTCTCCGTCGATGCCCCCGCGCGACGTCGCGATTCTCGTGCAGCCGTCGGCCGCCACCCTTCCGGGCCGTCCGGCCGACTTTCAGCGCATCGAGCGCGGCTGGCTCACGTTGGAGTTGCCAACGAGCGTCGGCGACCGCGCCGAAGGGCTCGTGCGGGAGGCCCAAGAGTTTCGGAGCGGCCTCTCCGGCGAGTTCGGACAAGAGGTTCTCGAAAAGGTGCTCATCCGCATCGCCCGAACGCCGGACCAAATGGCCGAGCTCGCGCCAGAGGACGCGCCTCCCCCTGCGTACGCGGCGGGGGTCGCCTATCCGGCCGCACACTTGGCCATCCTCGCGCTCCAAGCGCCTGGCACCTGGGAGGCGCCCGACCTGACCGAGCTGCTCCGTCACGAGCTTGCACACGTGGCGCTGTACGACGCCGTCGCCGGCCACCACGTTCCCCGTTGGTTCGACGAGGGACTGGCCATCCACGAGTCGGGCGAGCTCCCGTGGGCGCGCCGCGTCGCGCTAGCGGACGCTTCGCTCGGCAACCATCTCCTCCCGTTCGCCGAGCTCGATCGCGGCTTTCCGTCGGACCGCTACGACGTAAACGTCGCCTACGCGGAGTCGGCCGACTTCGTCAGCTTTCTCTTGCGCACCGCCGACCGCGCGCGCTTTGGATCGCTGGTCGAACGGGTCCGGGCCGGTGCCGCGTTCGACCGAGCTCTCGAAGACGCCTACGGAACCGACATTCGAAAGCTCGAGTACGAGTGGCGCACGGAGCTCGGCCGCCGGTTCGGAATCATCCCCGCCCTGACCGGCGGAGGCCTTCTGTGGGTCCTCATCGTCGGACTGGCCGCAGCGGCTTGGATCAAGCGCCGCCGGCGCGCCAAAGAGAAGCTCGCGCGTTGGGCCGTCGAAGAGGCGGAGATGGAGGCGGCTCTCGCGGCGGCCGATCGCGCGCGTGCCGAGAAACCCCCGGCGAGTCCCGGCGAGGACGAGATTCCCGCGCGCCCGGGCCCGAGCGTCCCGGTCGTCGAGCACGAGGGTCGCTGGTACACGGTCCACTAGAACCCTGGCGCTTTTCGCCGATAGCTTCGCGATCCCGGCAGCGAGCGTGCTCGCGTACGGTCGTACGCTCCGCGGGCTCGCTCGCTCTCGGCGAAAATCACCAGGGTTCTAGACTATAGACTAAGACGTTCCTAGGTATCCGCTGGCCTATCGAGGGCGGTCGTGGACGTGGACCTCGACGTCACGCCGGGATCGCGAAGAGATCGGCGAAAATCACCTGGCTTCTAGCGAGCGATCGACGATGCGCCGCCCGAGAAAGGCAAAATTGTCTTCAGGTCGTCGTCCGTGAACCGCAGCTGCAGCCCGAAGAAATAGTCGCGCCCGTCGGCGCCGCCTTCGGGATCGAATACGTGATCGACGCCCCCGAGGAGCCAGAGGTGCTTGATGAACTCATATGAAAGCGAGACCCGGTAACGCGGCTGGAAGTATTCGGCGAAACCGAAGAGGTCATTTCGGATCTCGAATCGATCTTGCAAGAGGTGAATATCGAGTCCAGCGCCACCGCTCGATTCGATGATGCCGAATCTCCCCGTGAACGGGCCGATTCGCTTCGCAAATTCCAGGGAGAAGACGAAGCCCGTGCTGTGGGTGATCGTATTCGTGGTCGACTTTGCGGGCTGGGTGAGGTTGGTCGTCGTGACGTCCTGCTGCGTCAGCGACACGGCTCCGCGTGGATCGTTGATGATCTCGACGAGGTAATACTTGTCTTCCGTGGGCTGTAGGCGAAGCTGGACGTACGTCTTGATCGTGTTCGAAAGAAAGTTGTAATCGCTACGCAGGCCCACGATCGTCTGCAGACGGGCGATATTCTGGACGTAGTCGTTCACCCCCTCGGCCACGCCCTGAACTTCGTTGACCAGCTGTTCGTCTTTGGTCAGCTTCCCGATGGTCCCCTCGCCACGGTCGATGCGGCCGCTGACGTTGTCGATGTGACCGAGCGCGCTCTCCAGGCTCTTGCTCGAGCGATCGAGGTGTTCGACGACATCGCGCAGCTCACCCTTTTGCCCTGTCGGACTCTGGTTCGTCGCGGCCATCATTTCGCGCACGTCCTGAGTCACGACACGCACGTTTTCGAGGATCTTCGAGATTTCGGGGTTCGCGTTCCTCGTAATTTGCTGAACGTTGTAGAGCGATTCGCGAATGGTCTCGCGATTCTCCCGAATCGTTCGATTGACGGCATCGGTGGCGTCCGCCAAGTTCTGCAGGATGGCCTTCATATTTTGACCTCCCTGGTCGGTGCCCACCGACTTCGCGAGCTGCCCCGTCACTTGTTTGACGTCGTCCGCAATCTGCTTCACCTCCTCGAGCAAATCGCCGGGCGTCGTTTCCTGGACGATGACCAAGATCTCGTCGCCGTTGTGCAGCTTGGGATGGTCTGGGGTGCCGGGGGTCAAGACGACCGCCGATTCACCGAGAAGCGATGTGCTCTTCTTGCCGAGCGTCGCGTTGTCGTAAAGCGTGACGTCGTTGCGCACTTTCACTTCGAGGCGCGCCTCTCCATTCTCCAGTTTGATTGCCTCGAGGGACGCCACGGGGATTCCTGCAATCGTCACGCGCGAATGCGTCGCCAGCCCGGTCGCGTCGTGAATGAATGCGTGGACCGTGTAGCCTCCCGTGCCGCTCACTTGGGGGCTGACGTAGCGATAGATGCCATACGCGGCAGCTCCGGCCAGAGCCACGAAGAGCCCCACTTTGGCCGCCTGGGTGGGCCGCGTCATTTGACCCGAGTGCAGCCTCCGCTGCGCCGCGGCCTCGAGCAATCTCCGCTTCGCTCCTCCAGCCTGGCCTTCGTTTCAATCATTTCGGGCTCGGCTCGGGGCTGACGCGCGTGGAGGCTGCACATTACTGAGCCTCTTCGTAAAACGTCTCGTTCTCCGGAGGCTCGGCTGGGGGCCCCGCCGGAGCCGGCAGGGCAATCGAATCGAGCACCGCGTCGAGTTCGCCCCGAAGGCGATCGAAGTCGTCCCGGCGCGCTCGCGGGACGACGCGCACGCCGTCGAGCCGGAGCGTCAGGGGATCGATGAAGACGTCGCCCCGTCGAATGCCAAAATGCAGGTGCGGTCCGGTGACACGCCCGGTTTGCCCCACGTATGCGATGAGCTGTCTTTGCTCGACGTGCTGTCCGACGTGCAGTCCAGGCGCAAACCGCGACAAGTGGCAATAGACGCTGGTGATACCGTGCGGATGCTCGATCTCGACCTTGTTGCCGCACGGTCCGTCGAAGCCGACCCTCGAGACGACGCCCCCAGCCGTCGCGTACACCGGTGCGCCGGTGGGCGCGGCGAGGTCGACGCCGTTGTGCGGCATGACGACGTGGAGCACGGGATGCATTCGGTGAGGGTTGAACCGTGAAGCGATGCGCGCGAGCGGAACCGGTAGCCGCCAGCCGCCGTGCACGGGCTGTCTACCTTTTGCGTCGTACCAGCCGTGGTGCTTCTTCGTCGCTTCGTCGTCACCGAACCAGTAGACGCGCACCGATGGTGCATTCGGCGTGGCCGGAAAATACTCGACTGCGTCGAGAGAAACCCAGCGGACGAACGCCCCGTCGACGCGCTCTTGCGTCGCGACGATGCGGATGCGCGCTCCGGGGCGGATGTCCGAAAGCTCGGCGTGTCCTTCAAGGGCGTCGTCGAGCATTGTGAGCACGTCGTCGACGGGGCCGAGCCCTGCCTCGGCGAGCGACGCGCGCAGGTCGGGTCCGACGAGGACGGCCTTGCACACCCTCACGGGCTCGGTTGACAGTCCGAGCTTGCGACCAATGAGTTTGGGAGCTCCGTCGGGTTGGATCTCTTCGCGCCCTTGCCACACGTCGAGAGGCGAGCTCTGGATCTCGTAAGCGACGACGCGGCCACTGGCCTTGTCGCGCGCGAGCAGAAAAGCGTCCTTCGGCCCAAAGTGGTCGACGCTGTGCACTTCAGCGATGGAACGTACGACGCGCTCCGCCTCGGCGTGCGACACGCCCGCGGCGGCGAACGCCAACGACATCGGCCTGCGTCCCAACACGCCGTCGAGGACCGCGACATTCGCATCGTCGGCCAATTGGGATACTCGCCACAACGCAGGCCGCGGGCTCGGCGCATCTGTAGGCGCATCGGCTTGCGCGTCGCCCGGCGAGTCGACTCCCGCGTCGTCGAGGAGCGCCCCGCTGCCCGATATCGACCCCGCGATCGACGCCGCGGTCGCGCGCGTCGAAGATCGGGGCGCGGCCCCCGTCGCGAGAAGAACGGCGAACGCCCCGAGGAGCGCAGCTCCGCCCGCGATCGCGAGGGCGACCCGGGCCTTCGGGAGAGAGTCCTTCGCTCTCCGCGCGCTGTCCTTGTCCGGGGAGCCGAGCGAAGGCGCGCTCGGCCCGGCCCCGGGCTGAAAGCGCGAGACGTCCGCCGCGCTCTCGGCGGCGGCCGGCGCATTCGCTTCGCGGTCGTCCATCACGGATGGGTCCGTGCGATCGGCCGGCGTCTTGCGGTCTGCGTCCACCGTACCCCGCCTTAGTGCCAAGGGCGGCCGCATGCAACCGCGCGTGCACGCTGCACGCATTAATCCCGCCCTCGCTTTCTTCGCGCATTTCGTCGTAACCTCCATTTCGGGCCCGTACGCACGATGGACGAGCACACCAAGCAGCTCTTACTCCTCGGGCGCGAGCATTATCAAAAGCGCGAGTTCGACAAGGCCGAAGACGCCCTCGTGCAAGTTGTCACCAAGAACGATCGCCTGGCCGACGTGCACGACATGCTCGGGGTCATCTGCCACGCACGCGGCAACTTGCCGCAGGCGGAGCACCACTTCGAGCGCGCTCTCTCGATCAATCCCAGTTACACCGAGGCGGCGCTCAACCTCGCGGTCACGTACAACGACCGCGGAAAATACGAAGCGGCCAGGCAGGTCTACGCTCGCATCAAGGGAACGCCGAGCGGGCCTTTGCAGGCTCTCGACCCGTTCGCGCGGGGCAAGATCGCCAACATGCACGCCGAAGTAGGACAGGCGTACGGGGACGCGGGACTCGTTCGCGAGGCGATCGCCGAATACGAGAAGGCGGTGGCACTTTGCCCACAGTTCGCCGATCTTCGCGCGCGGCTCGGATCGCTGCTGCGCGAAGTCAACGACCTGGCGCGCGCCAGAGAGCAATACGAGGCGGCGGTGGAGGCGCGCCCCACCTACGTGCCTGCCCGGATCCAGCTCGGCGTGACCCTGCTTGCGCTGGGGGACACCGACGGAGCTGCCGACCAGTGGCGCAGGGTGCTGGAGGTCGACCCGCACAATGTACGCGCCAAAATGTACCTGCGGATCATTGCCGCGGCATCGCCGGAGATCGAGCCGGCAACCGGGTGAGCTGAACATCCTGCGCCGCCGCCATCGTTCCGCGTGCTTCGAAGACCGCCTCGAAGGACGCGACGCACGCGCGCGCTGCGTCCTCCACGGTCGGGGACTCGGCGCCCAGGCTCTCGAGCGATGCGACTCCGTATTGGCCGATGCCGCACGGCACGATCAGGCGAAAGCCACCGAGGTCCGTCGAAAGGTTGAGCGCAAAACCGTGCATCGTCACCCAGCGGGAAATGCGAACGCCGATGGCGCCGATTTTGGCCGGTCGGGAAGCACCTCCCTCCACGCGCGGATCGCCACGCCATTTCGCGGGGCTGGCCTCGTCGGCCCAAACGCCGACGAGCTTCGGGTCGCCCTCGATGAAGCCCGCATCGACGCCGTACCGGCGGGAGAGCGCGATCATGACTTTCGCGAGGTCTCGCACGTAGCGGCGCACGTCGCATCGATCGGGTCGTAGATCGAAGATCGGATACGCCACGAGTTGCCCCGGACCATGGAAGGTCACGTCCCCTCCCCGCGCGGTCTCGTGGACTCCGACGCCGAGCTCGTTCAGCCGCGAGCGCGGCGCCAAGACGTTTTCTTCGTGCGCGCCGCGGGTGACGACCGGGGGGTGCTCCAGAAGAAGGAGAGTGTCGCCGACTTCGCCCCGGAGGCGGGCTTCGAGCAATTGCTCCTGGAGCGTGTGTGCCTCGCCGTAGCCGACGCGGCCGACCCAATGGGCTACGAAGTCGCGCATAGAGCCCGAGCGCGGCAAGTCGTGGCTACGGCCGTCATGATCGAAAGTAGTTCGGCGCCTCTTCGGTGACGATGACGTCGTGCACGTGGCTTTCGCGCAACCCCTGGGAGGTGATTCGCACGAATCGCGCCTTGGTCCGCAGCTCCTGGATGTTCTTGCACCCCGAGTATCCCATGCCGCTCCGCAACCCGCCGACGAGTTGATAGAGGATCGAGGCGAGCGACCCTCGATGGGGAACTCGTCCCTCGATTCCCTCGGGCACGAGCTTCTCGTCGGCCGCGCCCGCTTGGCCGTAGCGGTCCCGACTCCCCTTCTTCATCGCGCCGATGCTCCCCATTCCTCGGTACGCCTTGTAGGTTCGGCCCTGATAGAGCACGAGATCGCCGGGCGATTCGTCTGTACCCGCGAACAGAGATCCGATCATCACGCTGCTCGCCCCCGCCGCGATGGCCTTGACCAAGTCGCCGGAGTGCTTGACGCCACCGTCGGCGATGAGCGCGATTCCGTGTCGATCGGCGACGCTCGCGCAGTCACTCACGGCGCTTATCTGGGGCACGCCGACTCCGGCGACCACGCGCGTCGTGCATATGCTTCCCGGGCCTATTCCGACTTTGACCGCGTCGGTCCCCGCGTCGATCAGCGCCTCGGTCGCCTCGGCGGTGGCCACGTTTCCGGCAATCACCTTCACGCCCGGGAACTCCTTTTTCGTCGCGCGAACGGCGTCGATCACGTTCTTGTGGTGGCCGTGCGCGGTGTCGATCGCGATGACGTCCACACCGGCGGCAACGAGCGCGGCGGTGCGCTCGTGCCGATCCGGTCCCGGACCAATCGCGGCGCCGACCCGAAGTCGCCGCTGCTCGTCCTTGACCGCCTGCGGGTACTTGTCCGCTTGCAGGATGTCTTTGATCGTGATGAGGCCTACCAACTTGCCGTTCCCGTCGACGACGAGCAGCTTTTCGATGCGGTGCTTGTGGAGCAAGCGCTTTGCCTCGTCGACGCTGACTCCCGGAGGCACGGTCACGAGGTCGCGCGTCATGAGCGCACTGACCGGCTGGTCTAGATTCTGCTCGAACCGGATGTCGCGCGCCGTCAAGATGCCGACCGGGCGCTCGCCTTCCACCACGGGAACGCCGCTGATGTCGTGCTCGCGCATGACCTCCAGCGCGGCTCGTAGCGACTGCGACGGCCGCGCCGTCACTGGCCCCACGATCATGCCGCTCTCCGCGCGCTTGACGCGCTCGACCTCGCGGGCCTGATCCGCGATGGTCAGATTCTTGTGGATGATACCGATGCCCCCTTCGCGCGCCATCGTGACCGCGGTACGGCTCTCGGTGACCGAGTCCATTGCCGCGCTGAGGACGGGAATACCGAGGTCGAGACCGCGGCAGAGCCGAGTCCGGACGTCGACGTCCTTCGGCAGGACTTCGCTATAGGCAGGAACGAGCAGGACGTCGTCGAACGTCAGGCATTCGCGAAGCTTGTCGTCGATCATGTCGCTATATAGCTCGGTGCTTGTGCGGGGACTAGTGCCCGTCCCCAGCGCGCCGTCGACCCGAACGACGCGAACGTTTTCCGCGCGAAGGTCACGATGTGGCGGTGACCGGGACGGTCGACGGACAGTGCCCGCTCAGTCGGGGATCTTTTTTCCGGCCGCGGTCTGCTCCTCCCGAAACTCCTCGATCCGCACCGTGAAGGATTGCGCGACCTCCGGGTCGAACTGCGTGCTGCTGCAGCGCTCGATCTCGCCGACCGCAACCTCGTGGGGCAGCGCCCGCCGGTAGGCCCGATCGCTCGTCATGGCGTCATAGGTATCGGCCACCGAGATGATGCGCGCGATCAGCGGGACGTCGTTGCCCTTCAGGCCGAGCGGATACCCTCGGCCATCCCAGCGTTCATGGTGCAGGTGCACGCCTGGAATCAGAGGATGCAAGAACTTGATGGGATCGAGGATGTCCCTCCCGTAGGTCGGGTGGCGCTTGAATATCTCGTACTCCTCTTGCGTCAGTTTGCCGGGCTTGTTGAGGTTCATGACGCAGCCGATTTTGCCGATATCGTGCATCAGGGCGCTCTGGCGGACGATCTCGACCACGTCGGGGGACAGCCCGAGCCGCTGGGCGAGCTGCGTCGCGTACATTGCTACGCGCTCCGAGTGCCCCGCGGTGTAACGGTCCATCTTGTCGATCGCGCGTGCGAGTCCTTGAATCGTCTGCTGGAAAGTGGCGCGCAGGTCCTCGTAGAGGCGGGCGTTCTCGATCGCCGCTGCAGCCCGCGAACCGACGATGGAGAGAAGCTTTCGGTGCCCTTCGTTGAATCGCTTTTGCTTCGTGAAGCTCGCGACGCCAATCCAACCGAGCAGCCGGGTCTTCATCCTCAACGGCACCGACACCAGCGACACGAGCGGTACGGAGGGCGCGGAGGCGAAGAAGCGTCCGCCTTTGGTACCCTGTTCGAGAAGCGCCGAGAACGCGGCGTAATGCTCGATGAACGCTTGCGGCCCGAGCGCCCCATACTCGGCGCCGACGTGCGCGACCCGCTCGTTCGATTCGTCCCCAGCCGCCGGCGTTCCCAAAGCGGTCGGTCTAGCTCCGCTTCCGGGGCCGCCGTTGTCGCCGGGTCGTCGTACAAGACGCTGACGCTCGAAATACCCACCCTCGCCGTTGTCGAGCCAGGTGGAGACGAGGTCCCCTTTAAGCTCGTCGAGAGCGGTGTCGCCGATCGTCGCCAGCACCTCTTCGAGCGACAGACTCGCCGCGATGGCTTCGCTCACGGCGTAGAGCGAGACGGCTTCTCGTAGTCGCAGGTTCTCCGCGGAGAGCCGCTGCTTGTCGATTCCGCGTTGAACGACGCGGATGACTTCCTCGACCTTGAACGGCTTGAGGATGTAGTCGTAGGCGCCGCGCTTCATGGCGTCGATCGCCGTTTCGACGGTTCCGAACCCGGTCATGATGACGGTGAGCGCATTCGGCGCCGCGGTACCGATCGCGTCGAGGAGTTCGATCCCCCCCATCCGCGGCATCTTCAAGTCGCTGATGATGAGGTCGTAGTGAGAGTTGTTGAGCTCTTCCAGCGCGGCCGCACCATCCTCGGCGGTGCGCACGATGTATCCCTCCATCCCGAGAAAGTCCGCGAGGATGTCGCGGATGAACTTCTCGTCGTCGACGATGAGCACGCGGGGGCGTTCGTCGGATGCGAAGGAGGTCGACATGCAGGGCCGATCGTCGGCGATGCTACCAGAAGACCCGCGCCTTGCGCGGAGCTCGCGCGCGTGAAACGTTCGAGCAGGCAATGGCGTCCAGGCGGATCCCGAGATGGTTGGGGTGGCCATACGCCGGTGAAAGCCTGCCGCGCAGTCGCCGAAGGTCGGTCCCGCCGTCGGCGGCAGCACGCGTCCTCGGCGGATACGCCGTCATCGGGGGGCTGTCCTCGGGCATCGCCTTCGCCCTCGGAATCGACCCGATCGCCTGCGACGGCTGGCTCCACATACCGGCTGCGGCGTCCGTGCTCCTCAGCCTGGGACTCGGCGTATGCATCGGGGCGGTCACGATCGGAGCCACCCGCGCGCTCGTGCGACGCGCGGAGTGGGCGCGCGCCCTCCACGCGGCGCTCCGTCCCGCCGTCTATGGAGCGAGCGACGGGATGCTGCTGGCTCTCGCCGTCGCGAGCGCCACGGGCGAGGAGCTACTCTTTCGTGGGCTCTTGGTCCCCACGATCGGAGTGCTCGCGTCGTCGCTGGTCTTCGGTGCCCTTCATCAGATCCGCGGGCCAGGGCGTTGGGGGTGGATCGGGTGGGCCGCGCTCATGGGGCTGCTCTTTGGGCTCCTCTTCATGGCGACCGGAAGTCTCGTCGGCCCGCTGGTGGCGCACGCCGCGATAAACCACGGGAACTTGCGGTTCTTGCGCGACAACGACCCCGATCCCCAGCCCCCTTCGCGCTCCTTGGGAGGACTGCTGAAGCGAGGATGACGCTCCTCTGGAACGGACGCCGGGGCCTCACGCTTGCAGGCCGAGCACCCGGAGGTAGGCCGCTCTCACTTCGCGCGTCACTTCCTCGTATCGCTCGAGCAGCGCCTCCTCGGCGCGCGCGGGTGGCAGGTCGTGCATTCCCATGCTCCGAGCGAGCGTGACCAGCCCGGGCGCACCTTCCTCGATCAACGTGGCTCCCGTGCCGTGCGCGATGCGCAAGCGCTGCTCGAGCCGGCGGAGAAAACGCCACCCTTCGCGCAGCGGATCGGCGTCGGTTGGGTCGAGATAGCCGTTCGCCTCGAGAGCGGCCAAAGCAGCCTCGGTCTCCGTGGTCCGAACGCGACGGTCTCTCCCGTGCCGCATCTGCAACCACTGAACCGCGAACTCGACGTCGACGAGGCCACCGCGCCCGACCTTCAGGTCGTAGCGCGCGGGTGGGCGCTCGTGGCCGAGCTCCCGCTCCATTCGTAGGCGGAGGCGGTGCATTCGATCGGGCGGAGGCACGTCGCTCTCGTACGCGGCCGCCGACGCGACCTCGATGACCCGCGCGCCGAGTTGCCGGTCGCCGGCGCAGACACGAGCTTTCACGAGCGCTTGATGCTCCCAGGCTTCCGCACCTTCCCCCTGATAGCGAGCGAAGGCCTCGAGCGAGACCACCAGCAGGCCGCTTTTGCCGGACGGACGCAGGCGCGTGTCGAGATCGTATCCGGGCCCTTCGCCGTGCGGCGTGCCCACGAGACGCAATACCCGCTGGGCGATCCTCGCGAAGCGTTCGGGCGCGTCGTCGTCGACGGATTCGTAAACGAAGAGAAGGTCCAGGTCGGAACCGTAGCCGATCTCGCGCCCACCAAGCTTGCCGACGGCGATGAGTGCAAGCCCGCGCGACGGGTCCAGGCCGCGCTCGCACATGGAGAAGCGACACGCCTGTTCGAGGGTGGCATCCGCAAGAGCGGTGAGAACCTGCGCGACCTCACGGGTCCCGATTTCGCCGGAGAGGTCCGCCAGGCCGGCCTCGAAGGTCACGCGTCGCTTCGTGCGGCGAAGGGCTCCGACGAACGCGTCCACGTCGGTGGCCTCGTCGCGCGTGAGGGCGGCCACTTCTTCCGCGACTTGCGCTTGCGCCACGTCGGGAGTCGGGACGCCTCGTGCGTAGACGACCCGATCGACGAGCTCGGGATGCGCGATGATCGCCTCGCCGAGAAACGTGCTGGCGCCCAGCAGCGAGCAGAGCGCGCGGACCAAACGTGGCTCTTCGACCAAGGCTCGCACGTAAACTCCCGGAGTCGTCAGGCGACCGAAGAACGAAGCGAGCAGGCGCGCAGACTGCTCGGGGTCGGCGGCGTCGGCCAGGCCGTCGACGAGGCGGCGGGCGAACGCGGGGTCGCGGTCGCGAGTCGTCGCGCCGAGCGGCCGGTCAGCCGGGCGTGCGAGCGCGATGAGGTGCCTCGGCAAATCCGTCGACGCAGCCGCGCCGAATCGCCCGACGGCCGCCGCAGCCACCGCGGCCTCGTCGAGATCGTCCAGCGCGGCCCAGAGCCGAGCGAGAGAAGCGTCCATCGGCGCCTCCCGTCCGAGAGAAGCGAAGCGCCGAGACACGCGCGCCCGGGCCGATGCGAGCTCGCGGGTCAGCGCGGCCTCATCGGCGTAGCCGAGCGAGCGTGCGATGCGCAGCAGGAGATCCCGATCCCGGGGCAGAGCGTGGGTTTGCAACCCGGTCGCAAACTGCGTCCGATGCTCGAGGCGGCGCAACAGAAGGTAGCTCGCCTTCAGCTCGAACTCCTCGCGCTCGCTGACGAAGCCGCACGCGCGGAGGCGTCGCAATGCGTCGAGGGTATTCGCTCCGCGCACCCTGGGCTCGCGGCCGCCCCAGATGAGCTGAAGCGACTGAGCGAAGAACTCGACTTCGCGGATACCCCCCGAACCGAGCTTCAAGTCGCCTTCGCCATCGGTGGCTTCGGCGCGCGCCCGGCCCAAAAGAGCGGCCATCTCGTCGGCCAGACGAGGATCGACCGTTCGCCGCCACACGAAAGGCGACAGGGTATCGAGCAGCTGCTCGCCAAAAGCCAGGTCGCCGGCTACCGGACGAGCCCGGACGAGGGCAGCGCGCTCCCAGGTGCGGCCCCACGTCTCGTAATAGCGCTCCTCGGACGCGAGCGCGT
>CAZVPE010000070.1:0-23667 GCA_964628155.1 uncultured Polyangiaceae bacterium | reverse complement strand
GGGGCCGGGGGTGAGGTCTTCCGCAGGTGCCGCAAAGCGCAGACCGGACCGGTTCACAACGCGATGTGACGAATGCCTAGCCGCGGGGCGGGGGGACATTGCAACGCGTGTGCGCCTCCTTGTGCAACGTCCCCCCGCCCCGCGGGGGGACCTGACGGGGGCTCTCGGAGAGACCAGTGCCCAGGCTTCAGTCCGAGCGCACCAAGATCGCGGGGATTTACTCGCGTCTCGACCTGACCGCTCCCTGACGGTCGCGGTACTGAACCCGTCGGCTCACGCCGCCGGGTTGACGACGCAGGACGACAAGAGACCAATCGTCAGACGCGCCCGTAGCGAGCGGTCCTAATGGGAGCTCGTCACTCGGGCCGCGAGGCCGCGCTTCAGGTGCTCTTCCAGATGGAGTCGACGGGCGCGAGCGCGGACGAAGCGATGACGCTCTTTTGGCGGAGCTTCGGCGCGGACGACGACCCCGAGGGGCGGGCGTATGCGGAAGAGGCCGTCCGCGTCGTCGGGTCGGCGCTCGAACAGCTCGACAAGCACATTGCGGAGGCCTCGGCCCACTGGCGCATCGAGCGCATGGCTCGGGTCGATCGCAACGTCCTCCGGCTCGGCACCTGGGAGCTCACGCACCGCCTCGACGTGCCTCGCGCGGTCGTGCTCGACGAAGCCGTGGAGCTGGCGAAGACCTTCGGCACCGACGAGTCGAGCGCGTTCGTCAACGGCGTGCTCAACCGAATCGCCGAGGCCCTGGGCCGACGGGACGAGGAGGTCGGCTGACGTGGAGCTGCACTTCCTGCCTCCGGAGCTGCGCCGGATGGACGAGGCGGACGTCGAGCTGTGCGCGTGCACGATCTGGAGCGACGAGCGTCCGATGCGCGGTTTCGCCGGTCTGCTCGACTGGCGGCTCGGCGGTAGGCTGAGCGCGCTCTTGAAATCCCGGTTCTTCCTGGGCGAGCTCGGCGAAACCCTCCTCGTGCCTGGGAAGCCGCACCTTTCGTTCGACAAGGTGCTGGTCGTCGGGCTCGGGGCGCGGAGCGCGTTCGGCGACGGAACGTTCCGCGAGTCGGTAATGCGAGTCGCGCGCGCCCTCGAGGGGATGCGGGTTCGCCGTGCCGTAGTCGAGCTGCCGGGACGCGCGGCAGGGGCCATCGCACCGGAGGACGCGATCACGCTCGCCCTCGATTGCCTCGGCAATTCGCCGGAGCACGACGCCTGGTGGCTCGTGGAAGACGCCCCATCCCAGCGTCGCATCGTCGAGCGCGCCACGGACGAGCGGCGCCGCGTGCGCTTGGGGTAGCGCGTGCCGACTCACATTGCCCGCTGGGACCTCGACAAGACCTATTTGCGCACCGAGTTCGACACGCTGCGCGAGCTCGTGAAGACCGCCCTCGAGCGCCCGGACCAGAAGCGCACCAATCCCGGCGCGTCCACCCTCATGCGAGAGATGGTTCGCGCGGGCGTGCGGGTCCACATCTTGTCGGGATCGCCCGAACAGATGCGGCGCAGCCTGGAGGACAAGCTGCGCCTCGACGGGATCACCTGGGACTCGTTCACGCTCAAGCCGAACCTGCAGAACCTGCTGCGGTTTCGGTTCCGCGCCGTCCGCGACCAGTTGGGTTACAAGCTCCCCGCCCTGCTGCGGGCTCGCGAGCGCCTCGCGGAGAGCGGGGACTCTCCGAGCGCGAGCACCGAGACGCTGTTCGGCGACGACGCGGAGGCGGACGCGTACGTCTATTCTCTCTACGCCGACTTTCTGGCCGGGCTCGTCGGAGAGGACGTTCTCTTACGAATCCTCGAGCGGGGGCGCGTCTACGAAGACGTGATCGCCGAGGCGATGGACGCCGCGCGCGCAATCCAGCGCGCCGACGTCGTCGAGCGGATCCTCATCCACCTCGAACGGCAGACCCCGCCCGACGACTTCCGCGCGTACGGCTCGCGGGTCGTGCCCTTTTACAACTACCTGCAAGCGGCGTTCGTCGTCCACGAAGACGGCCGAGTGGGCGCGGACGGGGTGCTGCGCGTAGCCGTGGAGCTCGTCACGGAGCATCGGTTCGACGGCGACGCGCTGGCGCGGAGCTATTTGGACCTGGCGCGGCGCGGACACGTTCGGGGCGCGCACATCGAAGCGCTGGGCGCCTCGCTCGACGCCTGGCTGGCGCAAGGTCACGTTCCGGCGAGCGACGAATTGCGGACGATGCTGGAGCGACTCCCGGCGATCGCAAAAATGGCACGCGACGCCGCGGAGGGCCGCGAGGACAACCGGCCGGTGTTGCCCGACTACCTCCGGCTCGTCGACGTGCACAACGCGCGACGCAGGCGGTAGCAGCTGGTTTTTCATCGCATCCGCGCGGGCGGGGTGAATGAAAGGGCGGGGGAAGATCTTGAATCGACATTTTGTAGGCTAAGCGATGGCCTCGATCAGCGAGCGAGCGCCGAGATGCCCTGGGTCGGCCTTCAGGGCACTCGACGCAAACTCCCGCGCCTTCGCAATCTCGCCGTCGCTGAACGCCAACGACGCAAGGTGATAAAATGCGATTGCCCGGCTCGTGCCGTCGGAGCTCGGGCCGGAGTCTCGCTCGCGAGGCGGCATCGTCGTCACCGCCGTGAATGCGCGCTCCGCGGTCGAATGATCGTCGAGGTCGTGGGCGACGAGACCGAGAAGGATGGCGATGTCCCCAGCGTGCGGATCGACGTCGAAGCCGAACTCCAGAGCGGTGAACGCCTCGACGACCTCGTCCACCGCGAGGTGTGCTCGGCCGATTTCGAGCTGGACGGCGGCGAGCTCGGGCGAAGGCGTCGCGCCGATACGGCCGGCGGCTTCGTACAGGACGTCGAGCGCCTCCTTCGCGTGACCCAGCGCAAGCTTCGCTCTTGCCCACAGAAGTTGGGCGTCGACGCTCTCCGGGGTCGTAGCGCGAGCGAGTTCGATCACACGAAGCGCGCTGGCGGCATCGGCAGACTCTTCCAAGAGAAGCCGGGCCGCCTGGAGCAAGAGGTCCGTCTTCTCCTTGGGGCGGACTTCTTTCGCCGCCCGGCTGGCGAGCGAGCCCGCGAGGCGTGTCCAGTCGCCAATCGCGCGGCACAAGCGTTCGAGGTCCGGCGCCAGTGCCGGGCTCTCCGACACGACGTCCGCCACACGGACGAGCGCGTGGCGCACCTCTGCGAGTCCGCCCCCGCGAGCGCTCGCGTCGGCCGCCGCGACCGCGATTCGAACGAGGTCTTCGCGGCTGCTGTTTCTCTCCGCGACCAGCAGCAGCCTGCGATACGCTCTCGCTGCCGCTTCGAAGGCCTCCGAGGTTTCCGCCGCAGCGTGTGGTTCCCCGTCCTCCGCGCTGGACAGGACCAGTATCGCTTCGTCGAGTCGCGAAGCTTGCTCGAGGAGAAGCCCGGCAAGGATCGACCGCAGGGCGGCACGCTCGTCCGGCTTCACGGCTGGAATCGCAGCGCGCACCAGGCCTGCCAGACGATCGTCGGTTGCGGGCGAGATGAGGCGGCGCAGTCCTTCGAACGCGGCTTTCGGCCCCGACTCCATCTTGGCCAGGCGCTCGTAGAGCGCGATCGCCGCCTGCCGATCGCCGTATTCCTCCTCGGCCTCCGCCCATTCGCTCAGAACCTCCGCGGAACGCGGATCCTGCGCGGCTCGCCATCGATAGAGCCATCGCCGATCCTGGTGCCGAGCGGCAGGATCCGCCGTCGAATCGGCGAACGCTTCGAAGTCGAGCACGTCTTCGGCGCGTCCGAACGTCTCGACGAGACTCCGGTACGTACGGGATGTCTCCGCGTGACGCGAGGGATCCGTGCTCAGCGCCCGAGCCTTGGCCCGAACGAGAGCATGTGTCTGCTCGGGCGACTCGCGCTCGGCCCGGACGGCCAGCTCGTCCAGGAGCGACACGAACTCGTTCAGCGCGGCTTCCTGAATCGCGCTGTCTTCGAGACGCAGGAGGAGCCACACGTTTCGGCTGAAATCGCCGTCCGTCCGGAATACGAGCCGCAGCGCCCCCGGCAACTTGGTCCAGTCGCTCGATCGCGCGTGGAGCTCGACGAGCTCCTCGGCCGCCTGGCGGTCCCCGGTCCGTGCGCGCAGAATAAGGAGCTGCGTCGCGGCCTCTTTTCGGTCCGTGGCGTCCGGCGCGGCTCCGGCGATGAGCTTCAGCGCGGCGCCCGCGATTTCGGGGTCGCCGGGATCGCTCTCCAGATCGAGCAATCGGCGCGCCGCGGCCAGGGCCGGTGGCCCCCCGCCGCCGAACAAGACGACCTGCAGAAAAGCTTCTCGCGCCTGCTTCAGTTCACCCTCTTGAAGGTAGAGGGTGGCGAGGTCGAACCCGATCCGCTCGCGCGCGTCGACTCCCATCGTCGCATCCTTGAGAGCGCGCTCGAGGGTTTCGGCGGCGGCCATCGCGGTGCCGGCCGCCTCCGCGATTTCGATGTAGAGCTGACGGACATCGTCTCTGCTCGCGTCCCTCGTGACCATCGGCCCGATGATTTCGAGGGCGCTCGCGGCGTCGCCGAGCTCCCGATAGCGGAGCCGGGCAAGCTGGAGCGCGTCGGCGTCGGTCTCGGTTCGGGTAGGCGAAAGTTCGCTTTCCAAGAATGCCCTGGGCGAAAGGAATTCGCCTGCGCCGAGCGGGGGATTGCCTTCGGTCATCGGGAGCCGCCGTTCGTATGGCTGCGCTCGGCCTCCGGGGCGGCAAGCACGAGAAAGCCTTCGCGCGTCCCTGTGGGTGGCCGCTGGCCTGCGGGCAGCGGACGAAGGAGAAGAAGCTGAGGGTCGCGCACCGACGTCTTGACCGAGACGCGAATGCGGTCCTCGCGTTGCGGGGGGATGACCGGGGTTGGCGAGACGATGCCGGCCGCTGGGACTGCGCTGGCGGGTGGGACTGCGCTGGCCGGTGGGACTGCGCTGGCGGGTGGGACTGCGCTGGCGGGTGGGACTGCGCTGGTCGGTTGGACTGCGCTGGCCGGTGGAACTGCGCTGGGTGGTGGGACTGCGCTGGCCGGCTGGACTGCGCTGGCTGGTGAGACTGCGCTGGCCGGTGGGAAGACGCTGGCCGGGGGGACCGCGCTGGCCGGTGGGAAGACACTGGCCGGTAGGACTGCGCCCGATGCGATCAAGGAAGGAAAGGGCGCGGTCGCGTCGGGTGACGGGGGGGGCGGCGGAGTGGAGTACGGGGGACTCATCTCGGGACGTGTCACCGCCTCGCCGCGAGCGCCCAACGTGGCCTCGATCATCCCTGCCGCATGGGCGAGGGCCGCCGCTCGCGGTCCCTCCCCGGCTTCGCTTGCGGCATCGATCGCCCGCCTCAACCAGCGAAGCGCTTCCTCCCTATCTCCCTTTCCCCAGAGGGCACCTGCGACCTCCAGGGCAACCGCCACGTCGCTCGGATCGCCGCTGATCGCCTCGGGAACCGCCGACTCCGCTAAGAACTGCATGACCACTCCTTACAAAGCAAAAGTGCCTTCAGGGATGGTTTACAGCTCGCCGCGGGGATGGACGCAAGTTCCCGGTCCGCCGGGGACCGAATTTCCCAACGAGAACGTAGATTCAGTCGCTTTCCGAGCGCCGCCGGCGACCGAAAGGGACCCACGCACGGGAAATCGCGAGCTACGGCATCGGCTCGGTGACGCCGGCGCGCGGTACGATGATGATGCGGGCCCGACGGTTGGCAGCCCGCCCGTCGGCCGTCGCTTCGTCGCCGATTGGACGGCTCGAGCCGAAGCCCCGTGTCTCGATCCTCGTCGGGTCGACGCCGCATGAAACGAGATAGGCGCGCACCGCTTCGGCCCGCCGCTCCGATAGCGGATCGTTTACTTCGTCGCTGCCGGTCCTGTCGGTGAACCCTTCGACGCGCACCTCACGATTGCCCTCGCGGTTGATCGTCAGAGCGATTTCTTTGAGGTTGGCGCGCGCGGCGGGCGAGATCTCGGCGCGCCCGGTCGCGAAGAGGGCTGCCCCGGGAATGACTATCGCCTCCGCGCGCCCGCGACCCGCGCACCGGACGTCCTGCCCCGACCCCGGGCGCTCTTCTTGGCCGCATCCCCTTCGTGCGAGCTCCTCGCGCGTGCGCTGGAGCTCGCGCGATTGCGCTTCCATCGCCGCCAGAGACGCCTGTTCGTGCTGCGCTCGGGCGGCCAGCGCCCTCGCGTTGGCTTCGGCGGCTTCAACGCGACGAAGCGCGAGGTACGCCTCAGCCCGGGCGTCGGACGATCGGGGGCGCGAGCGGTACATGGCGTCGGCCTGGTCGAGCGTGCTCTTGGCCTCACGCAAGTCTCCGGGCGCATACTGCGCCGCTGGCCCGCTGGCCGCGGTGTTGTAAGCCGCCCGAGCTTGCGCGAGCTCCGGCGGCGGTCCGATCACGGTCGTCGTCGTCGAGCAACCGGCGAGCAGATAGAGCGCGCCAACAGCAAAACCATACACGCGACGGGGTCTTCGAATCATGGCTTCATCCTCGGTGGGTTAGGGCTGTGTGGCCGACGTGGTCGAAAGGACCCGGATCCGATCGCCGACTTGGCGAGCCTCGGCCTGAGCGGAAGCCTCGCGCGCAAGCGACAGGGCGAGCTCGGCGTCGCCTCGCGCGCGCACGAGCATGGCGTTCGCTTGTGCCGGAGCGCCTCGCTCGATGAGCTTCTGGGCCGTGGCGTATTGATCCTGCGCCAGTCGGAGGTGCTGCTCGGCCGGCGGGGTCTGTGCCGCGCCCGCGCCTTCGGCCGTCGCGATGGCGTTCCGCGCGCCGGCCGCCGCGTGTGAAGCGGGAACGTGCGTGGTGCTGGCGCACGCGGGAAGCGCCAGCGCCGCGACGACGCATGATCGATAGAGTTTCATGAGAGTCCACCTCCGTCCTTCGTCGGTAGCGAGGCGTGTGCCGCGCGCGGGTCGCCCGACGTGCCGGCGGCCTGTGGGCGCGATCAGCCGGAATCGCGACGTCGCGGCCTCGGGCGGGAGCAGGATGCGCCCCCTGGCGCGCTCGCTGTGTGCGCAAAACGCTACGTCGCGAGCGACGACGGGCGCCGCGCAGACGTCACAACGAATGAGGAAGCAACGCTGCTGTCACCAAGAGTTCACCCCGCGGCACCCCCAACCGGCGCCATAGTCCGACCTGTGCGACCAGATGAGCCCGTGCAGAGCTCGTCGCTGCCGTTCGGTGCGTTGTCGCCGGAGACTCGCCGCGACCTAGGAAAGTACCGCCTGATCGCCGAGATCGGCCGCGGCGGGATGGGCGTCGTGTACCTCGCGGTGCTGCGCGGGCTCGACGGGTTTCGGAAGCTGGTCGTCGTCAAAGAGCTCCGCCCGGAGTTTCTCGGGACCGACGCGAGCGTCACCATGTTCATGCACGAGGCGCGGGTCGCCGGCCGTCTCAATCACCCCAACATCGTGCAGACGATCGAGGTGGGCGTAGAGGGTCCACGACGCTTCATCGCGATGGAATACCTCGACGGCCAGCCGCTCCATCAGCTCGTGCACCGAGCGCTCGCGCAGTCCAACCGCCTGCCGCTCCGGATGCACTTGGGCATCCTCGTCGACGTCCTCTCGGCCCTCGAATACGCCCACGACTCGACCGACTTCGATGGGACGCCGCTCGGGGTCGTCCACCGCGACGTCAGCCCCCACAACGTCATCGTCACCTACGAGGGGCAGACGAAGCTCGTCGACTTCGGAATTTCCAAGACCGCGGCCGCCGCTGTGGAAGAAGCGGGCGACGGCGGAGTCGAGGGCAAGATGAGGTACATGGCGCCCGAGCAAGCGGCGGGCGGTCGCGTGGACCGTCGCGCCGATCTGTTCTCGGTCGGGGCGATGCTCTGGGAGGCGGTCGTCGGCGAGCGCCCCTGGGAGGGTCAATCGGACGAAGAGGTCTTCCAGAGCCTGATCGCCGGATCCATACCGCGCGTTCGGGAGGCATGGCCTGACGTCGACCCCGAACTGGCAGCCATTGTCGACCGCGCGATGAGCGTCGAGCTGAACGCGCGCTACGCCACGGCCGCCGGGATGCGCGCCGACCTGGAGCGATACATCGGCGCCCGCAACCTGACGCCGACGGCGCGCTCGCTCGGTGCGTCGGTCTCCCGACTCTTCGCGGACGACCGCGCCCAGCGACGGGCGCTCGTCGACGGGCAGCTCCGCCTTTTGAACGAGGGAGCCGAAGCGCGTGGCCCGAACTCTCCGCGAGCCAAGCTCGGGATGGTCGCGCCCACCCCGTTTCGCGAAGACACGCTGCATTCGCCGACCGGTGGGTCGAGTCCGCCCTCGTCGAATCTCGGTTCGTCCCTCTCGCTCCCGCCGCCGGCCGAGCCACGGTCGGGCCGCCCTCTGGTGCTCCTCCCCGGGCTCGGACGCGGCCGAAGCCAGAGCCCAACCCCGATCGCCGCAGCGGCGGCGTTCGGCGCCGCTCTCGTGATCGCCGCTGTCTGGGCCGACCGTACGCGCTGGAACGCCGGACCCGTCATGACCGCGAGCGCGGCGGCGAACCTGCCTCCCCCGGCTGCGCCTGCGGACGCCCCTGCCCGCGCCGCGCACGTGAGCATCCGTGCTCTTCCGGCCTTCGCGCGGATCTATCTCGACGACGTCGCCGTTCCCAACCCATTCGTCGTCGACCACGGGCGCGACACAACCGCCCACCGCCTCCGTGTCGAGGCCGTGGGGTACGAGACGAAGACCCGGGCCTTCACGTACGCCGAAGACATCGAGCTCGAGATGAGCCTCAGCCCGGATACGGCCGCGCCGCGGTCTCCCCCGACCGCGCCTCCGTCTCCCCCGACCGCGCCCGCTGTGGCCAGGCGCCCGCCCTCGGCGCGCCCCTCGACGCCGTCCGGGGCCGAGGTTTGCGAACCTCCGTTTGCCGTCGACGGATCGGGCAAGAAGCACTGGAAGCTCGAGTGTCTCGACGGCGCGGCACCCGCACCGTCACCGGACCAAGCCAGCTTCGGCCCGCCGCGTCCGGCAGCCAAGCCGAAGCCGATCGACACGGGGAGCCCTTATCCCTAGAGGGTCATTGGCAGCCGACGCGGCTCCCCGCAAGAGCGATGTCGTCGAACCATACCGTGTATTGATTGTTCAATCCCAGCCAGCCGACGCCCAAGCTCGTAATCGCGAGAGGCACTTTGGGCCCACCCCTTGCCCACTGGTCGTTTACGCCCTGCATCGGCGTCTGGCTCGAGGCGAAGCTGAGACCCTGAATCTGCGACCCGTTCAGCCAAAACTGAATGTCTCCCGTTTTGTAGTCCACCGAGAACTCGATGCAATCCCAGCTATTTGGATTGGTCATTGCGCTCAGCGTCGTTCCTTGCGGGTCCATATCGGGTAACGTTGAATCCGAGTTTTGCGCGTTCCACGCGATGACGTTGTCTTGGAATCCGAGGCGCATGTGGTCGCCGCCCGCGTCCCCCGCTCCGGAGGTCGTCATCGACAAGAAACCGTTGTGATTTTGGGTCGGAGCGCCGGAAAAACGCGCGAAGAAGCGCGCGTAGAGCGGTCCACCCGCGAGCCTCGAAAACGCGCTCGTATTCACCACATAGTATCCACACGAGTCCCCCCCGACGACGCGCAGGGAGTTCTTGCCCGTGTGCGATTGCGTGTTGTCGACACCGACGAGCAGACCGCCGTCGGTGGCCGTGTCCTGCATGTTGGGGTTGCACCCCATGATCACCGTCCAGAGACTCGCGCTCGGGGCCATGCCCGGAGTGTCGCTCTCGAATCCATCGCACAAGGGCAGCGAACTGCACGCGACCCCGCCGTCGGGCCCCTCGGCCGTGCCGCTCTCGAGGCCGCCGTCCCCGCCATCGGAGCCACCCCCTCCGGTGGCACCCGAAGAGCTGCTTCCCCCGCCGCTCCCTGAACTGCTCGATCCGCCGCCTGCCGAGCCGCCTCCGCTGCTTCCGCCACTGCTCCCCCCACTGCTTCCCCCGCTGCCGCCGCCACCACTGCCGCTGCTGGAGCCGGGCGCGGCACCGTCGCCGGAGCTGGGCGCGGCACTGTCGCCACTTCCATTGGCCGGCGAGCCGGACCCGCCGTTCGAGCAGCCAATTGCGAGGAAGAGCGCCGGAGAGAAAACGAAGGCAGTTCGCATGGCCAACCCCTCGTAACATGCGCCCCGTGGTCTTGCAGCGGGCCTTTCCGCCAAAGCGCGGCGTCGCCCGCGACCCAGTCACCCCTGGGTGGTGTCCTCGCGCGGTCCGCTCTCGCTAAAGCCCCGGAGCGGGCCGCCGTTCCCCGATTGTGAGTACAAAGATCGGAGTTGGCAGTCATGACCATTCAGGTCCCATTCCCGCTCAGTGACGCGGGGGTAACGGCGTCCATCAGGCCGAGCCCCCCGGCCGCATTCCCCTCCATCGGGCCCACCCAACCGGTGGGCCCTGCGCCGCCCGCCGCCTCGACATCGGGAGAACCCGCCGCGACGGCGACCGTGTCACCCTGGGCCGAAGTGCTGAGCAAGCTCCAGCATCTCGCGCAGACCGACCCCGGCGTGTTCAAGCGAGCGGCCAGCGATTTGGCCGCCACCGTCGACGCGCGAGCTCAAAAGGCCGCAGGCCCGGATGCAAAAGCGCTGGCCCAACTGAGCGGGCAGCTCAAGCAAGCCGCAAAAAGCGGGAGCTTGTCGGTGTTCAAGCCCACGCACCATGTCCACCGCATAAGGACGGCGTCGCCCGGCAGCCAGCCTACGCTCCTTCAGGAGCTCCTGGCGCAGATTGATCACGTTCTGGGACCCGGCGCGACGCCGCCCTGACGAACTGCGAGCGCTCTGCCGAGCGACTGGCGGAAAAAAGAAGATAAATCGCCGAGGACGCCACGGGGACTGAGATGGTTCCCCGACGATCCTTCTCTTGGCCCCCCCGGCGACCCTCGTGCCCTGGCGGTTTTCTTCCGATCTCGGCGCCGGAGTGTCCGCTCGACGGGGCGTGATACACTTGCCCACCATGATCGGTTATCGTAGTCGAACCTCGACGGCCGGGCGGAACCAGGCCGGTGCGCGCTCTCTCTGGCGCGCGACCGGGATGACGGACAGCGACTTCGAAAAGCCGATCATCGCGATCGCCAACAGCTTCACGCAGTTCGTACCCGGACACGTGCACCTGCACGAGGTCGGCCAGAGCGTGAAGAAAGTGATCGACGAGGCTGGCGGCTGGGGCGTGGAATTCAACACCATCGCCGTCGACGACGGAATCGCCATGGGCCACGGCGGAATGCTGTACTCGCTCCCGAGTCGCGAACTCATTGCCGACAGCGTCGAGTACATGGTCAACGCGCACTGCGCCGACGCGCTTTTTTGCATCTCCAATTGCGACAAGATCACGCCGGGAATGCTCATCGCCGCAATGCGCCTGAACATCCCCACGGTTTTCGTATCCGGAGGCCCGATGGAGGCCGGAAAGCTGACGGGCACGCGGGACCGGAACGGTAAGCCGCTCACGGTCAAACTCGATCTCATCGACTCGATGATCGCGTCGGGCGACGCCTCAATCGGCGACGAAGAGCTAGCTCGCATCGAGTCGGCGGCATGCCCCACGTGCGGCTCGTGCTCGGGGATGTTCACGGCGAACAGCATGAATTGCCTGAACGAGGCGATCGGACTCGCGCTTCCCGGCAACGGCACGCTGCTTGCGACCCACGTGAGGCGGCGCGAGCTCTTCGATCAGGCCGCGCGGCTCATTGTCGACATGAGCAAGCGGCACTACCTGCAAGGGGACGCATCGGTGCTTCCGAGGAGCATCGCGACGTTCGATGCGTTCGAAAACGCAATCGCGCTGGACCTCGCGATGGGCGGCTCGACCAACACCGTGCTCCACTTGCTCGCGATTGCCCACGAGGCGGGTGTAGCCTTCACGATGGCGGACATCGATCGGCTCTCGCGCACGATCCCCAACATCTGCAAAGTCGCCCCCTCTTCCCACTATCACGTGGAAGACGTGCACCGAGCGGGCGGCATCCTTACGATCCTCGGGGAGCTCGACCGAGCAGGGCTCATCCACCGCGGCGCGCGGACCGTGCACGCGCCCACCATGGGCGCCGCGATCGACGCCAACGACATCCGCAAGACGTCGGCCACGTCCGACGCGCGGCAGCGAGCCCTGGCCGCTCCGGGCGGCGTGCGCACCAAGGTGGCCTTTTCTCAAGACGCCCACTTCGCCTCGCTCGATCTCGACACGAAGCAGGGCTGCATCCGCGACGTCGAGCACGCTTATGCGAAAGACGGCGGACTGGCCATACTCCACGGCAACATCGCGCTGGACGGGTGCATCGTGAAGACCGCGGGCGTCGACGAGTCGTGCTGGCGCTTCGAGGGTCGGGCGCGGGTCTTTCAATCCCAGGAAACCGCGTGCGAAGCGATTATGGGCGACCGCATCGTCGCGGGCGACATCGTCGTCATCGCGTACGAAGGGCCGCGCGGCGGCCCCGGCATGCAGGAGATGCTCTACCCCACGTCTTTTCTCAAGGGCAAGGGCCTGGGCAAGGCGTGCGCGCTCGTGACGGACGGGCGATTCAGAGGCGGGACGTCGGGGCTCAGCATCGGTCACGTCTCGCCGGAGGCAGCCGAAGGCGGAGCCATTGCCCTCGTCGAAGAAGGGGACCGCATCCGAATCGACATTCCCGAGCGGACGCTGGCCCTGCTCGTCGAGCCGCAGGAGCTCGAAAGGCGTCGCGAGGCGATGGAGGCCCGCGGGACCAGCGCGTGGCGACCGAATCGCGATCGATGGGTGTCGCCGACGCTCCAGGCGTACGCGCTCATGACGACGAGCGCCGCACGCGGCGCAATTCGCGATATCTCGCAGGTGCGGAGGCGGGACTAGTGCACCGCCGTCGAAGTGGCGACAAGATCCTCCGGTAGGCGGTGCGCTAGGGAACTCGCGGGAGCGAGTTCGGGTTTGGGCGGAGCCCAAGGGAAAAGCTAGTGCGCCGCCCGCTCGCGCAGCGAGCGCAATCGCCGTAGGCGATTGGTCGCATCTCGACGGCGGTGCACTAGACGTCGCGCCTCGCGCTGCTCGAAGCTCGCAGCAAATCCTCGGTCCGCCAAGCCGTTCGGTGCTCTAGTTGTCCCCGAACACGAAGCCGACGGGGACGACCTCGTCCGACGCGTCGACGGAACAGGCGGTCGCAACTTGGCTCGGGCCCATGACGAAGACGACCCCGTTGCTGCACCCGTACGTTCGGGCGACGCACGGGTCGGCGTCCTCGACGCAGGACAAATTCGGGTTTTCGGCGCAATCGACGCCGGAGGCCGGTCCGTCGCAGCAGGGATTCGAACACTGCTTGGCCGGCTCGACCACGGGCTTGTCGCTGCACGCGACGAAACCGGCGAGAACCGCGAGCATTCCCGCGGCCGCCAGGGGAATGCCGGCCGCAACGCACACGCGCTTGGGGATTCTCATCGGCACAAGCCTACCGACCGGCTGTGGGCGGGCAAGCCGGTCACCCGCCGGCAACGGGCGGAATGAGCGCGATCACGTCTCCCTCCGCCAGAGGCTCGTCGTCGAGCGCGAAGGCTTCGTTTCGAGCGATGCGTACGTGGCTCCGACGCTCGGCGAAGGCGGGATGCCGCTTGGCGAGATGTTCGGCGAGCGCTCCGACGCTGCGGACCTCGAGCGGCAGATCGAGGGTCTCTTCTCCGATGCCGACGGCGTCGCGCAACCCGGCAAAAAAGAGGACACGCACACACAGGGGCGGCTTGGCCTTACGGTCTCGAACGGGTGGCGCGATCATCGGCCGGTGGCCAGCACTCTATCGCTCCTTCGTGCGAGAAGCGATTGACGGGACGCCGGTCTCCGGGTCATTGCTCAACCAGAGTTCGCCATGAAGGTCGGCATCCCCAAGGAAATCGCCGCGGGCGAAAGGCGCGTCGCCGCGACGCCCGGAACCGTGGCAAAGATCTCCAAGCTCGGCCTCGAGGTCGTCGTGCAGTCGGGCGCCGGAGAGGCCTCGGAGTCGCTCGACGCCCAATACGCCGAGGTCGGGGCCGCGATCGTCCCCGACGCCGAAGCGCTCTATCGAGAAGCCGACTTGGTCCTCAAGGTCCGGCCGCCGCAGCTCGGCCAAGACGGGCGCCACGAGGTGGACCTTCTCAAGCAAGGGGCGCGGCTCATCGGCTTCGTCTGGCCCGCACAAAACGCAGAGCTCTTGGAGATGCTCGCCGCGCGCAAAGCGACGGTGCTCGCGATGGATGTCATGCCGCGCATCTCGCGCGCCCAGAGCATGGACGCGCTCAGCGTATTCGCGAACATCATCGGGTACCGCGCGGTCATCGAGGCGGCAGCACATTTCGGGATGTTCTTTCCCGGACAGACCACCGCGGCCGGCCGAGTGAAGCCGGCGCAAGTGCTGGTCATCGGAGCGGGGGTGGCGGGACTTTCGGCGGTGGCATGCGCGCGGAGCCTGGGCGCCATCGTGCGTGCATTCGACACGCGTCCGAGCGTGCGCGAGCAGGTGCAAAGCCTTGGAGCGACGTTTCTGCCGTTCGAGTTTCGCGAAACCGGAGAAGGGGCCGGCGGTTACGCGAAAGAGATGAGCCCCGAGTTCATCGCCGCCGAGCAGGCGATGATCGCGCAGCACGCGAAAGACGTCGACATCGTCATCGCGACGGCCGTAGTCCCCGGCCGCCCCGCTCCGCTGCTCATCACGTCCGGCGCGGTCGTCAGCATGCGGCGAGGCTCGGTCATCGTCGACCTCGCGGCCGAGCAAGGCGGCAACTGCGCCCTGACCGAGCGCGATAAGATCGTGGAGAGGTTCGGCGTCAAGATCATCGGCCTGACCGATTTGCCGAGCCGCATGGCCCGTCAAGCGAGTGAGCTCTACGGAACGACGGTCTACAACCTCCTCGCCGACGTGTTCGATCGCGACGCGGGAGACATCGCGCTCGATCTCGACGACGAGATTCACCGAGGCGTGGTGGTCCTCGACAAGGGCAAGTTGCTCTGGCCGCCGCCCACCCGTCCCGCGCCTCGATCGGTCAAGCCGCCGCCGGACGCCGCGCCGCCGGTCCTACCTCCCGTGCCACACGCCGGCTCGGCGGGGGCGATCTTCGTCGGAGCCGTCTGCGCCGGGCTGCTCGTCGCAGGCTTGTTCGCGCGCGGCGAATTTCTGGAACACCTTACGGTCTTTCTCCTCGCGTGCGCGGTCGGCTGGCACGTGGTCTGGAACGTGACGCCCGCCCTGCACACGCCTCTCATGAGCGTGACCAACGCCATCAGCGGGATCATCCTCATCGGCGCGTTGATGCTCATCGGCGTCGGCGGTCTCGGTGCTCCGGCGGTGTTGGCCGCCATCGCCACCTTGCTCGCGTCGATCAACGTCGCGGGGGGTTTCCTCGTGACGCGGCGCATGCTGCGGATGTTCCATCGGTGACATCGATGATCCTGTCGTTGGAACGGCTGGCTTACATTGTGGCGGCGCTGCTGTTCATCCTCAGCCTCCGCGGGTTGTCGGCGCAGACCACGGCGCGGAGGGGAAACCTGTACGGCTCGCTGGGCATGCTGCTCGCCGTCGCGATGACGGTCGTCGTGTTGCTGTTTCCCGCCCCCTCCGCGGCCGCCGCCGCGACCTCCGGCGTCGCGCTCCTGGCCGCGGCGGTCGGCATCGGGAGCGCCGCCGGAGCATTGCTCGCAGCGCGCGTCGCAATGACGTCGATGCCCGAGCTGGTGGCCATCTTGCACAGCTTCGTGGGCGCCGCAGCGGTCCTCGTCGGAGTCGCCAATTACCTCGCGCCCGGACGCGAGGCGGACTCGATCCGCGACGTCGAGGTCGTCGCCGGCGTGTTCATTGGAGCCGTGACGTTCACCGGTTCGGTCGTCGCTTTCGGCAAGCTTCGCGGCACGTTCGGGAGCAGACCCCTGCTTCTCCCGGGACGACACGCCCTGAACGCCGGGCTGCTCGTCGGGTGCGCCGCGCTCACGATCGCGTTCTTGCGTGCCGCCGTGCCGAACGGTCTCGGGCCCCTCGTCGGCATCGCGGTTGTCGCGTCTCTTCTCGGGGTCCACCTGGTGGCTGCGATCGGCGGGGGCGACATGCCGGTCGTCGTGTCTCTCCTCAATAGCTATTCGGGCTGGGCTGCTGCGGCGGCGGGCTTCATGCTCTCGAACGATCTGCTGATCATCACCGGCGCGTTGGTTGGATCCAGCGGCGCCATCCTCAGCACGATCATGTGCCGCGCGATGAACCGTTCGATCTGGAACGTCGTCTTCGGTGGATTCGGCGCGACACCCGCCGCTGCCGCGCAGAGGTCCGACGGCGCGGCGCCGCCGGTTCAGGAGGCGAGCGTCGAACAAGTCGCCGACCTGCTGCGCGCGGCCAGGAGTGTGATCATCGTACCCGGCTACGGAATGGCGGTCGCGCAGGCGCAGCACCCGGTGCGCGAGCTGACGACGCTTCTAAGCGAACGCGGGGTTCGGGTTCGGTACGCGATCCATCCGGTCGCCGGGCGTCTGCCCGGGCACATGAACGTACTCTTGGCGGAGGCGAACGTGCCTTACGACATCGTCGAGGAGATGGACGAGATCAACGAGGATTTCTCGTCGACCGACGTGGCGATGATCATCGGCGCGAACGACATCGTGAACCCGAGCGCGCTCTCGGACCCGTCGAGTCCGATCTACGGGATGCCGGTGCTCGAAGCGTGGAAGGCGGCGAAAGTGGTCATGCTCAAGCGCGGGATGAGCGCCGGGTACGCGGGGGTCGACAACACGATTTGCTACAACGAGAACACGTGGATGCTCTTCGGTGACGCCAAGAAGAGCGTCGGCGCGCTCGTCACCGCCTTGCGGTAGCGCCGAGCTGCGCCGATCCCCCCGGAGGCGGACCTTGCACTACGGGGACGTTCTCAACCAGGCGGCGTGAGCCGACGGATTGATTCTTCGATCAGGCCGGTTGCGGCGCAGGCGCGACCGCGATCGGCTTTTCGCCCTGCCACGGTGGCAGGCGCCGGCGAATCAGCCGCTCGACGTCGCGCAAGAGCGACTGCTCGTCGCGATCGCAAAACGAAATGGCGCGCCCGGACGCACCCGCTCGACCCGTACGGCCCACGCGGTGCACGTAGCTCTCGGCGACATTGGGTAGATCGAAGTTCACGACCAGCGAGATGTCGTCGACGTCGATGCCGCGCGCCGCGACGTCGGTCGCCACGAGCACGAGGGTGGTTCCACGGCGAAACGAATCGAGGGCGCGCTCGCGGGCCCCTTGGGTCTTGTTTCCGTGAATCGCGGCCGATCGAAAGCCCGCGCGGTCGAGGCGCTCGGACAGCCGGTTGGCGCCGTGCTTGGTGCGGGTGAAGACGAGGGTGCGGCCGGATGATCCTTCGCGAAGGACGCGCTCGAGTAGCGCGGGCTTGTCGGCTCGGGACACGAAGACCACCGACTGCTCGACGGTCTCCGCGGTGGTCACCGCAGGGGTGATGGCGACGCGCGCCGCCTGAACGAGCATACTCTGCGCGAGGCTCTCGATTCCGCCGGCGATGGTGGCTGAAAAGAGCAGCGTCTGCCGCTTCGACTGGAGGGCGGCGCCGATGCGCCGCACGTCGTGCACGAAGCCCATGTCGAGCATCCGGTCGGCTTCGTCCAGGACGAAGTGCGTAACGGCGTCGAGGGTCACGATTCGTTGCTGCATCAGATCGAGGAGCCGCCCTGGGGTGGCCACGAGAATGTCCGGCCCGGCGCGGAGCGCGATCTCTTGACCCCTCTGGCTCACGCCTCCGTAGACGAGCGCGTGACGCAGCGACAGGTGCTTCCCGTAGACGGATACCCGCTCGGCGATCTGCGCGGCGAGCTCGCGCGTGGGTGTGAGGATGAGCGCCCGGACGCGGCGGGAGCTCGGTCCCTCCGCGGCGAGGCGCTGCAGAATGGGCAGCACGAACGCCGCGGTCTTTCCGGTACCCGTCTGCGCCATCGCGAGCACGTCGCGGCCTGCAAGGACCAGCGGAACGACCTCGGCTTGGACGGGCGACGGCTTGGTGTAGCCCTCATCGAGAACTGCGCGGACGAGCGGCACCGTTAGACCGAGTGCAGTGAACGGGGAGGCGGCGACGACCGCGGCATCGAATGGAACGTCGCGCAGCTTCGGGGCCGCTACGGGCGGCGGGCCTCCGGCTTGTCCGGAGCGAGACCGAAAATCGGGAGCGGATTGGACGCGATTGGGTGAAGAAGTCGATTGGGTGCGCTTGCCGGCGAAGGGCCGACGGCGCCGAGAAGTGGGCGGGGTCACGATAAACGTTACGTTCTCTCTCTCGCGGCAACGCTCGAGAATGCGAGCGCACATAGAGGCCATCTTCGATACCGCGGGGTCGAAACGGCGTGACGGAGCACCTTGTGGCCGCGTCGTCACGCTCCATGACCAGTCGCGCTGGCGTGAACTCGTGACAGCACGCTCGTAGCTCGGACGGCCGCTTCGCGCAAGGAGAGCCCGACCGGACGGCGGCCTGTGGTAGTGCTTGGCCTCCGTTTCGCTTACCCTCGCGAAGCCAAAAGGAGACTCTAATGCGCCCCCTTCTCGTCTCTTCCATTCTTATGATCGCGGCCTGTGGTGGCACGAAGAAACCGGCGGAGCCACCGGAGTCGCCGTCGCCGGAGACGAGTAGCTCGACATCCACCGACACCGCGACCGACTCCGACGCGGGCCCGGCCGAGGCGCCCGCCGCGGCCGCGTCGTCCGCTCCCGCGGAGGCGGCGCCCGAGGCGGCGCCCGCACCGGCGAGCCCCTCGCCGACCGTAACCGGCACAATTGACGGAAAGCCGTTCGCCCCGAAAACGGCTCGGATTGTCCACCCGATGCAGAAGGACGGTCGGGTCGTCGTCGTCCTCGACGAGCGCACCGATTGCGGCGGCGGAGACGCGAAGCCGGGGGAGGGTACCCTCACGATGACGATCACACTGGAGGACGGCTACAAGGTCGATCTCGGCTCGCTCAAGCGCGGAGGAAAGAAGGGCGGCGGCGAGATTTCGTTCGTTCGGGTAGGCGCGGGGGGCAAGAAAGACTACGCGGCGGGCTTCAAGCCCACCGGCCGCGTGACGGTCGTGCGCGCGCCGATGGAACAGAACGCCGTCGGCAAGTTGAATCTCGATCTGACGAGCGGGGACTACATGCTCTCGGGCGACCTCGACCTTCAGGCGTGCGTCGCGCCGAAGGGCGCCGCGAAAGGCGCTCCGAAAAAGAAGAAGTAGGGGGCCCGTTTTTCTAGAGCTTCTCCACTTCCCCCCGCTTCTCGAGCGCGGCCACCACGGCGCGTACCTCTTGAACGCGAGCACGGGGAACCACGAGCACGGCGTCGTCGGTCTCGACGACGACCAGGTCGTGGACGCCGATCAGCGCCCAGCGCTTCCCGGCCGCGCCCCGCGTCATGTCGCGCACGAGGTTCCCGGTCGCGTCGACGGCGACCGTTCCCTCGGGAAGCGCGTTGCCTTGTGCGTCGCGCGCGGCCATGTCCCAAGTCACCTCCCAGCTTCCGACGTCGTTCCATCCGAAGCTCCCCGGAACGACCGCAATGCGCTCGGCTTTCTCCATGACTCCGTGGTCGATCGAGATCGAGGGGAACGCCGGGAAAACCTCGGCGACCACGGCGGACGGATCACCGGTCGCGGCGGCCGCGTCGATTCGATCGAGGCCGGCCGCAAGCGCGGGCAGGTGCGCGGCGATCGCGCTTCGCATGACGCTCGCGCGAAAGAAGAACATCCCGGCGTTCCACAGGTGCCGCTCTCCGGCGAGAAACCCTTCCGCAACGGGCAGGCTCGGCTTCTCGACGAACCGCACCGCTTGGTTGACACCTTCGGCTATCGGTTGACCGACCTCGATGTAGCCGTAGCCGGTGTCCGGGCGGGTCGGCACGATTCCGACGGTGGTTAGCCACCCGGCTCTCGCCACGTCGATCGCTTTTGCCACGACGGCGCGGAACGCGGCCTCGTCAGCGATGAAGTGGTCGGCCGGCAGGACGGCGACGATTGCCTCGGGATCGTCGCGCGCGATGGTCGCGCTCGCCCACCCGATGCACGGAGCGGTGTTGCGAGGCACCGGCTCGGCGAGAAAGTGCGAACGCGGAACGCCAGGCAGGGCGGCGGCCGTCGCGGCGACGAGGTCGGCACCGGTGGCGACCCAGACGTCCTCGGGCGCCACGAGTCCCCCCAAACGGCGCACCGTCGCCGCGATCAACGGTTCGTTCGGCCGGCCGGCCAGCGGCAAGAGCTGCTTGGGCATCCGGCGGCGGGACGCGGGCCAGAACCGTGTACCGGAGCCCCCTGCGAGGACGACGACGTGGACGTGAGGCTGCATCACGGCAAGTTCTCTCGTATCACGCCGCGGGCCGCCGTGGCACGATGGGCGCGGGTGGTCTCGGACATCGCGTTCGACTTTCGTCTCGAGCACGGGCGGTGCATCGGCCTTCGTCTTCCGCATGGGGAGACGCCCGGCGCGGATACCCTGCCGGCAGGGGAGCTCGTTTTCGCGGCAAAGCTGACGGCCGTACGGCGCCGCACGTGGTTGGGGGGCCGCTTGGCGCTCCGGCTGGCGCTCTCGCGCGCCGGCCTCGATGCCCCGCCCGTCCTGGTCGACTCACGAGGAGCGCCGATGCTTCCTCCGGAGGTCTGGGGCTCGATCAGCCACAAGGAAACACTCGCCGTCGCCCTCGTCGCTCCCGCGACTCCGCACGCTGCAACGCGTCTTGGAGTCGACGTCGAGGTCGATCGGGCGCCGTCGCAGGACATCGCGTCGAAAGTCCTGACCGACGAGGAAGTCGGGGAGGTCGCCGGTCTCGAGTCGGCAGCTCGCGCCAGAGCCGTGCTCCTGCGTTTTTCGGCGAAAGAGGCCATCTACAAAGCGCTCGACCCATTCGTGCGCCGCTACGTCGGGTTCAAGGAGGTTTCTGTACGGCCCCTGGCGGCGGGAGCGGCCGATGTGCAGATGCATTTGCCGGCGGGCGACGGCACGTTCGCCGCGGAAGTGCGGTGGCGCCGCTGGGAGCGGTACTTCGTGACCACGGCGCGCGTGACGAAGCTCGGATCCTGAGGCTCGAGCGGACGCGGCGCACGGGAATCGGCTACTGGACCGAGGGCGCCCGATCGAATCGTACGACGCCGCCCCAGGGCCGCCCTCCGGGGTTGGCGGGGTCCGGCTCCGGGAACAGCGCGAACGGCCGTAGAAGGAGCGGCAATCGCTTCGTTCGGTAGGCCTCGCGCAGATTCGAGCGAATGGCGCCTGGCGCCCACCCCAGCGGGGCGAAGAACGAAACGCCGTTTTCCGGTGCGAATTGCATTTCGGCGTCGCCGGACAAGTGATGATTGACCTGTCTGCGCATCATGCGGAGCACCGCCGGCGAGACGAGGTCTACGATCCACCCCCGCACCGGGCGTCGCGACGCCAGGTCGCGGGCGATTGCGCGGACCGCATCTTCGTCGAGGTAGATGAGCAACCCTTCGGTGATGACGACGGCGTGGCTCGCTCCCTCGAGCGCCCTGTCCAGGAATTCGGCGCGAGCCCGCGGCTGCGCGAGATCGACCCGCTCGCGCACGAGCTGGCAGCGAGGCGTTTCCGCGTGCATCATGCGCTCCTTTTCGTCGACCATTGCGGCGAGATCCGCCTCGATCCACGTGAGCGACGGAGGGAGCGCCAACCGGTACGGTCGTGAGTCGAGTCCCGCGGCGAGGTTCAGGATTCGATCGGCCCCCTCGCGGACTGCGGCCAGCACGAGCTCGTCGATGATTTTGGTGCGGACAACGATGGGCCAGCCGCTTCGACCCATCGTTCGGCGCATTTTTCCGGCGATTTTCGGGCCGAGGTCACCCGCCAACTTGGCGGCAAACGGGTCGTGAAAAAGCGCGTCGGGCCGATTGGATTCGATGGCGCGGTATGCCGCCACCCACCGAGCGGTATCGGAAATGTGCGAGACGACGGGTCCGACCATCATCGCGACTTATATCGCCTGCCCGCTCGCGCCGCACCACCGCTCGGCTTGGCCGCGCCGCGACCGCGTGCGCTCGCCTTCTTCGTCCCGGACGCGTACGGGTCGAAGCTCGGGGCCTCGGACGCCCCTGCCCCCGCGTCGATCCCCGCGATCGCCTCGAGCTTCTTCAAGTCGTCGCGCATCCGCGCGGCCTTTTCGAACTGGAGCTCCTCGGCTGCGGCGAACATCTCGAGACGCATCGCCGCGATACGCTCTTCGATGTCCGGTACGCCCCCGGGCGCCGCGAGCTGGCCGCGCTCGCCCTTGGCCAACTTGGGAACGTTGAAATAGTCGATCGTGCCGCTCGCCGGGTTGATGTTCATGATCGCCCGCACGACCGTTTGCGGCACGATGCCGTGCTCGACGTTGTACGCCTCCTGGACCGCTCTCCGCCGAGTGGTCTCTTCCATGGCGCTCTTCATCGCGGGTGTGATCGAGTCCGCGTACATGATGACGCGGCCGTTCAGATTGCGCGCCGCTCGTCCCATGGTCTGGATGAGCGATCGCGCGCTTCGCAGGAAGCCTTCTTTGTCCGCGTCGAAGATGGCAACGAGCGACACTTCCGGGAGATCGAGGCCCTCGCGCAGGAGGTTGATGCCCACGAGGACGTCGAACTCTCCGAGGCGCAGATCACGCAATATGTCGATTCGCTCGAGGGTGTCGATGTCCGAGTGCAAGTAGCGGACGCGGACGCCGAGTTCGCGATAGAAATCGGTGAGATCTTCGGCCATTCGCTTGGTCAGGGTCGTTACCAAGACGCGTTCGCTTTTCTTCACGCGTTCTTTGATCTCGCCCAAGAGGTCGTCGACCTGGCCGGAGACGGGGCGAACCTCCACCTCCGGATCGGTCAGCCCCGTGGGGCGGATGAGCTGTTCGACGACGACGCCCTGCGCCTTCTCGAGCTCGTATTCGCCCGGGGTGGCCGACACGTAGATGACCTGACGCGCGTGCTCTTCGAATTCTTCGAACTTGAGAGGCCGATTGTCGAGCGCGCTCGGGAGGCGAAAGCCGTACTCGACGAGCGTTTCTTTTCTCGCGCGGTCCCCGCGGTACATCGCCTGGAGCTGCGGCATGGTCTGGTGGGACTCGTCGATGACGAGCAAGAAATCGTGCGGAAAGTAGTCGAGCAGCGTCGGGGGGGGTTCGCCCGGCTTTCGGCCCGAGAGGTGCCGCGAATAATTCTCGATTCCGGAACAGAAGCCCATCTGCTCCATCATCTCGAGGTCGTAGAGCGTCCGCTGCTCGAGCCGCTGCTTCTCGAGAAACCGCACTCCCTTGTCGAGTACGTCGAGCCGCTCGCGCAACTCCTCGCGGATGCTCTCGACCGCCCGCCGCATTTGCGCCTGAGGGGTCACGTAGTGGGACCCGGGGTAGATGGCGTAGCGGTCGAGGGTCTGCTTCACACGACCCCGAAGCGGGTCGACCTCCTTGATCGACTCGATGACGTCCCCGAAGAACTCGACGCGGATGGCTGTCTCGTGTTCGTAGGTGGGGAAAATTTCGACCACATCCCCCCGGACGCGGAAAGTGCCCCGGTGGAAGTCGATATCGTTCCGCTCGTATTGGATGTCGACCAGGCGCCGCAGGAGCGTGTCGCGCCGCAGTTCTTCGCCGACGGCAAGCTGGATCACCAGGCCGTGGTAACTCTCGGCGCTCCCGATTCCATAAATGCAGCTCACGCTGGCGACGATGATGACGTCGCGCCGCGACAGGAGTGCGACGGTCGCCGAGTGGCGCATGCGGTCGATCTGATCGTTGATGATTGCGTCTT